>NZ_JACGVN010000002.1:0-294535 GCF_014077245.1 Colwellia sp. BRX8-9
TAGCGACAATAGCACTGTGGCACCACCTGATCCCATTCCGAACTCAGAAGTGAAACGCAGTAGCGCCGATGGTAGTGTGGGAGTTCCCATGTGAGAGTAGGACATTGCTAGGCTTCTAATTAAGAAAAACCCGTTACTAACGTAACGGGTTTTTTGCTTTCTGACGTTTAAAAAGACAGCATTTATACCGTAGAGCAGTAGCGTCAACGGTAGTGTGACTCATGTTCGACATGCCCATATGAGAGTAGGACATTGCTAGGCTTCTAATTAAGTCGCTCTTTGCCATCCTTGGCAACGCGACATTAGTATATCCCTACACGTCAAAAACCCGTTACTAACGTAACGGTTTTTTTGCTTTCTGGCGTTTAAAAATACAGTATTTATAACTGTAGAGCAGTAGCGTCAACGGTAGTGTGACTCATGTTCGACAGGCCCATGTGAGAGAAGGACATTGCTTGGCTTCTAATTAAGAAAAACCCGTTACTAACGTAACGGGTTTTTTGCTTTCTGACGTTTGAAAACACAGTATTTATACCGTAGAGGAGTAGCCACAACAGTAGTGTGACTTATGTTCGACATGCCCATGTCAGAGTCTGACATTCACCACTTCTCATTAGAAGGGGCAATCTTTAGCATTCTTGCCGCCTAATTGCATTTACCTAAGCCAACCAATTACATTTAACTATGCCACAATATTTCGGCTTTATTAAAGCTGTCACCTTTGGATAAATTAAACTCTGCTAATACAGACTTCTGCCATAAAATGGTCCTAATTTTAATATCAATTATTACCAATATTATGCTCACGATTTCCAGAGGAAACAGACATAAGTATATTTATACATCAATTTCGCTGCTCAATCTGGGGGTCTAACCATAACTATTAGCACTTTATAAATTTTCTTAGTAGGTGATTTCGACTAATTTATTTAAGTTTTATTATTCGCCAAGTATGAATTTTTCTCTTATAAGCCAAGTAAAATATGATTAACTTAAAGTAACAATATTTGTCTTGTTCAATAATGGTTGGCAACTTATTATATTAATTCATATTGTCAGTGAGTTATTATAAATAGTGATGTCTAAGCCTCAAATACTGGTTGTCGATGACAGCCCTGAAATCCGTTTAAGTGCAGCCTTTATTCTAGAAGACCAAGGTTTTTCGATACTTGAAGCAGAAAATCACCACTATGCCCAAGCAATATTAGCTGACAACAGTGTCGATCTAATTTTACTGGACATGAATTTTTCACTTGATACTACCTCTGGCGAGGAAGGTTTACGTTTCTTAACTTGGTTAAGTAAATCAGATTTTGTTATCCCTGTAATAGCCATGACTGGTTGGTCTAATGTTGACCTTGCTGTAAGTGCTATGAGACTTGGAGCTTGTGACTTTGTTGAAAAGCCATGGAATAATCAACGATTAATCCAAATTATTCGCCAACAGCTAAAAATGTCTGGTCTGCAAGTTCAGAATCAAAAGCTTAAACAGCAGTTAGAGTCTGTTACGGAACAAGATTTTACGTGGCGGTCTGAATCAATGGAGAAATTGTTACACCAAATAGATTCTGTTGCTGCAACTGATGCCAGTATTTTACTAACGGGTGACAACGGTACCGGTAAAAGTCATTTAGCTAAACGTATTCATCAACAATCTAATCGTGCTTTGGATGCATTTATTTCGGTAAATATGGGCGCTATTTCAGAATCTTTATTTGAAAGTGAAATTTTCGGACACAAAAAAGGCGCATTTACAGATGCTAAAGAAAATCGTATTGGTCGTTTTGAACTTGCCAAACACGGTACTCTTTTTTTAGATGAGATTGCTAATATCCCCCACTCGCAACAAGCTAAATTACTTAGAGTATTGGAATCTGGGGAATATGAAGTATTAGGTTCTAGCCAAACACAGATTGCTGATAGTAGAGTTATTTGCGCTACAAATGGTGATATCTCCAAATTAATAAGAGATGGAGATTTTCGTGAAGATCTCTATTTTCGTCTTAATACTATTGAGTTGAGAGTGCCATCGTTGCAAGAAAGGTTTCAAGATATAGCTCCTCTTGCAAAGCACTTTATGACTCAACATGGTAAAAAGTATAAACGTGAAGAATTAAACCTCTCACTTTCAGCAATAAAAGCGTTGGAAGCATATCATTGGCCTGGTAATGTCCGAGAAATGAGTCATTTAATGGAGCGTGCGGTTTTGTTAGCTCAGGGGGATAACTTGGAACCAGAAGATCTACATCTTTCTATGATCAAACAGAACAATAGGTTGCCTATGATGACACTAGAGCAGGCTGAAAAAACTTTAATCGAACAAGCACTCGAACAAAATCATAATAATGTGCCTAAAGCATCGATAATGCTTGGGTTAACTAAATCATCTATGTACCGCCGACTAGAAAAACACGGTATAAACATTCAGTAGTAGCATTAAAGTTAAAATCGAAATGTTATACCGTCTTAAAATACGAGTCCGATCTTATGAAATTATTTATCTTTAAATCCTTAGAGCAGCTTTTACAAGTTTGTTTTATTACCACGAGTTTTATTATAGTAAGCTTGTGGATGGTTATTGGAATAATTCAGGATTGGACAGCGTTAAATATTGTTTTAACCAGTACTGGAGTTGCTGCAGTTTTTTTCTTATTATTCTCTTACATATATAGTAGAACCATTATTGCTTTTAAACGTGCAAGTATGCATCTTGACGCTGTTCGTAATAATGATTATTGTCAGTATTCGAAACCTGCTTTCACTAAAGGTAAGGTCATAGAGTTTCATCAAGATCTCAAAAATTTGAGTTCTCATTTACAATTACTCAAGTCACGCTACGATCAACATATTTTCCTTGTTTATCGACTTATCGAACAACTTGACAGCCCTATTATGGTCTTTGATGAACGACCTCAACTTACTTATGCCAATACAGCCTTTAATGAATTATTCCCCCAACCGTGGCAGATTTTTAGAAATTCCTCTCCAGGGTTATTAGGTCTTGAATATGTAGATAATAATTGGCGTTTCAAAGAAAAACCACGTGACAATAAATGGCAAATACGCCACAGCGAGTTTATTGATCAAGGTAAAACTCATCATTTAATGGTTTTTGTTAATATTGAATCCGCATTGAGGCAAAGCCAGCTTAGTGCTTGGCAACAGCTTATTCGAGTACTCGGACATGAAATTCGTAATTCATTAACGCCAGTATCTGCATTAGCACAAGGATTAAGTTTAAAAGCAGAGGGTGAAAGAGAAAAAAAAGCCCTAGATGTTATCACCGAACGATGCCAGCACTTGGAAGAATTTGTCAGTAGATATGCTTCTATCACCAAACCATTTCATTTAAATTGCCAAATGATTTCGGTCACTAATATCGCTCAACGTATTCAGAGACTACTTAAAGATATTGATTTTGAAATTGAAATAAAAACAGAAAATTTTTGGGCTGATCCTGCTTTTATTGAACAGGTTTTGTTAAATGTGATTAAAAATGCCGACGAGGCTTCTGAACCTGGAGAGAAAATAAAACTGGTCTTTAGGGAAAAAGGAAACACATCATTAATTGAAGTCGTTGATAACGGTCACGGATTTGCTAATTTAGATAACCTTTTTGTTCCATTGTATTCAACTAAGCAAAATGGTCAGGGTATAGGATTGAGTTTTTGCCGAAATATTATAGAACATCACAAGGGCACCATTGAACTTATAAACAACACTAATGCGTCCGGTGTTACTGTTTCAATATCCCTCCCATTGCCTTCAATTGCATCTTAAAATTTAATTACATCTACTAACTCTACTACAAATATTTATCAGTTATTTTAATCACTGAATCTGTACGTCACTTCTTATTAATTTTTCAATTGTTTTATATTTTACTGAGGGTGTAATTTTTTTACCTTTCACTATACCTGGTTCATATTCGGTTCGTTTAGTTCGATAGCGGTCTACTTTATAATAAAATAATGTAAAAACAAATATATCTTATTGATATTACTACTTAATATTTATTGGCACAAATTTCGCTATAAGTATTAATTATTAGAAAATATTTATTCAAGGTGTCTCCTAAATGGATGTGAAAAAAGTAAAAACCAAGCAAAGCAAACTCAAATCAATGCCAGTGTACAGTGGTGTTGCGATTTTTTTGCTCGCTGCCCTGACTTGGTATGTGAGTACTCAAACTGGCGGTACTTCGGTTAAGCGTGACGACATGCTTTTTGGCACAGTAAAACATGGTGATTTACAGGTGGAAATCGAAGGATATGGTGCACTACGCAGTGATAAACAGGTACTCATTACTTCACTAACAAGTGCCACAGTTCAGGAAATTGTTCTTAAACCTGGCGCTCTAGTAACAGCGGATAGTATTATTATTCAACTGGCTAATCCTGAATTACAACAACAGGTAGATAGTGCAGTTAGAGAGCTATCTCAACAAAAAGCAAACTTACGACAACTAAAGTTAAATCAAAAACGTGAGATTCTTAACGAAAGTGGCAATTTTGCAGAATTGGAGGCGCGTTACGAAACAGCGAAAGTTAAACTAGAAGCACAGTCTGGTTTGGTTAAATCGGGCATAGTTTCAGTACTTGATTATAAAGAAAGCTTTGTTCAAGAAGCGCAGCTTAATAAGCGTATCAAAATCCATAAACAACGTACTACGGCTCTAAAATTAGTTAATCAAGAAGCTATAAATATACAGAACGAACAAATAATGCAACAACAAGGGCAGTTAGATATCGCGCAAAACCGACTCGAACGCCTTACCGTTAAAGCGGGTTTTGATGGTGTATTACAACGCCTATCAGTTGAGTTGGGTCAAAGCCTCGCAGCGGGACAAGAAATTGCTCTTATAGGAAGCGTCGAAAATCTTATTGCTTTAGTTAGAGTGCCTCAAAGTAAAGCGCAACAAATATTTATTGGTCAAAAGGCTATTGTTGATACACGTCGAGACAAAATTGTAGGCACCGTTTCACGCATTGATCCCGTCGTAGTAGACAATACCGTTGAAGTTGAAATAGCGTTACCTGACCAACTGCCAGCGAGTGCTCGCCCGCAACTAAGTGTTGATGCCGTTATCATTACAGAGACCTTAGCTAACATTACCTATATGGAACGTCCGGTCAACGGTCTAGCTAATTCAAATTCAAGTTTATTCCTACTTGATGATTCAAATAACGCAGCAATAAGAACCAAAGTAGAATTCGGTAAAGAAGCCGGTCGTTACATCCAAATAATTAAAGGAGGCAAAGTTAATGACATTTTTATTGTGTCTGATTTGTCGCTTGTGAAAAATTCAGAGCTGACTATAGACAGCTTTTAAATGCTATTTAGTCAATAACGTTAATTACAAATAATTTAAAAAATTCCCACACATTTAAGGAAAATGAATATGTCTGAAATAAAAATTGAAATGAAGAGTATTAGTAAAGTATTTGAAACTGATGATGTTGAAACCCATGCATTAAAAGACGTTGATATTGTTATTCGTGCAGGAGAATATGTTTCTATTGCAGGCCCGTCAGGGTGTGGTAAGTCTACGCTACTTTCTCTATTGGGTTTATTAGATATGTCTAGTTCAGGTTCTTATACAATAGAAGGGCTCGACGTCAGCTCACTCACTCTTGATGAAGCTGCTGCTATTCGTAATGAAAAAATAGGTTTTGTTTTTCAATCATTTAATCTCATTGATGAACTCTCTGTGTTTGATAACGTGGCGTTACCCTTACAATATAAAAAAGAACTTCCAACAGACGAATTTATTAAAGCAAGAGTTGAAGCCTGTTTAAAAATGGTAGAAATGAGCCATAGAGCTGACCATAAACCTAACCAGTTGTCGGGTGGACAGCAACAGCGTATTGCTATTGCTCGTGCATTGGTTGCCGATCCTGCAATATTACTCGTTGATGAGCCAACAGGTAACCTTGATTCACAAAGTGGTGACACTGTAATGGCAGTATTAGCTGAACTCAATAAAAACGGCACGACTATTTGTATGGTTACACATGATGCGCGTTACGCTGACATGGCTAATATTCAACTTAGATTGCTTGATGGGCAAATTGTCAAAGATGAAGCATTAAAGGTGGCAGTATGAGGAAATTAATTTTTCGACATAAACAAGCTTGGGCCAGTCTGAAAAAGAAACCTGGCTTTGTATTAACCGTATTAATGACCATGGGTATTACTTTAGGCGCTTTGCTATGTGCTGTAACATTAAACTATTTGTTATTAGTTGAGCCATTACCTTACCCAGAGCAAGACAGACTTTTTGTCGCTCAACATAAACTTATTGGCGCTGAAAAAGAAACCAAAGGTGTTGCTTATACCTATCCTGGATTAGTGCACTTATACAAGAGTAAAGAAGCATTTGAACAAGCTGCCATCATGATTTATGGGCAAGATGTTATTATTTCTCACAGCAGTCAACCGCTTGTTAATACAGCATATGTAACACCTGAATTGCACCAGATCTTAGCATCTCCAATGGCAATGGGTCGAATGTTTGAAGCAAGTGAAGCAATGGATACTAATAATCCTGTTGCAATGCTTAGCTATAATACTTGGAAGAAAGAGTATAAAAGTAGTGCTGATATTCTTAATCAAAAAATTAACCTTAGTGGTATCAGTTACCGAATTGTTGGCGTTTTATCTGAAAATTTTGTTGAACCTGAACTGAACGGAATTGGACGAGAAACACAAGTTTGGATGCCATGGGACTATAATCAGACAGGTAATGGTCAGAGACAAAGCTTTGGCAATATAAACGGTGGTCTTAAGTTTATTGGTCAATTAAAAAATGATGTGAGTAAAAGCCAAGCAGAACAACTGTTAACTCCCTTAGTAAGTGATCGTTGGCAAGAAGGTGTTGCTGAGATAGGTTTTTTCAAGGGTTGGTCAATTGTTATGATTGTAACCCCAGTTAAAGAAATTATTCTCGGTGATAGTGAATCTATTGCGATAAAGCTGTTAGCGGGTGTGATTGGTTTAGTTTTGATCGCTTGTCTTAACATCACAAATCTGTTTATGGCACGTACGGCCGAAAAGCAACGACAAATGGCTATTCAAGCGGCGATTGGGGCGACTAAAAAACATTTATTTAAAGGCATGCTTGCTGAAACAAGTTTGTTGATGTTTATGTCTATAATCATTGCCTTGGTGCTTGCTAAAGTCGGATTTAGTGTAATGCAACAATATTTGGGTGCTATATTACCTAGGGTTAGCGAGTTATCTATTAACCCGATAACCTTTGGCAGTGCAGTGTTAATTACCGTTGTATTTGCATTGTTTTTCGCAAAATTAAGTACCAGCATGATTAATTACCGCGCACTAAATACCACATTGCAAAGCAGTGGTAAGGGCAGTGGTTTACAGGTATCTAAAAAAATTCGTCAGGTGTTAATTGCCAGTCAGGTAGCATTAGCAACAGTGTTAGTATTTGCTAATATTAGCTTACTTAAAGATGCGGTTAAAACCATTAATGCACCCATTGGTTTTACAACAAATAACATTTCTACTTTAATTTTAAACTTTTCATCGACAGAATTTCCAACTGAGGAAGAAGCGATTCCAATCATGGCTGAAATAATGGATAAACTTGAAGCACTTCCTCAAGTAGAATCGATTAGTCAGACACGATCACCACTTGATGGCTTTAATGTTAGAGCACTAACCAATGTTAGTAATAATGAAAGGTATACTCCTTATTTTAATGGGATTGATCATACTTATTTTAATATGATTGAGCAGCAGATATTACAGGGTGACAACTTTACTGAAATAGACCGTAAAGATGGCAATAATATTATGATTGTTAACCAAGCCTTTGCTAAGCAGTTGAAAGCTGATAGTGATGTCATTGGTTTGCAAATATCGACAGGTCGCCCTGAGCCATTTAAAATCGTGGGTATTGTAAAAGACATTTCTATTCCTAACGATACACCTATAGGAAGCGACAATGCTGATATAGGAGTTCCAAGAGCTTATATACCCAATAACCTAGGCAACCAAAGTTTTATGCTTAAGGTTAAACCTGGTCAGACTGTTAGTCGTGAACAACTCGGTAAATTATTGTCCTCGGTTGATTCTAGATATTCTGTTTTTAGTTATAAATCTGCTGATGACATTCTAACTCAAAGATTGTTTGCTGAAATTACTACAGCCGTTACTACTGCAGTTTTAGCGAGTTTGGTATTTTTACTGGCAGGCATAGGTTTATATGGAATTTTGAGCTACGGCACTCAACTTAGACGCTTTGAGCTTGGCGCCCGCATGGCCATAGGTGCAACACGTAAACACTTGCTTTCAATGATAATTATCGATAATACGAAAGCTGTATTGATTGGTTTTGTCGGTAGTGTCGTATTGTTTGCTATCGCTTACATTGGAATGAGTGAATACATTCAACCATTTATTACTTGGCAAGCATTACCTATGGTAGTGGCTAGTTTAGTCTTGATTATAATGGTTACTTTATTCGCCTGTTACTGGCCTTTAAGGCAATACATTAACAAGCCAGCGATATTTAGTTTGCGTGGTAGTGATTAAGTTCATGACTTTGAATAATGTCATGTTTAAAATTAAAATTTTAGCGTAACTCTATGAATTAATAATACACGTGGACGTGACGCGATTTTATAAAATAAAGGTGGGCATGGCCCACCTTTTTTATTGTTAGTCATTTAGGTAAACTTAATTCGTTTACCTTAAATTATAGAATAAGCTGGTAAATACAAAAGCACATTTTTAGCTTAAACTATGATTTATAGACACCTATGACTATCTCTTTATTTCGAAATTACAGGGAGACTAAGCGTTTCAATGACAATACCCATAATTAAAGTGCAAAAATTAGACAAGGTGTTTAGCAACGATGACATGCTAACCCATGCACTGCAAGGCATAGACCTTGAAATCCAACAAGGTGAGTATATTTCAATTTCTGGCCCTTCAGGTTGTGGGAAATCGACTTTACTATCTATTATGGGGCTGCTAGATTTTGCTACTACAGGTAAGCTTTTTTTCGAAGGTGTTGATGTCAGCAACCTCACTTTAGAACAAACTGCTGCAATCAGGAATAAGAAAATTGGCTTTATCTTCCAGCAATTTAACCTGATAGATGAATTAAGCGTATACGACAATATAGCCCTGCCATTACGTTATGCAAAGCAACCTATTAGTGAAGAAGATATAAATAAAAAAGTTGATTACTGCTTGGATGTAGTTGGTATAGCCCCACTGGCCAGGCGTAGGCCCACCCAACTTTCTGGCGGCCAACAGCAGTGTGTTGCTATTGCTCGCGCCCTAGTCGTTGACCCTGCTATTTTATTAGTGGACGAGCCGACGGGGAATCTGGATTCTAAAAGTAGTGACCACGTTATGGCAATACTAGAGGCTTTAAATAATCAAGGGACTACACTTTGTGTTGTTACTCATGACATAGATTATGCTGAAATGGCAAAACGTAAGATCTATCTGCTTGACGGTCAGGTATTAGGCCAAACTCGCTTAAACCACCAGTGAATATTTTAAGTACAATCAGAATATACGACCATTTTATAGGCTATTTGTGAGTTTTTTAAGTATTGAGACTCACCAAGTAACTTACTCATTGAACGTACATCGCTAACAATTATACGATAGCGTTGAAAAGTTATTCCCCTCTTTTTCAATATAGCGCTTTAGATATTTCTTATAGTTATCTGTCTACTTCTCAGATGATTAGCTTTTCGTATATACTCTATAGAATTATATTTTTTATTCTAAGTAGTGTACGTAAATGAAGTGGGAAGTAGCTAAGTCTAGAGGAAGTGTTATTAATGAGATCAGAGATTTTTTTAAAAATAAAAATGTTATCGAAGTTGAAACACCATCACTCTCTATGGGAACAGTAACAGACCCTTACCTTGATGCCTTTAGCACCCAATACAACTATTTAGATAACAGCGATATAAATCAATCTCAACAACTATATTTACAAACTTCACCTGAGTTTCATATGAAACGACTACTTGCTTCAGGTTATGGCTGTATTTTCCAAATCTGTAAAGCATTTCGTCATGAAGATTCAGGCCGTTATCACAATCCTGAGTTCACCCTATTAGAATGGTACCGTATAGGTTTTGATCAACACGATTTAATGGCTGAAGTTGATGAACTATTATCTACAGTCGTAAAAACGCCAAAATCTGAAAAAATATCCTATCAAAATTTATTCATTAAATTCGTCAGTATAGATCCTTTAACAGCAACTTTTAATCAATTATATGAGGTTATCGAGTTACAGGGTAAAGCCGCAGATTGGTTGTATGAATCAGATGATTGTGACTTATTACTACAGTTTATCTTTTCAGAAATTATAGAAAAGAATATTGGCTTATCTCGACCATGCTTTGTCTATAATTTTCCAATTGCGCAAGCTTCTTTAGCTAAAGAATGTGTTGAAGATAACCGTGTCGCCCAAAGATTTGAATGCTATTTTAAGAGCGTTGAGTTAGCAAATGGCTTTAATGAATTAACAGATGCTGATATTCAAATAACAAGATTTGAACAAGATAACAGTAAACGTCAACAACTAGGACTTGTTACTAAAAATATAGATGAGAACTTTATTAAAGCTCTACAATCAGGGCTACCACAATGTGCAGGAGTAGCTTTAGGTATCGACCGCTTAATGATGATCGCGCTAGAAAAAAGTGCTATTGAGGATGTAATTTCTTTTCCGATAGAACGCGCTTAAAAGTTTTGTGATACTATATCAATTGTGATATTATCCACTTTTAACAGTAATTATTATCTAATTGTAAGGGGAGTATAAAGTGCTTGATCGTATTGGAATAACCGCAACATCACTTTGTGCGCTTCATTGTATCTTATTACCGGTATTGTTACCGGCACTGCCTTTACTAGGATTAAGCTTTTTAGCTGACCATGCATGGGAACATGTATTTTTATTAATGACCGCTGCACTAGGTACTTTAGCCTTGTTTTCCGGTTTTAAAAAATACCATAGAAAATATTACCCTTTCTACTTACTTTTTTTAGGCGTTGGTATTTACTGGATAAAGCATGATTTTTCAGAAGATATTCAGCCATTCTTTATTGTGATTGGCGCAAGTTTGATTGTAGCTGCCCACATCATTAACTTGAAATTATGTAACAGTTGTAAACAGTGTATCAGTGATACATGTGAAAGTAGCTAAACAGCTACCTTCACATATGTCTTTACATATTAAGCTCTTTTAACTTTCTTGTTAGGGTATTTCTTCCCCAACCTAATTTTTTAGCAGCCTCTTGCTTTCTGCCTTGTGTATAATGAAGCGCACGTTCTAATAGTATTTTCTCAAATTCAGGCAAAGCGGTATCAATAATATTGTTATTCCCTTTGGCTAATTGCTCATCAACCCACTCTTGCAACGCAACTGGCCATGATGAAGCTTCTGCAGTAGGGTTTGTTAATGATGTGTTCTCAGCAAGTTCGCTCGGTAAATCATCTAATATAATTTCTTTACCACTTGCCATTACCGTTAAGTAACGACAAATATTTTCAAGCTGACGAACATTTCCTGGCCACGCACATTGCTGTAAATAACTAAGAGTGGCTTTATGCAGGGTTTTTTGTTCAACCTCTAATTCTTTTGCTGCTAAATGTAAAAAATGATTAATAAGCTGTTCAATATCTTCCTTGCGTTCACGTAAACTGGGTAACTGTATTCTAATGACATTTAAACGGTGAAATAGATCTTCACGAAAATCACCATTACTGACTTGAACTTCTAGGTTCTGATGTGTAGCCGCAATGATCCTTACGTCAACTTTAATCGGTGAATGACCACCAACGCGATAAAATTGTCCATCGGCGAGCACACGTAACAAACGTGTTTGAATATCTAAAGGCATATCGCCAATTTCATCAAGAAACAAGGTTCCTTTATGCGCTTGTTCAAAGCGACCCTGTCTTACGGCATTCGCGCCAGTAAACGCACCTTTCTCATGGCCAAATAACTCTGATTCAATTAAATCTTTTGGTATTGCAGCCATATTTAAGGGAATAAAGGGAGCATTCGATCGTGGACTATGCGTGTGAAGCGCATGTGCAACAAGCTCTTTACCTGTACCAGACTCGCCATTAATGAGTACACTGATACTCGAACGTGATAGTCGTCCAATTGCCCTGAAAACTTCTTGCATAGCTGGAGCCGCACCAATTATCCCAACAGGATCAGGTGCTACTATAGAATGCTTACGTTTAGCACTTTGTTCTCGAGCATGTGTTAGCGCCCGTTTTGTTAGAGAGATAGCTTCGTCAGTATCAAAAGGTTTAGGTAAGTATTCAAATGCCCCACCTTGATAGGCATTTACAGCACTATCGAGATCAGAATGTGCAGTCATTATGATCACCGGTAGGTTAGGGAAATTCTCACTAACACGGCTAAGTAAAGTCATACCATCAATATTTGGCATCTTTATATCAGAAATTATTATTTCTGGTTGTTGATGCTCTAGGGCGATGAGTAAGTCTTCAGGTTTCTCAAAAGAGGCTACAGATATATTTGCTCCTGATAAGGCTTTTTCTAACACCCAGCGAATAGAACTGTCATCATCTACAATCCAAACTTGCTCAACATTCATTATTATTCTCTTCTTGTAAAGGCAGTAAAATTAAAAACTCAGTATGACCCGGTCGGCTATAGCAAGATAATTTACCCTTGTGCTGTTGCACTAAGGTTTGTGAAATAGACAAGCCTAAACCTGTACCGTTATCGCGTGCAGATACCATAGGGTAAAATAGAGTGTCTTGAATCTTTTTTGGAATACCAGGGCCATTATCAATAACACTGATTTGAACACAGAGCTTTACCCGTCTTCCATTAATGGTTTTATTACTAGCGGCTCTTGTTTTTAGGGTTATGTTACAACCCTCATCAATAATTTGAACGGCGTTGTTAACAATATTCAAAACAGCTTGTTGAAGCTTATCTTGATCAAAACTTATTTCAGGAATAGAGGGGTCATAGTCTCTAATAAATTTAATATTTTTAGGGTTGTTAAAATTAATCAGCTTAAAAACTTTTTCTAAGACAATATGAATATTTTGTTCTGCCATCTGAGGTAATTGATTAGGGCCTAAAAGCTTATCAACCAAATTAGTTAAACGGTCGGCTTGTTCAATAATCATTTCAGTATATTCTTGTTGCTCTTGCGTCAATTCTTTACTTAATAATTGTGCAGCGCCACGAAGACCGCCCAATGGATTCTTAATTTCATGAGCAAGCCCGCGTATCAAATCTCGAGACGACTCCCATTGCTGGTGTTGAAATGCTTCGATACTCATTTGTTTTTGCTGATCAATCTGTTTGAATTCTAAGATAATATGTGGCTGTTTGCTGAATTCAACAGACGAGGCTGTTATTTCCACGGTAATACGGCTGTGATCAAAAAATTCAATGGTGACATCACTGTCACTAAATTCTTGGCCTGAAGTCAGCAGCTGCTCTAAACGTTCCTTTTTAATCGGAGAATTGTAGAAGACTGTTGTTATTGGTAAGTTGCACAGCTTGTTAAAACTCTTAACTAATAGCGCTTCTGCTGCAGGGTTAACATATTTAATCGTTAATTTATTATCTAGCACTACAAGTGCTGTAACCATCTGATTTGGCAGCTTTTGTTGGTAGCTAAATTTTAATTGTTGATCTCTACTGCTGTTGCTAGACATAAAAACCTTTTGCACTGATGTAGTGCGACAAAATAGTAATGTAGTTACATTTGGTGCAAGTTGCAGCAAATGCTACTTAATTTGCGTTATTAACCGATGCTCTATGCATATAAAAGGTTATAGGTTTTGACGATGCAATTATCTTGCCTTTTTCATTAAGTAATTGCATTTTTATGATATGTTCGCCGCGATCTATATTTCGTAGCACAAACATTGAGTGAGATTGCGGAGGTTGATGGGGTTTACCATCTAAAAAAAGTTGAATAGCTAAGCCTTGTTTAAAGATAGGTTTGATACTACCTGCTATGTAAACAGAGCCAGTGTTGTCTCTAACCGTGGCATTTTGTTTAGGTTGGTTGATTTCAACTTGGTAATCATCTTTGATAATTTTTGGTGTTAAATCTAGCATTGAGGTATCAACAGAAGAGGCAGTATTGGGTTCTCTTATTTCAACTTCTTCCGCACCAGTTTGAGGGCTGTCAGAAAAAACTAAGATACCATCATCACTTCTCCAAACATAAATTTTGGTTGCCGTCGCAAAGGTATTACAACTAAGTAATGTGATAATTAAAGTTAATAACAATAAAGAATAACGCAAAAATTTAGCTCAACTTAAGATACTTACCTTAAACTTATATAATTAATCGTCTATTTGCCACAAAAAAGCTCACCGAAGTGAGCTTTTTTTTCATTTAATCATATAGTCGAGATTATACGCTGTAATATAATTCAAACTCTAGTGGATGAGTTGTCATGTTTACACGTTGTGATTCAGCACGTTTAATAGCAATGTATGCATCAATCATATCTTTATCCATAACACCACCAGCGATTAAGAACTCATAATCGGCTTCTAAGCTTTGTAAAGCATCTTCAAGTGATGTTGCTACTTGTGGAATAGCTGCAGCTTCTTCTGCTGGTAAATCGTATAAATCTTTATCCATCGCATCACCAGGATGAATTTTGTTTTTAATACCATCAAGACCAGCCATTAATAAAGCAGTAAAAGCTAAATATGGGTTTGCTGCTGGATCAGGGAAGCGAGCTTCAATACGCATTGCTTTTGGTGATGGAACAATCGGTATACGAATTGATGCAGAGCGGTTACGTGCAGAATATGCAAGCATTACTGGCGCTTCAAAATGTGGAACTAAACGTTTGTAAGAGTTAGTAGCTGGGTTAGTAAAAGCATTCAATGCTTTAGCATGCTTAATAATACCGCCAATATAATAAAGCGCCATTTCAGATAAGCCGCCGTATTTATCACCAGCGAATAAGTTAACACCGTCTTTAGCAAGTGATTGATGAACATGCATACCAGAGCCGTTGTCGCCAACTAATGGCTTAGGCATAAAAGTCGCTGTTTTACCGTAAGCGTGAGCAACGTTATGAACAACATACTTGTATATTTGAACTTCATCAGCTTTTTTAACTAAGGTATTGAAGCGACATGCAATTTCGTTTTGACCAGCCGTTGCTACTTCATGGTGATGCGCTTCAACAACTAAGCCCATTTCTTCCATAACTAAACACATGGCTGAACGAATATCTTGTGATGAATCTACAGGAGATGTTGGGAAGTAACCGCCTTTAACGCCTGGACGGTGACCCATATTGCCTTCTTCGTATTCAGTACCTGAATTCCAAGCGGCTTCTTTATCATCAATTTTATAGAAAGAACCACTCATATCAGTACTAAAGCGTACATCATCAAATAAGAAGAATTCTGGCTCAGGACCAATTAATACAGTATCAGCGATACCTGTGCTACGTAAGTACTCTTCAGCGCGTTTAGCAACTGAACGAGGATCACGGCTGTAACCTTGCATTGTACTTGGTTCTAAAATATCACAACGAATATTTAATGTTACTGCATCTGTAAAAGGATCTAATACCGCTGAATCAGCATCAGGCATCATTACCATGTCAGATTCATTAATACCTTTCCAACCTTCAATAGAAGAACCATCAAACATTTTACCGTCTTCAAAAAAGTCTTCATTTACTTGGTGATAAGGAATTGAAACGTGTTGCTCTTTACCTTTTGAATCAGTAAAACGTAGGTCTACAAATTTAACATCGTTGTCTTTGATTAAATCTAATACGGCTTGTGACATGTAAAGTCTCCAGTGTCATTAAAATAAAATACGTTTGCATTTCGCATGATGGGCATAAAGCGAAATTCATGCCAATAGATAAAGCCTTTATATATAAGGTGTTAACTTATTTACTAAAGCCTGCTTGCACCACTACTGTGCGTGAGCTGCGCTAAATTGGTGCGCCTGCTGGTTGTTGGTGCTTAAGAGTATAACAGGGCATTACGATTCGTGTATGGAGAATTTAATAGGAGCTGAAATATTTGTTGCTGTCTTTGTTGACTTCGTTGCTGTATAATTCGCGCCCAATTATAGCCCTATATTCTTTTGATGAAAAAGTCTTGCAAGAAGTGAGTAAAACCCGTGTTAGATAAATTACGTAATGTTGCCATCATAGCCCACGTTGATCATGGTAAAACAACTTTGGTTGATAAATTATTAGAACAATCAGGTACCCTTGATGCCCGCGGCGGTCTTGAAGAGCGCACGATGGATTCGAATGATATCGAAAAAGAACGTGGTATCACAATCTTAGCTAAAAATACGGCTATTAACTGGAACGGTTACCGTGTAAACATCGTAGATACTCCTGGCCATGCTGATTTCGGTGGTGAAGTTGAGCGTGTTATGTCAATGGTAGATTCGGTTTTACTTATTGTTGATGCACAAGAAGGCCCTATGCCACAAACGCGTTTCGTAACGAAAAAAGCGTTTGCTCAAGGTTTAAAGCCAATCCTTGTTATTAATAAAGTTGATAAGCCTGGTTCTCGTCCTGATTGGGTTATGGACCAAGTTTTTGAATTGTTTGACAACCTTGGCGCTACAGATGAACAGCTTGACTTTAAAGTTGTTTACGCTTCAGCAATCAATGGTTGGGCTTCGCTTGAAGAAGGCGTAACCGGCACAGACATGACTCCTTTATTTGATACTATTCTTAAAGAAGTGCCTGCACCAACAGCGGATCCAGATGGTCCATTCCAAATGCAAATATCTCAACTTGATTACAGCTCTTACTTAGGTGTAATTGGCGTTGGCCGTATTACTCGTGGTTCTGTTAAACCAAACCAACAAGTAACGATTAAATTAGCAACTGGCAAGATCCATAACGCTAAAGTTGGTAAAGTATTTGGTTACTTAGGTCTAGAAAGACTTGATATCGAAGAAGGTTTTGCTGGCGATATTATTGCTATTACTGGTTTAGGCGAGTTAAAAATATCAGATACGGTTTGTTGTCCTACAGAAGTTGAAGGCTTACCAGCATTATCTGTTGATGAACCTACTATCAATATGACTTTCCAAGTAAACACTTCACCATTTTGTGGTAAAGAAGGTAAGTATGTTACTTCACGTAACATCAAAGACCGTTTAGACAAAGAATTAATTCACAACGTTGCTTTACGTGTTGAGCAACTTCCTGATGCTGATAAATTTAAAGTATCAGGTCGTGGTGAGCTTCACTTAGGCATTTTAATCGAAAACATGCGTCGCGAAGGTTTTGAGTTAGCGGTATCACGTCCTGAAGTTATTATTCGTGAAATTGATGGTCAAATACAAGAACCTTATGAAAACGTGACTATTGATGTTGAAGAGCAGCATCAAGGACCTATCATGGAAAGAATGGGTGTTCGTAAAGCTGAATTAACAGATATGGCACCTGATGGAACGGGTCGTATTCGTATGGACTTCATCATGCCAAGTCGTGGTTTGATCGGTTTCCAAACTGAATTCATGACATTAACGTCAGGTTCTGGCTTAATTTATCATACATTTTTTGAATACGGACCTCATAAAGGTGGCGATATTGGCCAGCGTAAAAATGGTGTAATGATCGGTAATGCAACAGGTAAAGCATTAACGAATGCAATATTCAACTTACAATCACGTGGTCGTATGTTGATCGGACACGGTGTTGATATTTATGAAGGTCAAGTTATTGGTATTCATAGCCGCGACAACGATTTAACAGTAAACGCTCTTAAAGGTAAGCAGTTAACTAACGTTCGTTCATCAGGTACTGATGAAGCACAAACGTTAACACCGCCTATCGTTATGTCACTTGAACAAGCGCTTGAGTTTATTGATAACGATGAGCTAGTTGAAGTTACACCACTGAGCATTCGTATTCGTAAAAAGCTTTTAAAAGAAAATGAACGTAAGCGTGATACTCGTCCTAAATAAGCCTCTTATCTAGACGATTGATAAAAACCAGCTTCGGCTGGTTTTTTTGTCAGTAAATTTGAGTAAGCCTAAACGTAATATTGCGTAAGACATGTCTTAAAAATATATAGGAAGTAACACAATACACGGTTAATAAAGTGGATGACTGTGTTTTAATCTATTGTTTTTTAATGAAAATTAATTAAGTGAGTCAGTTATGTCTAAATGTTGAGTTGACGCTAATCATTACACCTCACTGGTGAATATTAGTTTTAGTGATACGATTAGTTGCATGTGAACTTTGAAAGTAACGGTGCAGGGAGCAAACTTATTATGGAGCAGAGAAAATTAACTCGTTTAAATGATCTATTTGAAAAAGCTGTTGCTGATAAAGCTAACGTTATCGAACGCAGAGAGTTAAAAGTCCTTTATCAAGAGTACATCGATGATGGCAGGGAAATAGTTTTGCCGGTACAAGTCGCTATTTACCACCAACATGCCACGGCTTCATAACGACCAAGCGGTATCTTTAAAGAATATTATTAAGAAAGGGAATTTCGAAATGTCTCCAGAGCAACTCAAAGTGTTACAACGATTAAGTCAACTTTTTGAAGAAGGCCGAGCGGGTCCGAGTCAAATAAGAGAGCTGTCAAGCTTACTTACTGCTATTAACCAAAACCAAGATCGAAGTGATGTTTTTGCTAATCCCCCCTTTTCACACGCTAGATCAAGTAATGACACGTTATAACTTATAATCTCAGCAACATAAAACCCTACCAATAAAGAGTAAGTCTCTGTCATTAAGTTGATGGCGGCTCATTTAACATAAACAAGCTACCATCTATTATCACTCACCAGTACTAAGCAGACACTCATAAAAGTGCTCCTTTTGTACTAAGGGTTCTTAAGTGATTTTATGAATGTTTGTGATTTGTTAATTGAATTGTTCATTTCGTTAATTAAGCGTTCAACATCTTGTTCAATTAATTTATATTCTGTTTTAAGCTCACCGATAGCTCGCGCATTAAGATTATGTTTTAAATAAAGCATATTATCTTTAAGCGCATCAAGAATAGGTTGCATTCTCTTCTCCGCATTACGCATTGATTCAATCACTGAAGTATAACGATTTTGTGTTTCGTTATAACGCGATTGACTTTGACGTTTTAATGATTGATTAGTAAATTGTTCTAATTCACTATTCCATTCATTAAACAAAGCTTCAGCGACAGCTTCAATTGAATTAATACGAGCAGTTACATCCTCAGCAGCAACTTTACTCGTATGATAGTGATCATTACTTATTTCATATTGTTGTTGCAGTTCACCACCATCAAAATTTACTAATGCAGAGAACTGTTCTAAGGCATTTTTAAATTCTTCTTTTGCTTCCTCTTGTGACTCAGTAGCAGTTTCAACACGATCGATCAATATATCACGTTTATGTTTACCTACTTTTTCCATGGCCGAATAGTAAGCAGATTGACAGCCGACTATTGACAGTAAAAGAAAAAATAACGAGACCTTAATTGTAATCTTATTCATTAGTTCCTACCTTTATAGCGAGCAGCATCGATGACTGCCCACAGATGAAAAATAAGACCAGGAACCGCCATAAAGAATAAGATTCCTGTCGCTGCTAATGTGTAGTTAACCCAGGTTAACAGGAAAAACAGGATTGCTGCGAGGATCCTCCCTTGAACTAATTGACCTAAACCTGCAATAAAAAAACTACATATTGCCGCTAAAACATTACCACCTGAACCTTGATTAGACATCATTACTCCTACGTTAAATTTTATTACGATTATTATCACTATCACTTGCTTAGCAATTATCATAATATATTGTACACCATAAGATAATAACTAATTTGTAATGAACTGGATTAAAAGCATTAAAAACAACCAGCAAAGTCAGACTATTTGGCACTTTTGTTTGTTTTTTATCAATAGAATATTAAAAGAGCAAATACACATTACTGCCGGTTACTTATCTTATGTAACCCTGATGTCGCTGGTGCCTTTGATTGTAGTCATGTTGTCAGTTATGACCGCTTTTCCTATCTTTACTGATATTAAAGAAATTATTGAAAATTTTGTTTATCAAAATTTTATGCCTGCTGCGGGTGATGTGGTTAAAGAACATATTACCGGTTTTGTCACGAATGCTTCAGAGATGTCAGCTATCGCCATTAGTTTTTTATTCTTATTTGCCCTATTGCTAATTTCTGCCATTGACACCAGCTTAAATAAAATTTGGCGGGTCACAACCAAAAGACGCATTGTTACCGCTTTTTCTATGTACTGGATGGTACTGACTCTTGGACCTGTCTTAATGGGTAGTAGTATAGCGGCAACTTCATATATTGTTTCTTTGATATCGATAGGGAATTATGACGTTTTCGGCCTTACCAATATAGCGTTAAGAGCTTTGCCTATTTTTGCTTCGATTGGCGCATTCCTTATTTTATATATGGTGGTGCCTAATAAAGTGGTACCGCTTAAACATGCCTTGTTTGGTGCAACATTAGCGGCACTTTTATTTGAAGTTGCAAAAAAAGGCTTTGCTTTTTATATCACGCAACTCCCTTCTTATGAAGCTATTTACGGTGCTCTAGCGGGTATTCCGATTCTTTTTTTATGGGTGTATTTATCTTGGCTAGTCGTGCTTTTCGGTGCATTGTTTACGGTCAGCTTAGAAAATTTTAAACCAGAAGATCACCAAAGAGAACACTTAGATAAGCATCAGATAAGTTAATTTATAAAGGCTTGTTTGAAACTGACAGTTTTTAATATTTTGCGCCATAATATTATTTATGGTCTCAATAAACAGAGTAAATACATGTCACGGTCTTTATATCCTAAAATAGCAACATATTCTGAAGAGTTGTTACCTGTTGGGGGGCAGCATCAAATATATCTTGAGCAGTCGGGTAACCCAACAGGAATACCTGTGTTATACCTTCATGGTGGTCCTGGTAGCGGTTCAAGCGAGAACCATCGGCGTTATTTTGATCCTGAACTGTATCGTATTATTTTATTTGATCAGCGAGGTTGTGGGCGCTCAAAGCCCTCTCCGTCCGTACTAGATAATACCACCGTTCATTTAATTGACGATATCGAAGTTATTCGTCAACACCTAAATATTGAACAGTGGTTAATTTGTGGTGGCTCATGGGGAACAACTTTAGCACTAACCTATGGTATCGCTCATTCAGATAAAATCTTAGCTTTTATCTTACGTGGTGTATTCCTCGGGACTCGATCTGAATACCAATGGCTTTACAGTCAGAAGGGGGCAAAAAACTTTTTCCCAGAGTACTATCAAGAATTTGTTGAACACTTACCAGCCGAGCTACAACATTCTCCACTGTCAGGTTACCACCAAGTACTCAATTCAAGTAATGAGGTTGCGGTGATCTCGGCCAGTAAAGCTTGGACATTATGGGAATTAAGGTTATCAACCCTTGAGCATCACCATATAGGTCTGGCGCATGTTGATGACGCCCATCAAGCTCTATGCATGGCAAAGGTATCAAGTCATTACTTTACTCAAGATTGTTTTATCAATGAGAATTACATTTTAGAAAATATTGATAAACTAACCGCGATCCCTGCGATTATTCTTCATGGCCGTTACGACATGGTTTGTCAGCTTGATAATGCTTTTTCACTGACTAAATTTTGGGATAACGCGCAATTACAAATTTTGCCTTGTGCAGGACATAGTGGTTTTGAGCGACAAACTATTGATGCATTTTGTCGAGCGAGCGATACTATGGCAAATTTTCTAGCCGAGCAATAAAATGATCGCAGTTATTCAAAGAGTTTCACAAGCAAGCGTTACGGTTAATCAACAAGTAATAGGGAAAATTGATCGAGGGATTTTAGTGTTACTTGCCATTGAGCCTGACGACAACGAAACTAAAGCGAAACGATTAGCGCAACGGATTGCAGGTTATCGTATCTTTGAAGACGAAGTAGGAAAAATGAACCTAAATGTTAGCGATATTGACGGAGAAATTTTAGTTGTTTCACAATTTACACTAGCCGCCGATACGCGTTCAGGTATGCGTCCAAGCTTTACTTCTGCAGCTAAACCAGAAGTCAGCATCCCACTATATAATTATTTCTGTTTACAATTGCGTGGTCATGGTTTTGCCGTGCCTACGGGCGAGTTTGGTGCTGATATGAAAGTAGCACTAGTGAATGATGGTCCCGTTACCTTTACACTCACTTGCTAAGCGCAATAAACTATTGCATGCCATGTCGCCAATATTTACGCCAGCGTTTAAATGTTCTCGCGGGTAGCACGGTGTTAGCAAGTAAGCTCTCTTCAGCTTGACTTAACATATCGTAGGGCAGTAAATGAATAATAACATTTAAGTAATGAGGAATATGAAAGTACACTAGCTGTTTAGTTGGAGCGAGTACTTTTAACTCGGCGAGAAAATAATTAATTTCTTCGTTTGATGGGCTTGGCAAGTTAAGTGATAAAACAGCTTGCTCGTCCACTTTTTTTAAGATATTTTTGGTTAAAATCAATGAGTCGTTAATAGATTGATTTTTATGGTAAATGTCACAAATAAACCAATCAGGTTTCATTTTTTTATGGTGATGAAGCCAATCTAGTGCCGAGCAATGATGCAAATTAACCTTGGTAGCTTGTGGATTAAAAAAGCGTTCGAAACATTCAATAACTTCTTGTGAATATTCAATGGTGTGTAAGGTTAAATCAGGTAAATAATGCAATAAAAATCGTGCTAAATTACCACCACCTAAGCCAAATTCCACAACTTTTTTAGGGCGAAAAAAAAGTAAAGGTGATAATAAGCTGATTTGATGAGGAAATGTGAGCTGTGAGGGCTTGCGCTTTAGCATCATGCTTTGTACGACATTATCAAAAGCTAACCAACGATAGTGTTGGTTTTCACTCACCGAAATGGAATCATCATTTTGCGTGTAGTAACTTAATTGACCCTGTTGGATATTTTTAACTAATTTCATAATAGCGTATACGAACGAATCTTTTTAATTGTTATAGGTAAGCATAACCAATGTTTGAGTGTCGAGCACCCATAAGCCAGCAAGAATTTGACCAATACTACCACTTACGCTGGACAATATTACGTAAACCATCACAACAAAAACAAGGAAGTGAAAAAGATGACTTGGAAAAACAAGCGATTCATCGAGCCATTTTTGATGATAAAGGTAATATTATCGCTGTTGCCCGTCTTCACTTTTGTAGCTTGTTAGCAGGGCAAATTCGTTATATGGCGGTTGCTGATGATTTTCAGGGCAAAGGGTTAGGGCAGCAGTTAATACTCGCCCTTGAACAGTTTGCGAGTCGTTTAGGTGTCACTAAGCTCTCTTTGAAAGCGCGAGAACAAGCGATCAGCTTCTATGAAAAACAATCTTATAAAAACATTGGCTTTTCGCACTTATTATTCAATAAAATTAAGCATTTCAATATGGAAAAAACGCTGGTAAGCGATGATTTTCATTATAATGAACTATCAACAGCACTGCAAAATACTTGGCATAGCACTATACCAATGAGCAAAGCGATGAAAGTGACGGTTGGTTATTACGATCAACAAAATTTAGTCACGACTTGTGATGAGCTTTTTAATAAAAATTTACACAATACTATGTTTGCGGGCAGTATCTACACATTAGCAACATTAACGGGATGGGGCTGGGTTTATTTGTTAATGGAACAGAAAAATCTTATGGGAAATATAGTGTTAGCTGATGCCAAGATTAGATATCATAGCCCAATAGCAGGAATAGCTTTTGCAAAAACAGGACGTTCGTTAAGCTCTGGCAATATTGATAACTTAGTGACCAAGCAGAAAATAAAACTCTGCGTTGAAGTTCAGGTAATGAGTGGAGAAAAGGTAGCCGCAACTTTTAATGGCTTATATTTTGTTCTACCAAAATGAGCCAAATTTAGGATTTGATACCATGATAAAAATTATAGTTTGTCTTATAGGCCTCTGTCTTTTTAACGCCAGTGTATTTGCAAACAGCGACATAGATAAAGTGCTAGATACTTTTCATCAAGCTGCTGGCGATGCTGACCAAAAAATTTATCTTGATTTACTTGATGAACAAGCCGTATTTTTAGGCACTGATGGTCAAGAGCGCTGGACAAAAAAACAATTTACTGAGTTTGTTACTCCTTATTTCAGTCAAGGACAAGGTTGGCGCTATAAATCTCGTCAAAGAAATATTACGCTTATTGCATCAGTAAATAATAGCGAACAATTGGCGTTTTTTGACGAGTTACTCGACAATAGTCACTATGGCGAATGTCGGGGATCTGGTGTGCTTAAGTTGACGTCTGATGGTTGGAAAATATTACAGTATAATCTTTCTATACCAGTTCCTAATACTATTTCAACAGACGTTGTCAGTAAAATTAAAGAATATCATCAAAAGAATCGTTAATAAATTAAGGGAATACGATGGTAAAAAATGTTGCGATTATAGGTTGTGGTTGGCTTGGCCACGCTTTAGCAAAGCAATTATTGAGAGAAGAATATCGCGTCACTGTAACGGTACAAAGTGAAGAGAAAAAGCAAAGACTAGCTAAAGAGCAAATAGATACAGAGCTTTTGATTTTACCTGTTGAAGATCCTAAATCAACAGTGTTAAGTGTTTTTGGTCACGATACGCTTATTATTTCTATAACACCACAGATCCGCCAAGGGCGAAGCGATTACCCTGAAAAAGTTGCCCAGTTAATTGAAATGGCTGAACTAGGGCGTGTAAAAAAAATTGTCTTGTTAAGTAGTACTGCTGTCTATAATGGTTTGTCAGGTTTAGTTGATGAACAATCAGTGCTAGATATGAATGCTGATAAAGTGGCTACTCTTATTCGCGCCGAAAAAGCAGCAGAGGCCTTTTCAGGCGAAACAGTTATATTGCGCTTGGCCGGATTAGTTGGGCCTGAGCGCCACCCCGGTAGGTTTTTGCAAGGAAGAAAATTACTTTCTGACCCACAAGCCTTTATCAATCTAATCCATCAGGACGATGCGGTTGGTGTTTTAATGGAGATCATTAAAGATGAAAACATTAGGGGTATTTATAACGCGGTCAGCGCTACGGAAACGTCTAAACAACATTATTACCATGCGGCTGCTGAGGCTTTAAATTTGCCGCTGCCAGAGTTCTCGTTTGAAACATCAATGCGTTTTGGTAAACGTATTAATGATGAAAAACTGCGTAATAGTTTTACTTATCAATTTACTCATGATGATTTAATTGTTTGGTTATATAAATCGGTTGCAGGGTTATAAGATGCTTAAAGCTTGGTTAACCAACAAAGCCACCCAGTTGTTTTTTGTTTTATGGTTGCATATTTCGTTATTAAATTTATTTTTTGTTAACAAACGAGGCGTTGTGTTTTTGTGGCAACAAAATAGCGAACTGAACACCTTACTGACTCATTTTATTACTGCTTTAATTGCGGCCATTATTTATATTGCCATCACTAAGATACGAATAGGTTTAGCGGAAAAAAAACTCACGATGGGTAATAATGTTTTTGTGGTGGGCTCAGTGGTTATGGTGTTACTCATTGGCTTTTTTTTATTTTCAAGTGAGTAACATAATGCCATTCATCTATCAAAGCACGTAGTTAAAAAGCGAGTCAACTACGTGCTTTATTTATTCTACTATTTTTAAGCTTAGCTGTTATTTAATACCTGATACGGCTAACCACTGGTTAAAATCAAGCAAGTTTGCCGGTAAAATAACTTTTCTGTTTGCCTGGCTTAAGCCTTGCATTTGCTGAAGGTACTGCTCGGTTAATTGTAAATCAAGTGCTTGTTGCCCACCCGGTTGCTCAATGGCAATCGCTATTTTAGTGATTGAATCCCCCGTTGCCTGCGCAATAGCAATTATTTGTGCAGCTTTACCTTCTGCAGAATTTATACGACGTTGTTTTTCACCTTCTGAAATATTGATCATTTCAGTCATTAAGCCTTCTGAACGGTTAATTCGACTCGCCTTATCTCCTAAACTTTTTGCTAGAATTGCCCGGCGTTCACGTTCCGCATTAACTTCTAACTCCATGGCATTTTTAACGGTATCAGGTGGCGTTATATTTTTTATCTCATAGCGATGAACACGTATTCCCCAACTTTCGCCGGCTTTATCTAATACTTCTACCACTTTAGCACTGATAACATCACGCTCTTCGAAGGTTCTGTCCAAGTCTAAGGTACCAATAACAGAACGCGTGGTGGTTTGTGCTAATTGCATCGCGGCAAAACGATAGTCAGTGATACCGTAGCTTGCTTTTAATGAATCAATGACTTCGATGTAAATAACGCCATCAACTTCAACATTTACTTCGTCTTTTGAAAAACATTCTTGTGGTGGTACGTCGATTGTTTCTTCTTTTAAATCTTGAATAAAAGCCACACGGTCAATAAATGGCAATAAAAGATGAAAGCCTGCTTCTAAGGTACAGCGGTACTTGCCTAAACGTTCAACGACATAGGCAGACTTTGTTGGTACTAAGCAAATAGCTTGTACGAATTTGTAGGCTAGAAAGAGAAATATAGCGCCCCAGATAGCCAGCACCACGATATCAAGGTTACTGCCACTCATATTACTTATAGTTTGCTGGATCATTATTTTGCTCCTTGAACGGTTTGCGTTACTTTGTCCATGCCTTCGAAAAAGCCTTCTAATTTCGCCATTTCAGCGGGCATAATTGAGACATCTGCAGTTTTTAAAATAGACCCAGTTTGTTTAATGAATTGCTCTAGTAAACGCATTTTTATCGCTTTGTCGCCACCCGGAGTCATTGACGCTTTGGCAATCATGTTCATGCCCTCTGCGGTGGCTTGCGTTAGTATTTCAATTTCTTTTGCAAAACCATGTGCTTCATTAATTTGTCGTTGTTTATCACCCTCTGAAATATTAATGGCTTCTTGGCGCTCACCTTCTGATAAATTTATTGTCGATTCTTTGTCAGCTTCAGCTAAAGTAATTTCAGCACGTTTTTTTCGTTCGGCTTCCATCTGTTTTTCAAGGGTATGAATGACATTAGCAGAAGGGGTGATATTCCTAACTTCGTAACGCAACATTTTGATGCCCCAAGGATCTGATGCTTTGTCTATTTCACGGACAATCGTTTCGTTAAGGGTGTCTCGTTCTGAAAACGTTTGTCCGAGTTTTAACTTGCCAATTTCACTACGCATAGTGGTTTGCGCTAAATTCACACAAGCCCGGCGGTAATCTTCTATACCATAGCTGGCTTTGGCACCGTCCATAACTTGAATATAAACTAAGCCGTCGACTTCAATTTGAATATTATCGCGAGATATACAGCTTTGAGAAGGGATGTCTAAGACCTGTTCTCTTGTTTCATGACGGTAAGCGACGCGGTCAATAAAAGGAATAAGAAAATGTAATCCAGGTTGCATTATTGCGCGAAATTTACCTAAACGTTCGATAATACAAACTTCTTTCATTGGCACAATAAGGACCAGTTTGACAACGATAAACAGTAATCCAAGAAAGACAAAGGTGAGTGTGGCTAGCATAGGTTGCTCCCATATTTTTAGTTAGAATGATAGTTTTGTTGTTGTTACTTTATCGGTTCAACAACCAGAGAGATATTTTCTTTACAAACAATAGTGGCGTGACTACCTTTGGGTAACTCTGAACCGTCGCTCAGCGCGGTCCAAGTAGTGCCTTGAAATTCTACACGACCAGCATGAGTCCCTGGTCCAATTTTTTCTATAACCGTTACTTCTTTACCATAAATGTCTAGTTCTTCATAAATATTTTCAACGGTATATTCACCACTGAAAAACCGCTCAGTGACAAAATAAAGTACAAATAGTAGAAATGAAGCAAGAATAAACCAAGTCGTTAAAGTCAGAGTCCAAGTATCGAGTAATTGTTGTTGTACACCAATAGCGACTAATAATGAGGCAATACCTAAATTTAAGAGGATACCACCGGGAACAAAAATTTCTGCGCAAGCAAATAATATGGCTAGAACAATCCACGTTTCAAATAAAAGTATGTACTCCACCGCTAACTCCTTGTCATTAATGCTTTAATAGATTAACAGGTTAAAAAAATATAGATACTGTTGTTATATTATTATGAAGAGGTAAAATTTATGATCACTTCTGTAAAAATAAAGTTAGCAAGTATGACATATTATGTCAAGTTTGTTGTTGAATTATATTTACTAGTTAAGTCTAGGTTATCAGGTAACTCCCTTAAGTTAGTCTGGCTCTGATATTATTGTTTCAAAAATTGATATACAGGAAAGTATTAATAAGGTGAATGCGCGTACCTAGCAGAAATATACGTTGCTTTACTTTTTACATCCATGTGATCACAGCATACCGTTCATCCTGAACATATAAAGCCCGTTAACTTTCATTAACGGGCTTTATTATTTAATATTTTTATTAAATACTAGAAGCTTGGTAGTATACCAGCGGGTATTAATTGATTTAATTCACCATCAGCAATAATATCTGAGGCTTCTGCAATATCGGGTGCAAAGTATCTATCTTTATCATAAAAGCTTACTTCTTGACGTAAAATAGCTTTGGCTAATTCAACTTTTTCAGCACCTTTAAGAGGAGCTCTAAAGTCTAAACCTTGCGCGGCGGCTAAATACTCTACGGCCAAGACACCATTGGTATTTTCTGCCATATCAGCTAAACGACGACCAGCAAAGCAAGCCATCGATACATGATCTTCTTGGTTAGCCGATGTTGGTAAACTGTCAACCGAAGCAGGGTGAGCTAACGATTTATTTTCTGATGCTAAAGCTGCTGAGGTCACCTGAGCTATCATAAAACCTGAGTTAACACCGCCGTTATCTACAAGAAATGGAGGGAGTTTACTTAAGTTTGCATCAATCAATAGTGCCATTCTACGTTCCGACAACGAACCTATTTCGGCAATGGCGAGGGCTAAATTATCAGCAGCCATAGCGACAGGTTCAGCGTGGAAATTACCTGCCGAGATAAAATCACCTTCATTTGCAAAAACCAGTGGATTATCCGTTACTCCATTGGCTTCGATATGAAGCACTTCAGCAGCCTGACGAATTTGTGTTAAACATGCCCCCATCACTTGTGGCTGACAACGTAATGAATAAGGGTCTTGTACTTTTTCACAATCAACATGAGAGCCACCAATTTCAGAGTTTGTATCTAAAACATAACGGTAAGCGGTTGCTGCATCTATTTGGCCTATTTGCCCACGTACTTGGTGAACGCGATCGTCAAAAGGGGCACGTGAACCTAAAGCTGCTTCAACAGACATTGAGCCAATAACCACAGCAGCAGCAAATAAATCTTCAGCGTGAAATAAACCTTCCAAAGAAAAAGCCGTAGATGCTTGTGTACCGTTAAGTAGCGCTAAACCTTCTTTTGCGGCAAGTGTTACCGGTTCAAGACCTGCAATTTTTAAACCTTCAAGGGCAGTAATGACTTCACCGTCATGCGACATTTCACCTTCACCTAGTAAAGGTAAAACCATATGTGAAAGTGGCGCTAAATCGCCGGATGCGCCAACTGAACCTTTTTTGGGTACACAAGGATAGACTTCAGCATTAAGCAGAGTGATTAAGGCTTGGATGACTTTTAAACGTATACCTGAAAAGCCACGTGACAATGAATTGATTTTTAATACCATCATTAAGCGTACAGTGGCATCTTCCATATATTCGCCAAAACCCGCTGAGTGAGAAAGTACGATAGAGCGTTGTAATAATTCTAGCTCTTCTGTCTTTATGCGTGTGCTGGCTAATAAGCCAAAGCCGGTATTAATACCATAAACGACACGGTTTTCACGGATAACTTGTTGTACCGCTTCAGCACTTTGATGAATCGCATCAAAGGCACTCTCGTCAAGGCTATATTGAATACCTTCGTATTTAACGACGTTGCGTAATTGCGCTAGGGTTAATTGCCCTGGAATAATGTTTAATGTGCTTATATCTGACATGTATTTCTCGTTAATTCTAATTAATTCGTTAAATGAGTTTTCTTTAATGTGGCTGCATTAAGTCATTACGTCAGCCACGAAGAAAAAGTTACTTACCGTTAGCGCCTTCAATCATAGGTAAATCAAGGCCTTGCTCTATTGCACAATCAACGGCTATATCGTAACCCGCATCGGCATGACGCATAACACCTGTCGCAGGGTCGTTCCATAAAACGCGGCCAATACGCTGTGCTGCTTCGTCAGTTCCGTCAGCAACAATAACCACACCTGAATGTTGGCTAAAGCCCATACCAACACCACCTCCGTGATGTATGCTTACCCAAGTAGCACCACCAGACGTTGAAAGTAGGGCATTAAGTAATGGCCAATCAGAAACAGCATCTGAGCCATCTAACATACTTTCAGTTTCTCGATTTGGTGAAGCCACTGAACCTGAATCTAAGTGATCTCGACCGATAACAACGGGGGCAGATAATTCGCCAGTTTTAACCATTTCGTTAAAGGCTAACGCTAAACGCGCACGGTCTTTTAAACCAACCCAACAAATACGTGCTGGTAGACCTTGAAAGTCGATACGCTCACGAGCCATATCCAACCAATTGTGTAAATGAGGATTATTGGGGATCAATTCTTTAACTTTTGCATCGGTTTTATAGATATCTTCTGGATCGCCAGACAATGCTACCCAGCGGAAAGGACCTATGCCCTCACAAAATAAGGGACGAACATATGCAGGTACAAAACCGGGGAAGTCAAAAGCATTTTTAACCCCTTCATCTAAAGCCATTTGACGAATGTTGTTGCCATAATCTGTTGTTGCAGAACCTGCCGCTTGTAAGTCGAGCATGGCTTGTACTTGTATCGCCATTGATTTTTTCGCCGCTTTTACTACAAAAGCTTCGTCTTTTAAGCGCATCTCTGCTGCGTATTCCATGGTCCAACCTTGTGGAAGGTAGCCATTTAATGGATCATGTGCTGATGTTTGATCTGTGGTTACATCGGGTGTGATACCACGCTTTACTAATTCAGGAAAAACGTCAGCGGCGTTACCTAATAAACCAACAGATATCGCTTCACCTCTAGCACATGCTTCGTTGATCATGACTAAAGCTTCATCTAGCGTTTTTGCTTTTTTGTCTACATAACGAGTTTTGATACGAAAGTCGATTCGGGTTTCATCACATTCAACCACTAATGCTGAGAAACCAGCCATAGTTGCTGCGAGAGGTTGTGCACCGCCCATACCGCCTAACCCACCAGTAAGTACCCACTTACCTTTAGCGCTTCCGCCAAAGTGTTGCTTAGCCATCGCGACAAAGGTTTCATAAGTACCTTGCACAATACCTTGTGAACCAATGTAAATCCACGAGCCCGCAGTCATTTGGCCATACATCATCAAGCCTTTTTTATCGAGCTCGTTGAAGTGTTCCCAATTACCCCAGTTTGGCACTAGGTTTGAGTTAGCAATTAAAACACGTGGCGCATTTGAGTGGGTTTTAAATACACCAACCGGCTTGCCTGATTGCACCATTAAGGTTTCGTCATCTTCTAAACGATTTAATACTTCAATAATTTTGTCATAGCAAGCCCAGTTGCGTGCGGCACGGCCGATCCCGCCGTAGACCACTAATGATTGCGGGTGTTCAGCAACTTCAGGGTCAAGGTTATTCATTAACATGCGTTTAGCCGCTTCGGTTAACCAACTTTTTGCGGTAATTTTATTACCACGATCGGCTCTGATAACTCGGCTTGTATCTAATCTTGGGTCTATTGAGGTATTTTCGATAGTCATGATATTTTCCTAACTATGGGTTGTAAAAAGGATGATTATTTCTTTAGAATTTTAAGTGACTGCCTAAACGATACTTATTACCCGGAGAGGTTAAGGTCGCTAAACTGACCACCCCTTTACTTGACCAAGTACGACGTTTCACTTGTAAACAAGGCATTGATTCTTCTATATGAAGTAATTGGCAAATATAGGCTTCTGCTAATACAGCTTCTATTTCGTGTGTTGCTTCTGTTAATGGTGCTTCACTTGATAAATATTCGTGAGGCGTTATTTGCGTGAAGTCTTGCTGTAAATAATTTTTTACTAAGTCGCTATTAACAAAACGTTGTTCGAGTTGAATCGGTTGATCATTTTCAAAATGCAGTACTTCAGAATAAAAAACTGACACGCTATTAATTGAATTAGTTTTTAAGTTAAGTAAAATAGCGATTTCTTCGTTAACAGCAACCGCTTTTAAGATCAGCTGTTTAGCGTGATGTCGATGACCTCGCTCTTGAATTTCATCAGCGATATTACGAATTTCTAATAACGAAGACTGTGACTTAAACGTTGCAACAAAAGTGCCTGAGCCTTGCGAACGAATCAATAGTCCTTGCTCGGTAAGTTCTTGTAAAGCACGTCTTGCTGTCATACGACTTACTGAAAATTGATCCGCGAGTTCATTTTCAGAAGGGACTTTTGCATGTTGTTGCCATTCGCCAGATTCAATTTTTTGGCAAATATGCTGCTTTATTACGGTAAATTTTGCTGTTTTTACTTTAGTCATGTTAATTCGCTAGGTTTATTGTTTATAAGACTGTTGTCGTCTTAACGCTATAACTTGTATATACAATCTCATTTATTAGTGCTGATGTCAATAGTTGTATATACAAGCTTGCTTGTCTATTCTCTATCGCGTAAAGTAGCGTTATTAGCAATCAAACACTACGCTTATAATGCCGCCACCTTTTGATATAAACGCTGGTTAAAAGTTTAGCGTTAAAATCACCTTTTGGATCTATTATGACGATTAATTCTTCTGCTTGGCACACTCTCTTCATTAATGTAAATCTAGCGACTATGACTGATGGCGCTAACAGCTATGGTGCGATTGAAAATGGTGCTTTAGCAATAAGTGGAAGTAAAATTGCTTGGTTAGGCGCTGAAACTTCTTTACCCCCATATGATGAAAAATCAGTACGGGTTATTGATGGAAATGGCAAATGGTTAACGCCCGGACTCGTTGATTGTCATACTCATATCGTTTATGGCGGTAACCGAGCCAATGAATTTGAAATGCGCTTACTCGGGAAAAGTTATCAAGAAATTGCTAATGCCGGCGGAGGCATAGTCTCAACAGTATCTGCCACACGCAAAGCCAGTGAAAGTGAATTATTAGCCAGTGCCTTACCCAGGTTAACTGCATTACATCAACAAGGTGTGACCAGTATTGAAATTAAATCGGGTTATGGTCTTGATACAGAGAACGAAATTAAAATGCTTAAAGTAGCAGGGCAGTTAGCTGAAAAACTGCCTGTTACTATTAAGCGGACTTTCCTTGGCGCTCATGCTTTACCTGTTGAATACAAAGATAATCCCGATGAATATGTCGACTTAGTCTGTGATGAAATGATACCCATTATTGCCGAAGGTAAACTAGCCGATGCGGTTGATGTTTTTTGCGAAAGTATTGGTTTTAGTTTAGTACAAACAGAACGTGTCTTTGCTGCGGCTCAAAAGCATCATCTACCGATAAAAGTTCACGCTGAGCAATTATCAAATTTAGGCGCTACCGCATTAGCGGCAAAATATAATGCGCTTTCATCTGATCATATCGAATTTTTAGATGAAACCGGTATTAAAGCCATGAAAGATGCAGACATGACTGCAGTACTGTTACCCGGAGCCTTTTATTTTCTTCGTGAAACACAATTACCGCCAATGGAATTATTACGCAAGTATCAAGTGCCAATGGCGATTGCTACCGATGCAAACCCCGGTTCCTCACCCATTCATAATATTCAACTGATGCTTAATATGGCATGCACATTCTTTCGATTAACACCGGCAGAAGCACTAGCTGGTGTTACTTGTTATGGTGCTAAAGCAATCGGTTTAGCTAATAAAGGTCAGCTTGCGCTTGGCTTTGATGCAGATATTGCCTTGTGGAATATAGAGCAACCAGCGGAACTTTGTTATCAATTTGGCATAAACCCACTGAGTGAATTATTTGTAGCGGGTAATAAAGCCATTTAATTTTATTAAATGGGCTTATATTCAGGCGATAATTTTTTCTGCGATAAGCCTAGTTAAAAACACCCTATACAAACTTCACTATATTGCTTAGTCTTAATATATATCCGTTCTACTTCAATACGCAGGTTCGTCTAATGGTGTTTAGCTATAAACCCCGTTTGGCATTGCAATAATTGATCTAATTTCCTAGTTAAACTCATCAATCGTATAGGTTTGTTGTCATTAGGTAAAAGGCTTTATATGAAACACTTTCGCTCGACGCGCTTATCACTCACTGGTTTTTTGATGGTAGTGTTAAGCTTGTTTTTATTTTCGAGTACGGCACAAGCCGCCTCTTTTTCTTTTACTGAATTTAATATTGCCTTTGTTTTGGGGTTAATGTTTCCTGTTATATTAATTATCGCCTTAGTTAAGCCCTTAAAAAACATTCGTCTTCGTTACCCCTTACTGATTTCTCTGAGTGTTTTATTGATGCTTTATGCCTTGGCTTATCCAAAAAGCTATCAAAGTGAATTGATACTTTCATCAGCCATGATTTTTTCTTCGGTGTTATTTTTTTGGCTACGAAGCACTTATTCTCAACCGGCAGAAAAAGTAAATTATTTAATCAATTTTATTGTTGTCGCAACAGCGGTATCTTTTGTTTTTAGTTTATGGTTTTTACCCGATATTGATGGTTATTTAGCCTGGCTGGCGGCAAGTTTACTGGTGCTTGCATGTGCTGGCGTTACGGTGCTTTCATCAAAAAAAATTAAAGAGCCTAGTAGTGTGAGATTAACGGCACAGTGGTTTATACATCTTTGTTTCGTAGTTATTCTTTTCGCGTGGTTAAATGCTTTTATCAGTGTTGTTTGGTTAGTGTCGGCAATCGTTATTTCTTATCTAGCCGCTTTGGTCAATGGTTGTTGGTATTTAGTGCAAGCCATTCACGTCGAACTTAATAATAGCGATGATATTCGTCAAAAAATATCAACAGCATATTTGTTAGACCCAGCAACAAATTTACCCTGTTATCAGCAAGCCTTGGAAAAACTTGACAATGTTATAAAGCAGCAGCCTAAAAGTCGCTTTGTGAGTATTGTTTTTAAGCCGGTAAACTTTCAAGCGGTTAACACCGTTTTAGGTCACCATAATTCTGATATTTTATTATTACAATTAGCGTATTGTTTACAGAAAAAAGTCGCTGAAAATATTTTATTAGTTAACTTTTCAGATGAACAATCACCGATAAAAATTGCTCGGCTACAAGGGTTACACTTTTTAGTCGTGCTAGATTTGAGTACTGACAACTATCCTGACCATACTAAAGTTGATCAGCTTTGCCGTGAGCTTATGGCTGCTGTGCCCAGTGCAATGAGTTTTAAAAGTTTTTCTCTCAATTTCGAATTGGCTTTTGGTGCTGCTTATATGGGTGAATACAGTCATAGTGTCAGTGAGGTTATTTCATTTGCTGAAGATGCCTTACTCGTTTCAGAACAAACTCAACAAGTTGTCAGTTACTTTGACCACAATAGTGCACTCTATACCGAACAACAATTACAGCGTATGGAACAATTAAAACAAGATATAGCCGATGAAAAATTACATTGGTATTTACAACCACAAATAGGTCTAGCAAATAAAAAAGTAGTAGGCTTTCACATGGAGGTGCATTGGTATTGCGATGATAAAGCACCGCGTGTACTCAACCAATTTGTCGATATTGCCGAGCATAGTGGCGATATCTATCTATTAACAAAGCAGATGATTGTTGAAGCATGTAAGGCCATTGCTCAATTACAAAAGGTAGGTTTTGAAAAGCCAGTAACCATTACCTTTGCTAGTAAAGAGTTACTTGAACCGGCATTAATTGACTACATTGTTTTGCAAGCTAAAGAATATAGTATTAATACAAATTCTTTAATTATCGAGTTTAAAGAAGCGCTAATTTTATCTGCTAGCCAAAGAGCAAAAGCGATCATTGATCAGCTGAAATCTTTAAATATAAAGATCGCGATAGGGGATTTTTCAGGCAGCTATGAATCATTACGATACTTACGAAAGCTGAGTATCCATCAAGTAAAAATTAATTGTGGCTTGCTGGGTAATAGTGATAATAATATTGAGAGTGGTAGCTCCGATAAGGCCATTATTAATGCGCTAATCAATTTAACCCGGGCAATGAAACTCCCCCTTATTGGCACCTCAATTAATAACAGTAATATTGAACAAGCATTTATATCAATGGGTGGTGAATATGCTCAGGGTAGATATTTAAGTCGTGGGGTTGTTTTTGATGAAATTGAAATTTGGACGCGACGTTGGCTCGAACAATATCCACATAGTGAGCCAGCTAAGTGAGCCCAATTTAAGTCAGTGGGCGTAACTTACTGAATATAAAGTCTAGATGATTTATTCAATGTCTAACGGCTCTGGTGACAAAATAATACCAGTATTGTCAGCATAAATGTGGTCTTCAGGGAGAAATGTTACCCCAGCAAAGTTTATTGCTAAATCACTTTCGCCAATATCTTGGTCGCTAGCACCGACAGGAATAGAGACTAAGCCTTGAATACCTAAGTCGAGTTCTTCTATTGCATCTACGTCGCGGACACTTCCATAGCAAACAATTCCTTCCCAAGCATTGTTAGCGGCCTGTTCAGCAATGTTAAAATCAATCAGTGCCCTACGTGTTGAGCCACCACCATCAATAACAAGTACTTTTCCTCGTCCATCTGTCGCTACAATTTGTGCTATTAAGCCATTATTTTCAAAGCACTTAATGGTAACAACTTGACCACCAAAAGAGCTGCGCCCGCCATAATTACAAAAGATAGGATCAACAACATCAATTAGGTCGGCATAAATATTACAAAGCTCTGAGGTGTTGTATTCCATGATTTTTCCTTAATGCTATGATTGAATGCTTATACCTATGCTACTAAATTTTTGCTCACGGCAACAGTAAACATAAAGTGTGAAAAAATTTAATCGATTGGCTGTTAGTATAGCTCGATGTACAAACGTTGTGTGAAATATATTCAATGGCAAATAACCGTATAATCAGCAAATAATAATAGCGACTGTCTTGTATTGCTAAGCAAAAGAATATTTAATGGTCGCCCGCAACTTAATAGAGAATATAACATGGTAGGTGAGAAAGACTTTTATCACGGTCTATTATTTTCTGTTGAAGCCGTAGTTTTTGGCTTACTTGCTACATTTTTTTTGCTGTATTATCGGGGGATAGGTCGACAGTATGTTAGCTACTGGACGGTGAGCCTATTTTCTTTAAGTGCCCATCAACTTTGCCTTGCCATTGAAACCCAACTTACCGACCTCAGTGTTATCGCCTTAGAGAAAGTTCTTCTTACAGTAGTTATTCAAGTTAGTTTTTATTTTCATCTCTGCGCACTTTTACTCGGAATATATAGCGCAGTTTCAAAAAAAAATATTTCTAAAAAAATCACCAATAGCAGCTTTATACTCAGTGCTTTGTTCGCACTAACGGCAACGTTACTCTATGGATTTGAGGTTAACGAGGTTTATAACCGCTTTTACCTGCGAGAGAGTTTACCTGCATTTGTGATGGGCTGCAGTTTATTGCTAACGGCTTTTTATCTATATAACTTGCCAAAAAAATATTTTTCGGCACATATTCTTATTATTTATAGTCTTATTATGGGGGGCAGGTACGTTTTATTTTCTTTTCTTTCTATTGTACTTATCAATGAGTATTGGTTTAGACCATTAGCAGAAGTACTGATTTATTTTGATTTGGGTGCCTTTACTTTATTAGCATTTACTATGCTTATTTGGATGCAAGGGGCAGAGCGAAGTATTGCGACCTCTGCGATGAATAAGGCTCAATATTTAGGTAAGCACGATTCATTAACCGGGGCGTTAAACCGACAACAAGTCATGGAAAAACTGCCTTTAATCATCGAAAAAACCGCCTGTAATCAACAAAATTTAGCGGTTTTTTTACTAGATATTAAAGGCTTTAAATTTGTCAATGATACATACGGGCTTAAGGTTGGGGATGCTATTTTGGGTGAAATAGCGCGTAGACTTGATGAAAGTATATTTTTACCCCAGGTGGTTGGACGATTAAGTGGTGATTCTTTTACTTTTATTATTGATGGTGTTGACGAAAAGCAACAAGCGGCTGCAATAGAACATTTACACGGCTTAATAAGTCGGGCGTACCACATCAAACAACATAAAGTATTATTACAATGCTCTGTTGGTTATTGTTTATATCCTGGGGATGGGCTATTAGCTGAAGATTTATTGCAGAAAGCTAATTTAGCCTTAGCGCAAGCTGAAAGTCAAAATGTGGCGACGGTCAAATATAAAACGGGAATGCAATCGCATGGTCGAAGATTACTTGCCATGGAAAAAGAAATTCGCGATGGTTTTGAAAACAATGAATTTGTACTCTATTTTCAACCACAGCTTAACTTATTAAATAATCGTATAGAAGGCTTCGAAGCGCTTGTTCGCTGGCAACACCAAGAACGTGGTTTATTACAACCCGCAAGTTTTTTACCTGATATTGAATCGCTTAACCTGCTTAGTGAGCTAGACAGTTATGTGCTTGAACGAGCATGCCAAACTATTGCACGTTTGCAAAAAGAATATCATCGACGAGTGACCATAGCGGTTAATATTACCGCCGTTGAATTTCAAGATCCAAAATTGATTGAAAATATCCAAGCCTTACTTTTTAAATATCAAATTACACCAAGATGTTTAGATTTAGAAATTACCGAAAATGTTGTGATGACTGAAATCGCAACAGCAATGAATACCATTGTTATTTTGCAAAATATGGGCATAAAAGTTTCAATTGATGATTTTGGTACAGGGTATTCCTCATTGGCATACCTGCGTAAACTGCCGATCGACAAAATTAAAATTGATCGAAGTTTTATTGAAGAAGTCGCAAGTAATGATTCAGATTTAACGATTGTTAAATCTATGGTTGAGCTTTCTCATGGTTTAGGTAAGCGTGTTTTAGCCGAGGGAGTTGAAACCGAAGAACAACTAAGGGTATTACGCAACATTGGCTGTGATGCTGTTCAAGGATATTACATCAGTAAACCTATACCCGAAGAAGCATTGAAAAAATACTTTGCCCGATAATTATCATCTTATTATTTCATATAAAAAAACATATAAATTTGTTTCAAATTTTAATTTTCTACCTATACTAAAAATATCAATCTATTAATATTTTTAGGATCTCCTTTATGCTAATCAAGCACAAGCTTATTGCTAACACCGGTATTTTGGTTTTATCAATGGTCTTTATGTTGGGCTTACTTAATTTTACTATGTCGTCTTTGGAAACTGATATAAAAATTGCTCGAGAAATTGGCAATATCGAAACCGAAATTTTACAGTTGCGTCGTAATGAAAAGGATTTTTTAGCTAGAAAAGATATCAAGTATTTTGAGGCGTTTAGTGAAAATTATGCTGAGCTTATAAGAAATATTGGTTCACTTGAGCAAGCTTACGAAACGATAGGCAAAGACCTTCCTGAATTAAATAAGCTTCGCGCTGTGCTAAATGATTATCAACAGTTCTTTAAAGACTTAGTTGATGCACAAAAAGATCTTGGTTTATCTTCAACCGACGGTCTATACGGCTCATTAAGATCTGCTGTTCATGTAGTTGAAGAGTCGATTGGTAATAGTGACTATAAATTGCTGAGCAATATGCTACAACTTAGACGCAATGAGAAAGACTTTATGTTACGTCTTGATGCGAAATACGTCGACCGTTGGAATAATAATGCCAGTTCTTTTGTTCAAGACATAAACGTAAGCGATTTATCCAGTGATGCTAAATCACAAGCTATTGATAATATCTCTCTCTATGAACAAGCATTTACAGACTTTGTTGCCGGACAAAAACGGCTTGGTTTCACCGCTAAAGAAGGTTTAAAAGGTGATATGCGCAACGCTGTTCATCAAGTGGATGAAATTTTAGATAAACTTGTTTTACTGAGTAAAAATGAGGTTGTTGAGCACACCAAATTTGTTGACTTGGTTGCCTACAGTGTCTTTTTTAGCATATTACTTATTGCCATCAGTTTTGCCTTTTTTGTTAGTAGAAGTATTTTATTAAGCATAAATCAACTAAACGAGACCATGAAAAAAGTGGCCGATACTCAGGATTTATCGTTGACCGTATCTACTCACAGTGATGATGAACTCGGCGAAATGGCCACTATTTTTAATAATATGCTGGGTAAGTTTAGAAACTTAATTACGGCCGTTAACCTTTCTGTTGATACTGTGCACGAAGCAACAGATAGTTTATCAAAAAATATTCACCTTGCTAATGCCGGAGTCGACTCACAAATTCAACAAACGGATATGGTCGCTACCGCGGTGACTCAAATGGTTGCGACCGTTGATGAAATTGCTAATAATACCAATGCCGCTGCGAGTAAAGCTGAAGCAACCAATAATAATGCGATTAGTGGTAAAGAAGGGGTTGAGCAAACTATTGCGAAAATTGATGAGCTTTCTGAAAAGTTAAGAGAGTCAGAAAATATAGTGCACGAACTTGCTAAAGATAGCGATACTATTGGTTCAGTATTAGATGTTATTCGAGGCATAGCAGAGCAAACAAACTTACTGGCGTTAAATGCGGCTATCGAAGCTGCCAGGGCGGGTGAACAAGGGCGTGGCTTTGCTGTGGTTGCTGATGAAGTTAGAACGTTAGCCAGTCGGACTCAAGATTCGACACAAGAAATTGAAACGATTATTAGTTCATTACAAGGACGAACCAAAGAAATTGTTTCTCATATGGCTATTTGCCGAACACAAGGCCAAGACAGCGCAGACCAAGCAAGCTCAGCGGGTAAAATGCTAGAAGAAATAACCTATGATGTTTCAACCATCATGGAAATGAATACAGCTATAGCATCAGCCATTCAAGAGCAAAGTACGGTCGCTTCTGAAGTTAATCAACATGTGGTTGAAATAAGAGACGTCGCCGAACAAGCCGGGCTAATATCTCATCAAAATGCACAAATGAGTGAAGAGTTATCTCAGCAAGCGGCAGTGTTGAATAATGAAGTGAGTCAGTTTAAAGTTTAGAAATATACTTTTCTCTTGAAGATACCGAACAGGTGTTTTCAAGAGAAAACGTTATCTCTGTCTAGTTATTACTAGGCAAAATTCGCTAAATAAAAACCATCTTGAATGTTCGTGTTAACTTATTCTATTTTATTTCACTTCAACAAAACTAATCGACGCTTCTCTATTTTGGCTTGTGGTTAAACTTGAACAATAGCTTTGCCAATTAATGTCGTAATTATCAAAGAGATTTTTGAATGTTTGGTCAGTGAAAATAGCGCCGTGCTTGTCATCAAATACTAAGCGGTGGCCATGCTTACCTAGCGGTTCAATATCAGTTAATAGCACGTCTTTTTTATGAAACACTTCTGGTATTTTAACGCCATTTTTAGCTTTCGTTTCTACGGGAGAAAATACTCTTAGGTATTCAAAGGAGAAAATAAGTTGAAGGTTACTATCAAAATTAAGGGTTAATTTTTTTTGCTTGCGATCAAGCGTAAACTGAATGATTTTCATTAATTCCTGCGCTTATATTGGCTAAAAGAGTAGGAAGTTAACTTCCTACTCTTTTCTTTCTATAGAATAAAACGGCTTAAATCTTCATTTTTAACTAATTCAGAAATAGTGTCATCTACGTATTTTTGATCAATTATAATGACTTCCCCAGCACGCTTATCAGCATTAAATGATAGGTCTTCGATTAAACGTTCCATCATAGTATGTAAGCGTCTTGCGCCAATGTTTTCTGTACTTTCATTAACTTGCCATGCGGCATTAGCGATTGCCTGAATACCATCTTCACTAAAAGAAACATGTACACCTTCTGTTGCCAACAAAGCAATATACTGTTCAGTTAATGATGCGTTTGGTTCAGTCAAAATTCTAACAAAATCATGGGTAGTTAGCGCTTGTAACTCGACACGAATTGGTAATCGACCTTGCAATTCAGGGATCAAATCAGATGGTTTTGCCATCTGGAATGCGCCTGAAGCAATAAATAAAATATGGTCTGTTTTAATCATGCCATGCTTAGTGCTTACTGTTGAGCCCTCAATCAGTGGGAGTAAGTCTCTTTGTACCCCTTCGCGAGAAACATCAGGACCTGAGCTATCACCACGCTTACAAATCTTGTCAATTTCATCGATAAAAACGATGCCATTTTGCTCTACTGCATAAATAGCCTTTTCTTTGATATCGTCATTGTTAACAATTTTGGCGGCTTCTTCTTCTTGCAACGCTTTAAAAGCATCTTTAATTTTTAATTTACGCTTGCTGGTTTTTTCATTAGACATGCCCTGAAACATATTTTGCAGCTGCGAAGTCATCTCTTCCATACCAGGAGGAGCCATTATTTCAACCCCCATTTGTGGGGCAGCTAAATCTAATTCTATTTCTTTATCATCAAGTTGACCTTCACGAAACTTTTTGCGAAAAGCTTGACGAGTACTGCTATTATCCGTAGCTCCATCAGCGCCAAAACCGTCTCGTGGTGGTGGCAATAAGATATCTAAAATTCGTTCTTCAGCGGCTTCTTCGGCGATATGTTTTACCCGAGCCATTTCTTGCTCTTTGGTCATTTTTATTGCCATATCAGCCAAGTCACGAATGATCGTTTCGACTTCTTTACCAACATAACCGACTTCGGTAAATTTAGTTGCTTCAACTTTAATAAAAGGAGCGTTGGCAAGTTTGGCTAGACGCCTTGCTATTTCTGTTTTACCAACCCCCGTTGGACCAATCATTAGAATGTTTTTAGGGGTAACTTCGGTGCGTAACTCTTCGTTTAACTGCATTCTGCGCCAGCGATTTCTTAAGGCGATGGCTACAGCACGTTTGGCATCACTTTGACCAATAATGTGGCTGTCTAATTCACTGACTATTTCACGTGGTGTCATATTCGACATGATAATTCCTTAAGCATTTTACTTATTTGATACACTTACTAAGCGAGACGAAAGTTGAGCTTTATAACTCGTCAATCGTATGTTGATGATTGGTGAATACACAAATGTCGCCAGCGATTTTTAACGACTTTTCAACAATTTCAATCGCAGAAAGCTCGGTATTCTCTAACAGTGCAGTTGCTGCCGACTGTGCAAAGTTACCACCACTACCGATAGCAATTAAGTCATTCTCTGGTTGTATAACATCGCCATTGCCGGTGATGATTAATGAAGCTGTTTCGTCTGCAACAGCAAGTAAAGCCTCTAATTTTCTTAAGGCGCGGTCACTTCGCCAATCTTTAGCAAGCTCAACAGCGGCTTTAGTTAAATGGCCTTGGTGTTGTTCAAGTTTACTTTCAAAGCGCTCAAATAAAGTAAAAGCATCAGCAGTGCCGCCAGCAAAACCAGCAAGGACCTTGCCGTTATATAAACGACGAACTTTGCGAGCATTACCTTTCATTACGGTATTTCCAAGCGATACTTGGCCATCACCACCAATTGCTACTTTGCCATTACGTCTTACGGATACGATAGTTGTCACAATTAACCTCAAATATTTATTTATATCTATGAAGAATAGATAAGGCTAATTATGACTTTTTCAAGGAGGGAGCTAGATAAATGTGTCTATTATGTCAATCGGACTAACTTATTGTTCACTAATCCGTTGGATTTTATTTCCAAAGCCAAATTTGGCAGCCATTAACATTATTACTTTTTAGCTTATGTTTGTCTTTTTCTGCTTCACGTTTACGCTCATAAGGACCTAAAAACACTTTGTAATAAATTCCGTTTTTACCTTTAGATTCACTTATTTGAGCCGTTAAGCCAGTAAAGGCAATATTGGCTTTTAATACTTCGGCTTGTCTCATCGTTCTAAACGACGCGCACTGCATCTTATACGGTCCTTTATCCTTAACTTCATATTTACCCACTTCAACTTCTTTACTCTTTAGGTTGTCAACATATGCCCATATCTCTTTTGGTGGAGCGGGTAATGCTTTTTCTTTTACAGCTTGTGGGGCTTCTTTTACTATTTTCACGGGAGAGATTTGCGGTTTATTGTCTTTTATTGACCATAATCCATAAATAAAACCACCGATCAATAACATGACTAAAAAGAGTAAAAGCTTAAATTTTAAGGTGAAGGTTGGTTTAGGCGCTACCTTGCCTTTATAGGGACTTTTCTTTTTGTTTTGTGCGCGGGAAACGTAATCTTGATGAGCCATGAAATAATAATATACCGGTAAACGTCGGGTAATTCTAACCAACTGGTAAGGAAATGACACTAGTTTAAAAAGAAAATTGTAACAGAAGGCTTATTACTTAAAGTTACCAACTTAAATCAAGTGGATCAACATCTACTGTCCAGCGTACTTTTTTCTGCCATTCATTCTGAGAAATAGCGTTAATCAGCTGATAAATAGCAAGATGAAGTTGCTTGCGTGATTTAGCTTGTACAATTAAATGATAGCGATATTTACCTGCTTTTTTTTCCATCGCAGCTGGCACCGGACCGGCAAATTGGCAGCCATCAAAAGTAAATTCGGTTAATGCACTGAGAAATTTTTCAGGATAAGAAGGATAGTTAGCTTCTGCCCGAAAAAGTGCTTGATAACTAAACGGTGGTAATAAGGCCTGTTTGCGCTCAGTTAACGCATATTTAGCAAAGTGTGGGTAACCGTTGTTGACTAAATCTTGCAGTAATGGATGTTCAGGGAAGTTGGTTTGTACTAATACTTTTCCGGGCTTACTTTCTCGACCTGCACGGCCAGCAACTTGCACTAATAATTGTGCCATGTGCTCGGCGGCACGAAAGTCAAAACTAAAGAGTGCACCATCAACGTCTAACACTGCAACCAGTGTTACATCAGGGAAGTGATGCCCCTTCGCCAACATTTGTGTACCAATCAGTAACTGATGTTTTTTATCACTGACTTCTTGTAATAATTTTGCCAATTCGCCTTTTTTACGAGTACTGTCGCGATCGATTCTTACGGTACTATAGTCAGCAAAAAGTTCGCCGATGCGCTCTTCTAATTGTTCTGTACCTTGTCCCATAGGTTTAATACGAACACTTCCGCAACTAGGACACTGGTATGGGATACGCTTTTGACTACTACAGTGGTGACAAATTAATAATTTTTTTCCTTGGTGCAAAGTATAAGGTTTATTACAACGCTGACAATCGGCTACCCAGTGACACTCTTGACAATTAATCGCTGGCGCATAACCACGGCGATTTAAAAATATTAAGGCTTGTTCACCGCGTTTAAGTGTTGTTTCAATCGCCTTTTTTAACGTACCTGATAAGCCATGTTCCATTTGCTGTTGGGCAACATTAATAAGACTGATTTTGGCTTGAGTACTTTGACCGGGTCTTTTAGTTAATTGATGATATTGATATTTACCCGACAATGCATTTTGTAGCGTTTCTAAACTAGGCGTGGCACTACCGAGTACAATAGGAATATTTAACTGACCCGCGCGTAAAATAGCAATGTCGCGCGCGTGATAACGAAAACTGTCTTGTTGTTTAAAAGAGCCATCGTGCTCTTCATCAACAATAATTAAACCTAAATGATGTAGCGGCGCAAAAACAGCTGAACGCGTGCCAATAATTATTGCGGCGGTGCCCCGTTGTGCAGCCAGCCAAGTTTGTAAACGTTCTTTGTCGTTTAATCCTGAGTGGTGCAAACAAATAGGTAAATTAAAGCGTTGTTCAAACCGACTGAGCATTTGTGGTGTTAGACCAATTTCAGGCACTAATACCAGTACTTGTTTATTGGCGGCGAGAGTTTTTTCCATCGCTTGTAAATAAACTTCGGTTTTACCACTACCGGTGACACCGTCTACTAAATGACAAGAAAACTGCTCAAAGGACGCTTTCACCGCTGAGACAATAACCGCTTGTTCAACGGTTAAGGTTAGCTTTTCACTCTCAGCTAAAGCGTCTTGGTGATAGACAAAGGTTTCAGCTTTTTGTTGCCTTTCTTCAATTAACTTTTTCTTTTCAAGCGTATTTAATTGTGCTTTTGTATAGCCTAATGTTCTAATTTCTGCCCAAGTTAGCCCTGGGTGGGTTTTAATGACATTATACAGTTCGGCTTGTTTTGGGGCTCGCTTAACTATTTTTTCTAATACCAGCTTTTCTTCACTGTCTTGCTCAAGCAAGAAACAATGCCAAGTGGTCGCTAAATCAATAGTAGGTTGCTCAATTTGACGAAGCAACACGGGAAGAGCCAGTTGTAGTACGTCTCCAATCGGGTGATGATAATAATCAGCACAGCGCAGTAAAAACTTTAACAGCGCGGGAGGAAAACGAAAGTTGTCATTGACTAAGCCAATAATCGGCTTAAGTTTTTTGTCGTCAATATCGCAGACTTCACTGGTACTTATAATAATACCAATAACTTCTCTATGACTAAAAGGTACGATCACTCGTGCGCCTATTTGAATCTCGTCACTACTGATGCTTTTTGGCACGATATAAGTAAATAACTGACGCATAGGTACAGGAATAGCGACTTGAATATAACTAACCTGCATAACGAGTACTTTTTTGACGATAATTAAGCTTATTCTGCCGACTTGTTGTTAATATGCCAAGTACGATTTTATAGAAAGTTTAACTTTAATCACCTTAACGGATTAATTGTTCATTTTTTAGCAATTAGTGTCATTAGGCTATTGCTAAGCATGTGTCGATGATTTAAAATTCGCCTCCATTATTTTTAACTCGTATGGTGCTTAGCAGCAATAATGACTGACTAAGTGGCGATACGGCCTTATACAGAGGTTTCTATGAAAGACGGTATTCATCCTAATTATGTTGAGTTCAAGGCAACTTGTTCTTGCGGTAACATCATCGTAACTCGTTCTACAGCGAAAAAAGATATTCACTTAGACGTATGTTCAGCTTGTCACCCATTTTACACGGGCAAACAAAAAGCTGCTGAGACCGGTGGTCGTGTTGATAAATTCAACAAACGTTTTGGTGCACTTAGTAGCAAGTAATTTTGCGCTAAAATCAAAATGTAAAAAAAAGCGTCGTAAGACGCTTTTTTTATGCCTAAAAATCCATTGAAATACCATTCAGCTTTGCTACGTTCTCAAAAAATATAATATTTTTCGCTTTTCTTTAAACCCTTTTCATAAATACTGTATCTTACTTTATAACGACACCATTATTGAGAGTTAACCTTTGGATAACCCGAAAGTTATTTACATTAAAAACTGTGCTGAACCGCCGACCACTATTGCTGAAAACCTTGCAAAAGAACGTGCGATTATTAGTCGAGCACAGCAGGGTGATCAGCAGGCTTTTTATCAACTTTATCAGCAGTATCATCGTAAAGTTTATGCTATTTGCTGGCGCATGCTTGCAGATAAAGATAGTGCAGAGGATGTTTGCCAAGAGGTTTTTGTACAACTATGGCAAAAGATAGCTAATTTTCGTGGTGAAAGTAAATTTTCTACTTGGTTACACAGTGTCACCAACAATATTGTACTTGGACACTTACGCAAACATAAAAACTGGTTGCAACGTATCTTTAGTATCGAAGATCAAACCATGGCAGATATTGCCGTAGAAATGCCAGATAGTGCGGGTCTAACCGAATTAGATAAACATATCGCTCGTTTACCTGAAAGAGCTCGCTTAGTTTTTGTGTTGTTCGCGGTTGAAGGTTACCGCCATGAAGAAATTGCAAATATGCTCGACATGGCAGTAGGTACTAGTAAAGCGCAATACCATAGAGCTAGAAATTTGTTAATGGAGTGGATCGAGATATGAATAAATTATTATCAGAGCAAGCTTTACAAAAAGCACTGGCAAAATTACCTGATGAAATGACACCACAACGTGATTTATGGGCTGGTATTGAACGGGCGATTGAAGTTAAAACACAAGACAAACCTGTCTTTGTATCACCGGTGAAAAAAGTGTTTATGCCTACAGCATGGGCGGCATCTTTAGTGCTCGCAGTATTGGCTACTTGGTTTTCTTTTTCGCCTCAATTTTCAGAACAGCCGCTGGATTTAGCGCAACACAATAACTCACCCCTGACCTTAGTAACTGCAATGCAAGAAAATTTTATGCACACCAAGCAATCGATGTTGATTAGCTTTGGCCAGCCTAAAATATCGGCCCTGCCAAAAGAAATTCAACAAGAGTTAATAAACCTAAGCTCAGCCCAAGCTACGATTGAAAAGGCTCTAAATGAAGACCCAAGTAATAATGATTTACTTAATTTATTACGTTGGACCCAAAAACAAGAATTAGATCTATTAAGCCAACTATACAGCCCTAAATGGCAGAGTATTTAAAGATAACACTATAAAGAGGTAGTTATGAGAGTTTTACAAAAAGTTATTCCGATGATGCTATTTTCAGCCGCTTGTTCAAGCTTTGCGGGTGAGCAGATAGACAAGTCATTACTGGTCAGTGATGTCAGTAGTGTAAATATTGAAAATTTACGCGGTAATATTACGGTTATTGGTTGGGATAAAAACACTATTTCGATAAAGGGAGAATTGGAAGACGACGCCGAAGGTTTACTCTTTAAGCAACAAGGATCGCGTGTAAAAATTAAGGTTGAGCTTGAAAATCATAACAACAACTTCTGGGGTAACAATGCTAAAGGCTCAGTATTAACGATTCATATGCCTAAAAACATTCGTGTCAGTTTTGAGGGGATTGCCAGTGATATTAATTTTGAGAACTTGCATGCCAGCGCCGAAGCAAAAACAGTAAGTGGTAACATCAAAGCGGTAAATTTGAGTGAACGCATTGAATTAATTTCAGTTAGTGGTGATATTAACAGTAGCAAATTATCAGGGAAAGTGAGTTTGTCGAGTGTTAGCGGTAATATTAAAGATCGTCAGTCACGTGGACGTTTAAGTTTGCGCGTGGTCAGTGGTGAAATTGACGCGCAATCAACAGCAAAAGAAGTGACGATCGAAAATGTCAGTGGCGATATTAACATAGGATTAAATGAGATTGACGAACTTACCGTTGCAAATGTCAGTGGCGATCTGTCAGCAACGTTATCGTTAAATGATGGTGGTGTCGTTAAGATGTCGAGTGTTAGTGGCGGTTTAGCATTAAAGCTACAGAAAAATGTTCAAGCAAGCTTCCGTTTATCAGCCAGTGCTGGTGGTCAGATCACTAATAAAATTACCACGCAAAAATCAAATAAAGCTAAGTATGGACCAAGCTCAAAATTAGACTTTGAAACCGGTAGTGCCAACGCGAACGTACGTGTAAATACGGTAAATGGCAATATTAGCGTCAGCAATTAATTTTTATGACTCTGGCATTGAAAATAGAACGAGTTAGGGCGCTTTCTGGCTCGTATTTATATTCTGTTTCAAAGTAAATTCTGCTAACCTACCAAAAGTTTTAATCTCGCATTTGCGATAGAGTTTTAGGGTATATAAATGGCAGAGCGCAAGCCAAATAAATTTTTCAAAGATAAAAAGTATTCTCAAGATAGTCAAATGAATGCTTTAAAAGTTCCACCTCATTCGCTTGAGGCAGAGCAATCTGTATTGGGCGGTTTATTGCTCGATAACGAGACGTGGGATCGTGTTGGCGAACGTGTTGTCGCTCAGGATTTTTATAGTCGTTCACATCGTATTACTTTTGAAACCATAGCTGCGTTAATTGAACTAGGCAACCCTGTTGATTTAATTACCTTATCTGAAGCTTTAGAAAACGAGCAACGACTTGAAGATGCTGGTGGCTTTGCTTACCTTGCCGAAATGATGAGGAATACACCCAGTGCGGCCAATATCACCGCTTATGCCGACATCGTTCGTGAACGTGCGGTTACTCGTGAAATGATCAGTGTGGCAAATGAAATTGCTGAAGCGGGTTATGATCCTCAAGGCCGTGCTAGTGCAGAGCTTCTCGATTTTGCTGAAACTAAAATATTTGCTATCGCGGAACAACGGGCTAACAAGTCCGAAGGGCCAGAAAACATTACCTCAGTACTAGAAAAAACAGTCGATCGTATTGAACAACTTTGTTCATCGCCAAATAATGGTGTTACCGGTGTTTCTAGTGGCTTTTCTGATTTAGATAAGATGACCGCTGGTTTTCAAAAGTCAGATCTTATTATCGTTGCTGCACGTCCATCAATGGGTAAAACTACCTTTGCGATGAACATCGCAGAAAACGCGGCGATGACTGAAGATAAACCCGCATTGATTTTTAGTTTAGAAATGCCTGCAGAACAACTGATGATGAGAATGCTAGCCTCATTAGGCCGTATTGACCAAACCAAAATTCGTACGGGGCAATTAGGTGACGAAGATTGGGCGCGTTTATCATCAACCATGGGGTTACTTATTGATAAAGGTAAGATGTTTATTGATGATGCCGCTGGTTTAACGCCAACCGATGTTCGCTCTCGTGCGCGCCGCATTGCCCGTGATCACGGTGGTATAAGTATGATCATGATCGATTACTTACAGTTGATGCGCGCGCCACAATTTGCTGATAACCGCACCTTAGAGATTGCCGAAATATCACGGTCATTAAAAGCATTAGCTAAAGAATTACAAGTGCCGGTTGTGGCACTGTCTCAGCTAAACCGTAGTTTGGAGCAACGTTCAGATAAACGGCCGATTAACTCGGATCTTCGTGAATCAGGCTCTATTGAGCAAGATGCCGATTTGATCATGTTTATCTATCGTGATGAGGTTTATCACGATGATTCAGAGTTTAAAGGTATGGCAGAAATTATTATTGGTAAACAACGTAACGGCCCTATTGGTCGTGTTCCGTTGACTTTCCAAGGACAGTTTTCTCGTTTTGATAATTATGCCGGCCCGCATGTATTAGATGAAGATTAATGGCATTAACGACCGCAACGGCAATTATTAATTTATCTGCGCTCAAGCACAACTTAGCGCAGATAAAATCACTTGCACCGACAGCAAAGGTGCTAGCCGTTTTAAAAGCTAATGCCTATGGCCATGGCCTTGAACGCATTGCGCACGCATTGTTTTCTGAGCAAGCTAAAATAAATGAACACGGTCATTCATCGATCACCGCTGATGCTATTGCCGTGGCAAGAATTGATGAAGCGCTGGCATTACGGTCTTCAGGTATTACTCAACCGATTGTCTTGCTCGAAGGTTTTTTTAATGCAAAAGACTTAGCGATACTTGCGGTCAATAATTTACAAACGGTTATTCATAACCATCAACAACTTGATGCTCTTTTATCGGCAACACTTCCTTCTCCGTTAAAGGTTTGGCTAAAAATCGATACCGGTATGCACCGTTTAGGCATAAATCCAGAGGAGTTTAGCCATTTTTATCAGCAATTAACGGACTCAGTAAACGTGCAAAAAAATATTGTGCTAATGAGTCACTTAGGTTGTGCTGATGATAAAAGCAATCAGGCGACTCGCCAACAAATATCACTCTTTGAAAAAGTAACGTCAGGCTGTAACGAAGAACGAACATTGGCAAACTCTGCCGGTATTTGTGCATGGCCAGCAAGCCATTACCAATGGCTTCGCCCCGGGTTATTATTATACGGGATTTCTCCTTTACCCTTTGAAACTAGCGCAGCAAATTTATCAACTTGTACGCCAGAGAGTGCTTTGCGCAATAAAGGTATAACCTTGGATGTTCTGCCAGTAATGACGCTGAAGTCAAGTTTGATCGCCGTACGTGAATTAGCCGCTGGCGAATCAGTCGGTTACGGTAATGCTTGGACAAGTGAGCAAAATACTATTATTGGTGTTGTTGCCATTGGTTACGGTGATGGTTACCCTCGGCATGCTAAAAATGGCACACCTGTTTTGGTCAATGGACGAAGGGTTCCTTTGGTAGGGAGAGTATCAATGGATATGATCACTGTTGATTTAGGGATAAATGCACAAGAACAGGTTGGCGATGTTGTGACTTTGTGGGGAGAGCAATTATCTGTTGCCGAAATAGCGCTATGTGCAACTACCATTCCCTATGAGCTCTTATGTAATATTACTCGCCGTGTACAAATCACCTTGTCAGCGCAGTAAAGGTCTTTTTTAAATACTAAGTAAACTATTCATCTTCTTGGTAAAGTCGCCAAAAATGCATTTACAGCGCACTCAACCGCCACTATTTATTATAATGTCATTAATTGTCAGTTGTTATTGAGTCAATAAACTAAATATAGCGTAAAAAATAAAAAACCTCGTTTATTGCTAAACGAGGTTTTGGTCTATGACTACAAATTACTTAATTCACTATTTATCGAAACTGAACTCAATAAAAGCTTTACCAAATTCAGAATTTAACGGAATAATAATGATAGGGCCATCGGCTTTGTGGTGAATCGTATGGTTTTGACCAGAAACAACCATAGGCGTTGCCATGTCAAATTCAAAGCCTTTTTCGCTCAGCATACGCTTAGCGCCACCGGTGACCATATTAGTAATTTCACCGACTAAATCGGTGATTTCTTCATTGATTTCGTCAGGACCTTCGCCAACCATTTTTTTCATGGTGGCCAGTGCTAACTTTCCTTCAAAAGTAATTGATAGTGAGCCTTTTGTTTGAGCGCTCACCATACCAATTAAACCAGAAACATCGCCCATAGCAACTTCATTTTTTTTCAAACGAGGTTTTTCAGGTACTAATTCCATTTGTGCCATAGTAGACATTACATTGAGCATTGAAGATAAAAAAGGGTTAATAAACTCTACATTCATGAATGTTTCCCAAGGGCTTAGTTATACTAGTCATTTTATTTTGCATGTTAATTTAGCAAATGTAAATCGTTCCTACTAGTTATTGTTTTTTATTATCGCAATTTTAACTGATTTCGAAAAAGTTAAGCTGCCAATAATTGTTTCGTCTTTATAATTTACAGTATTTACTTGCTTAGGGTAAGTATCGATGAGTAAATCATTTTTTACCACTAATCCGGATAAAAAGTTTTCAAAATTAGCTTCTTGGTAAATATAAACATTACCTTTAGCGACTTCTAAACCTATCCAATTGAGCTTGATTGGCTGTTTTTTATTATCTTGAACATCAATAAGTTGGAAATGTGCTTCAACATAGTTTTGAATGAACTTTTCGTATTCAGGATGCTCAGCTGAAAAGCGTATTTGCAGTTGCTCAGCAATAGCATTATCAATATCGTGAGCCGTAAATTGATGAATAACTTCTATGTTATGGGTTCTTGGATTAACTGATAAATCAGTTAATCCAAAGAAGTATCGGTGGGCTGCGCTTGAAAGCGCAACGCCACACAATAAACAAAAAATAAAGCTTTTAAATAATGAGATTTTTGACATTATTTATCTTCTTCTTCCTTGTCTTCTTTTTCGTCATCAGCTGACTTTAATTTAACATTATAGTCACGCATCATGTCTTTTTTCTTACGTTTGTATAATTCAAAGCTTGATTTAATAGGGCGTGCTGGCCAGTAGTTATTGTTAACATCTACATCGGCTGTTTCCCAGTTTGGATCAATAGCGATAGCGGTAATCTCTTTATCAGTAATAAATAATTTAGAAACATTTTTACTGTTTTTACGCCAGATTTCTGCAGGAATATGTACTTGTTCTGTTGTTTTATCTGCAAAAGTTAATTGCACAATAATAGGCATGACCAAGCCACCCTTGTTTTCAAAATCAACGATGTAGAAATTTCTTTCATCAACAAGGAGATCTTTTTGCCATTGTTCTAACTTTTTATTTGCGCTGTTATAGGTATTACGTGCTTTATTGGTTGCCGTAAATTTATCATGCTCATTGTAAAAATCTAACAATTCAGGCTTGTCAGTTGTTCTAAGCCATTGGCCTTTATCACGAAGGTCACTAATAAATGTTGGCTTTTCACTCTCTAAGGCACGATTCCAAGCGGCTTCTGTATCAGGGTTTTGGCTATCAGGACGATATAAATGAATATTACCTAAAGCGATATCAACATGATCTGTTGTGTAGAACCAACCACGCCAGAACCAATCTAAATCAACGGCTGATGCATCTTCCATGGTGCGGAAAAAGTCTGAAGGTGTTGGGCGTTTAAACATCCAACGTTGTGCATATTCCTTAAAGGCAAAATCAAATAATTCGCGGCCCATAACGGTTTCACGTAAAATATTTAATGCTGTTGCTGGCTTACCATAGGCATTATTACCAAACTGAAGAATTGATTCAGAGTTGGTCATAATAGGTACCTGGTTGGTACTTTTCATGTAATTAGTAATGTCAGCAGCATGACCACGGCGTGAAGGATAACCTTCTTCCCATGCTTGTTGTGCTAAAAACTGTAGGAAAGTGTTTAAACCTTCATCCATCCAAGTCCATTGACGTTCATCAGAGTTAACGATCATTGGAAAGTAGTTATGACCCACTTCGTGAATAATTACTCCAACTAAGCCGTATTTAGTACCACGAGAGTAGGTTTTTTCACCTGTTTCTTTGTCAAGTGTTGGGCGAGGACCATTAAAAGTGATCATCGGATATTCCATGCCACCAACGGGTCCATTGACTGAAATTGATACTGGGTATGGGTAAGCAAAGGTGTATTTATTATACTGTTGCATGGTATGGATAATAGCTTCAGTTGAGTACTTTTCCCATAATGGATTACCTTCATTAGGGTAAAAAGACATCGCCATGGTATCGGTACCGCCTTCTTTATAACCTTGAGCGTCCCAAATAAATTTACGGCTTGATGCGAAAGCAAAATCACGAACATTTTTAGCTTTAAAATGCCAGGTTTTCGTTTTTGTTGAGCGAGATTTTTCGTTTTCAAGTGCTTCATCAACGGTAACGATAAGCACAGGTTTCTTTGCGTTTTTAGCTTGTTCTAAGCGTTTACGCTGTGTTTTTGTTAAGACCTTGCTTTCATTTTGTAACTCACCGGTAGCGGCAACAATATGATCAGCAGGAACGGTGATTTTAACGTCGTAATCACCAAATTCTAAAGTGAATTCGCCGTTACCTAAAAACTGCTTATTTTGCCAGCCCATAACGTCATAGTATGCTGCTGCGCGAGGAAACCAGCCAGCAAGTTCATACAAATAGTTATCGTCTTCTTTAAAGTATTCGTAACCCGAACGGCCACCTAACACTTTTTGTTCATGAAGCTTATAGTTCCACTTAATATTTAATTCAACATCATCGCCGGATTTTAATGCCTTAGGTAAGATAACGCGCATCATTGTGCCGTTAATCACATAGTCAAGAGCACTACCGTTTGATGCTGTAACTGCAGTAATCGTATTACCACCATCAAATTCAGTTGACTCGATAGCGCCACGCAATCCGCTATAAGTTATTTTTTTACTAGGAGCTGTAGCTGTTAAGCGATTATCAGAGTCACGTTTTAAGCGGTTTTGATCTAGCTGTATCCACAAGTAGCGTAAAGTGTCAGGTGAATTATTGGTATAACTCATTGTTTCGCTACCCGTTAAGGTTTGCGTTTTATCATCAAGTTGAATATTAATTTTATAATCAACTTGTTGTTGCCAATACTGGTGACCTGGTGCGCCTGATGCAGTTCTGTAAGTGTTGGGTGTTGGTAAAGATTCTTCTAATTGACGAAATTTATCGCTACTAATGGTGTTTTTCGCTATTGCGCTACCACTGGCAACAACAAATAAGCAAATTAACGCTGACTTGATTGAATATTTCATAGGCTTCCTGAATATTTTATAATATGGGCATGTTTAACCGTGTACTTATAGCATAAATAAGTTCACTGAGTTAAGGGGGAGGGTACTTCTTATGCGACCAATACCTCTAAATATGAGTTTAATGGGGGTGTTAAAGTTATTATTACTCCTGAATAATAACGCTATTTACTACAGCTTTGACAAGCACCATGCGCTTCAACAATTTGATGGCTAATGGTAAAGCCGGTTGCATCTGCCATCGAGCGTAAAGCTAAGTCTAAATTAGACGATTGAATTTCTTCAACATGTCCACAACGGTCACAAATAAGTAATTGCACGGGATGATTACATTCACTGAAATGATGGCACATCACAAAAGCATTTATAGACTCAATCTTATGAACAAAGCCCTGCTTACCAAGGAAATCTAAAGCACGATAGATGGTTGCTGGTTTTGCTGCTGGGTCAATTAGCTTTAATTCGTCAAGCAAATCATAAGCACCAATAGCACCGCTATGTCCGGTTAATAGTTTAAATACTTGTTCGCGAGCCAAAGTAAATCGTGCACCACGCTTCTTGCAAGACTCTTTTGCTTGTATTAATAATTCTTCTGCATTCATTATGAGTTAGGTACTTGCATGATTGGGTTATTTTTTAGAAGTTTAACACAGAGATTTTGATGATGTAATATGCTTGAAAGGTTAATTACTTAACCCTTTAAATTAAAAGCGTGTTGTTGGTACTCTCAACGTTTACGAAAATGTAATGTAATATTTGATAGCTGGCTAACAGCTAAGTACCAAGATAAATTCACTTTACTGGTTTAGCAATTTTATCTTGCCCTCTTCGATACCTACGTGTCATCTTTAATCAATAAGAATAAATTTTTTACTATGGACTGAACATGCCTGAATTTGAATATTTAGATTTAACGCTCCAAAATAATGTCTTACATTTACAACTTGCACGCCCGAATAAGGCGAACGCGATGAATAAAAAAATGTGGTTTGAAATTGGTGACGCTTATCGTTGGATAAATAACCAAAACGATATTCATGTCGTGGTATTGAGTGGCAAGGGGAAACAATTTTCATCGGGCGCCGATATCAACTTTTTATTAGACGTTATGGCGTCAACACAAGATTGCCAAAATGATAAAACAGCGCACTTGAGGGCTGAAATCATTAATATGCAACAAGCATTTTCAGCGATTGTTGATTGTTCTATTCCAACAATCGCAGCGGTCCATGGTGTATGTATCGGGGGGGCTGTTGATTTAATTTCGGCATGCGATATTCGTTTAGCGTCGATGCGGTCTTACTTTAGCATTTTGGAAACGCAATTAGGTATACCTGCAGATATGGGAACATTGCAACGCTTGCATTTTAATTTACCCGATGGCCGATTACGAGAATTAGCATACACTTCGGCTATTTTCTCAGGACGTCAGGCAAAAAAATGGGGCATGATTAATGATACCTATTTAACACGTAAGCGTTTAATGAAAGCTGCTTTCAGTTTAGCCAACCGCATTGCTTTATTACCTAATTATGCCGTAAAAGCGACAAAACGCAGTTTAAATGTAAATACCGATACTATTGTGGCTAATGGCTTAAGTGCCGTTGCCGACTTAAACGCAGTATTACTGCAGTCTCCACAAGCAATGTTGACAATGAAAGAGCTCAAACGAAAACTGAAAAAGTGATATGAAATTAAGTCATTTCAGTGAAATTATTTAAACGTTCTCCTCAATAAATATTTGTTGGCTTTAGCGCTATAGAGTTAATCTTTATATTTTACTAAAGAGTGTGCGTCGGGCACCTGCACTTGCTCAGGAAGGCCCGAGAAGAGACTTTGGGAAAATAATCATTAATTAAGCAGTATTCTCAGTAACGTTTGTCATCAAAGATTCATAAACTAACTCACTAAAAGCTATACCTTTTTCATTATTTAAGTCATAATTCATTGACATATAACAAGGAATGTTAATGATGAATGTCAATGAATTTGATCGAATGAATACCCTCTCTGAAAAAATCCTCAGCTCAACCGCATCTGTCCATGAAATAGCAGAATTTACTGTATTACTTAACCTATGGAAAAGCTCTGAAAAATTCAATTTAGTTATTGATTTACCGCAATAAAGAATAGACGTTTCAATTGTAAATATATTGATCTTTAGGTATAAATGTCTCGCCTATTTAGGATAAATTATAACAAATGGATGTTTTTGAATGAATTATACTGCTTCTCTTTTTGTGAGCTTAATATCAATGGCTCTTTTAGCTTCTTGTGGTGGAGGCAGTGGTGAACGTTCAGAAAAAATAACGACACCGCAGCCTACTGTTCCAACCCCACCTGTTGTCGACGCGATTTTTACAGAAGATAATGCCGGTGATATTGCCATCTGGAGTACGGTGTTAACCGAAGCGAGTATTAATGCAGCAGACATCATCGAACAGGAAATTATTTGGTTTCATCATGCACCTGAAAACATCTTAATTAGAGACTGTAATAGCACAGGTACCGTTGAAAAAATTATTGACGATACAGAAAATAGCTACCAATTAGTTTTTACAAACTGTAGTTACCAAACCGATATTATTGATAGAGAAAGTTCAACCACAACAGTGACTGCCTTAGTGAATATTACCCAGCAGTATATTCAACTTGATGACAGCAAGAATCCTTACTCGGATAGTTTCCTTATTAAGGACCTAAGTGCAAAGTTTTCCTCTACGCGCTTTATTATTTCTACGATAGAAGAGCCTTCACTTTCATTAGAGTTAATGTTTGAGCTTTTGCTAACAAGCAACCAAACGTGGAGCGCAAGTACTGAAGATTTAGACGGAGATCTCGTTTTAAATTATCAAAGTAAAAACAGAAAACTTGATATAAAAGCAATCGACTTTAAAGTTAAAACTGATGATTTAATGGTTGTTACTGACTCTCTAAAGCAAACGACAATTAATCAACATATTAACGCGCCAGGTAGTAATAAATATCCGCATTACCAAGTCGATATTACCAGTACAATAACGAGTGAACTATTTGCCTTTGAGACCACTTTAACCTCTACCGTTACCTCGCCATATTCAGGTAAAGGTTACGCATCACAATCACCTGCTGGAATCTTTAGACTGACCAACGCTCAAAATGAAGAAATATTGCTAACATTTATCACAAATAAATATATGCAATTGCACCTTAACCAAGAACTTATAGGTGAAGCAGAAACAGTAGCATGGACTTCATCCGCCTTATTTAATTTATATGATAATGCCCAAGCACTAGCTTTTATCCAAGAGTTAACACCGTTTAAAGCTATTTCAATTACTAAAGAGACGATTGAAAATGATCCCGTTGAAAAAGTAATCATAAAATTTAATAAAAAAGTATCCATTGATAGTAGTTATTCAAATACTCCGATACAAGTTTCAACTCTTTCGGTCTCTAATTCTTTTTACCGACCTATTATTTTAGCGACTGAAAACAACATTACCCTTTCTTTCGATACCAATGAATCTAAAGGTTTTTATAATATTTATTACGACGGAAACTATAAACTGAAAACCAGTGAAAAATATGTTGAACAAAGTTCAGGCGGACACTCAGTTAAACAAATCGTTGGCATTGTCGGTGAGGCAGTTACATTAGATCATACCGTAGAGCAGGTTCGATACTCATCTGTGTTCAACCATCTTATTGCAATAAATGATTTTAATACCGTAATAAAAGTCTTTGATCTTGAAACAGGTCACTTAATTAAGGCTTCTAATGAAACCAATATTATTTTTGACCATATTTGTTTCTCGGCTGATCAAGAACGTATATTTTTAACGGGTCTAAACTATGACGATTACAGTTACCAAATATTTTCATATGACCACCAAACGCTAAGGCTTATTGAGTCGTATCAGCAAACGGGCTCTGCTCATAGCCTTAAAAAGTGCGCGGCTAATCAACTTATATTTGTAAATGATGATTCACTTGAGCAATTTAACTTGTCAACGACAGACTTTTCGCTTACCAACACCGCTTTAGCTAACGTCAATAACATTGTTCAATTTCCATTAAACGACAATAAATTATTATATGTGTCGGATACAGATAGCAGTGGTTATGAATTGTTCTCATTAACATTAGATCCTTTTGCGATTGAAGCTGTTGCGACTCCACTGGCGGATAGTCGCGATACTTACAATTACTCTGGTAACCAAGAACGGGCTATTTTCATTGATGGCGTCAATGAAACACTGCTTGCTAGAAACACTGTTATTAAGATAAATGACACTTCTGAAGTACTGCATACCTTTACGGGCGAAGAAACTTATTTTCCTAAGAAAAATGAACATATCCGATATCATAATGAAGCGCATAATATTATAGTTACTAATCTTGCGGTTTATGACGCCTCAACTTTTGTTGAGCTTATAGCACTTCCGTCGATTCCTGCGGCAAGCTATTGGTTTGTTGATAATGATGATAGATTATCTGTAGTCCTTCAATCAATGGATAGTATTTACCGAGTAAAGCTCTACTAATTTTACTTAGCGCTCAATTATAAAAAGGCATCAGCACAAAATATATAATTATTATGCTGATGTTTAATTGAAGCGATTGTCTTATTTACGCCCCGCGTTGAGTCAATAAATACTCGTCTTAAGATAAAGCAATAACGATTTTATGTTAGTAAAAAAACAATGCTAGAAAGCCCTTAAACACTAATTATTGATGAGAAATTACCGTGAATAAATTATTTATAATAGGCATGTTATTTGCCTTAAATGCATGCACATCAGAATCAAAAAATTCACTAGGTATAGCATCCAATCCTAATCCTAAACCTTATGTGTTGTTAATTTCACTGGATGGTTTTAGGTGGGATTATGTTGATAAATATCAGCCTACATTCTTGTCTCAATTTGCTAAAGAGTCTGCTCATTTAACATCATTACGTCCTACTTTCCCGACAAAAACCTTTCCTAACCATTTGAGTATTGTTACGGGGTCATACCCTGAGAATCATGGCATAGTGTCTAACCGTTTCTATGCTCGCGATTTAAATAAAACCTACAGCATAAGAGACTCGGAAGCGGTGACCAATCCCGACTTTTATTTACGTAAACCCTTGTGGATTATTGCGGAAGAACAAAATATGCGTACCGCTAACTATTTTTGGCCAAGCTCCGAAGCCGCTATTGCGGGTATTTATCCGTCTCATTTTAAAAAATATGATCACAACGCCTCACATCAAGAACGCATAGATGGTGTATTAAATTGGTATCAGCTTCCTTCAAGCGAACGGCCGCAATTAATAACCACTTATTTTCATGATATAGACAGTGCAGGGCATGGTTTTGGTCAAGATTCACCTGAGCTTATTGCCGCTATTAACCGTGTAGATAGCACCATTCGTGAAATGGTTGAAAAAGTACGAACGTTAGATTTTGAAGTAAATATTATTATTGTCTCTGATCATGGTATGGCTGATTATCCTGCTAAGAATTATGAATATTTACCTAATTGGTTAAATGATGAATATAAAGTTTTGGCAACCAACCCTATTACACTTATATACGATGAGGGTAAGTCTACCCGCACATTAGCTCAAACTGTTGCACAATTAAATCAACAAGCTAAACATTATAAATGTTATCAATACCAAGATATTCCAGCAAAATTTAACGCCTCAAAATCCAGTCGTATCGGTGATATAGCTTGTTTAACCGATAACGATTGGTCGATAGGTTTTACCGGAAAAACCAGTAAAGGAAATCATGGTTGGAGTCAGTTTGACACTACAGACATGGACGGAATATTCTATGCACAAGGGCCCGCATTTAAAAAAGCATATCAGTTAGGTACAGCTGAAAACATAAATATTATGCCATTAATTGCAGACATTTTAGGCCTAGAAATCACCACCCCAATTGATGGTAAATTAGCGATTATGAAGCCGTTACTTAAATAAATATTATGCCAATAAGAATAGCAGACATTCTAGGCCTAGAAATCACCACACCAATTAATGGTAAATTAGCGATTATGAAACCGTTACTTAAATAAATATTATGCCAATAACAATTGCAGACATTTTAGGCCTAGAAATCACCACCCCAATTGATGGTAAATTAGCGATTATGAAGCCGTTACTTAAATAAATATTATGCCAATAAGAATAGCAGACATTTTAGGCCTAGAAATCACCACACCAATTAATGGTAAATTAGCGATTATGAAACCGTTACTTAAATAAATATTATGCCAATAAGAATAGCAGACATTTTAGGTCTGGAAATCAGCACACCAATTGATGGTAAATTAGCGATTATGAAACCGTTACTTAAATAAATATTATGCCAATAACAATTGCAAACTAAAAGTAATACACCGGTGATTTATTCGCAGGAGTATTGCTTTACTTATCCTTAAGGTTTTACAAATAACTCGTTATGGTTATGTAAACATAACGACTTGTCATTGAGTAAAGAAAGAGAGTTCACTTGAAACTAGTAATATATAGTTTAACGCTGCTATTAATATTGACCAGCCAGCTATCAATGGCTTTTACCACTACGCCTTTTCAAATACCAAGAAGTAAAGTCGTTGAAATTAAAGATCCCGACAGTCAACGTGTTTACCCATTATTTATAAAGTTACCTAAATCTTATGCTAAAAATGATGATAAAACTTATCCCGTTATTTACTTAACCGATGCTTGGTATACTTTTCAGATTGTTTCTGGGGCAACCCGTTATCCAATGAATGCACAAAAAATGAAAGAAGCTATTATCGTTGGCATTTCATATGCTAAAGGGTCGAAGCGAGATGCTAGCAGAGTGCGAGACTATACCCCGTCAATAAATAAATCCTGGCAACAAACAACAGGTGGTGCTCAACAGCATATGGCGTTTATCGAAGCTAGTGTTATCAATTATATCGATAAAAATTATCGAACGGATCGACAAGATAGAACCTTTGTCGGTAACTCACTTGGCGGATTATTTGGTACATATATATTATTAACTAAACCGACATTATTTAATCATTACATACTGGGTAGTCCTTCTTATTGGTTTGATAATAAGGTTGTTTTTACATTAGAAGAGGCGCATCGAAAGCGGCAGTTAACCATTAATGCTAATATTTTTATTGCTATTGGCGAACGTGAATCAAAAGCATTAGACAGCAGCCATGACATGGTCAAAGATGCTGAAGATTTTTATGAAAAAATACTTAATTGGCAGCAAACTCATGTAAAAGCAAAAATTGTTATTATCCCAGAAGCCAATCATCAAACCGCTTTTCCTACGACGGTCATTCAAGGACTACACTGGATTTACAAAATATAACCTCATGCTAGTTTTGTATTTTTAGCCTAAAAAAAAGTCAAAAATAGTGTATATAATGGTAAATAATATACATTAAGTAAAATATTCTAATTAACGTTAAAAAATAATTGCCAATTAATCGATATTGAGTTAAAAATGCGATTATCAGTGTATTTATATTTTAGTAGAGTTTATAAAATGGCTAATTTAGCAATATCAGCAGAAAGTTTTAAGGTAAATAGAAATTTTTACGATGATAGAAATTATCCGCGCGGCATAAAGCGTTCCGGTGACTTTAACTTGGCCGAGGCCGAGGCATTAGAAAAATATGGCGTTGCATTAATGGCACTTTCTTTAGGAAGTCGTCTGCCTGTTACCGAAGAAGAGCAACATTTTGTTGAAGTTTGTCGTGGTAATGCTGCTGTAAGCAATACCATCGAGAAGGCTTGGTTAAAATATCAAAACATAATTTTAACACCCAAGCAATTCCACACCTTATTTGGTCGAACTAAAGTTGAAACAGACGAAGAACTTGAGTCAGATCCTGACGACCTAGATTAACTTTTTCTTGTCAATCTATTCGGCTATTTATACAAGATACTTGCTATAACTTAGCCCCGATTTAGGTTCAAATTGACTAGGCGTTAATTCGCCAAATTATTAAGTGATGTTATTTAAAATTTACTCATCTTTATACCATAAAAATAGCTGAAAGCTATCGAGGCTTTCAGTGCAGTCACTTGGCATTATTTCTTTTGTTTAACATCGCTAAAGCCTTTATAATCAGCGAAATTTTCTGTTGTTGTTTCCAACAGCTACATTCGCTTTAAGCTTAAAGGTTTTTTATAACTTTATGATTTCACATAAACTTTCCGTTGCACCCATGCTCGATTGGACTGATCGCCATTGCCGTTACTTCTATCGTGTTATGTCAAAGCACACCGTGCTATACACCGAAATGGTGACTACTGGCGCAATTATATTTGGTAAAGGTGATTATTTATCCTTTAACAAAGAAGAGCATCCTGTTGTACTGCAACTGGGGGGAAGTGATGTTAAAGCCATGACAGAGTGTGCGAAAATGGCTAAACAGTATGGTTATGATGAAATTAACATTAATGTTGGCTGTCCATCTGATCGTGTGCAAAATGGTCGCTTTGGTGCTTGTTTAATGGCTGAACCTTCTTTGGTCGCTGACTGTGTCAATGAGATGCAAGCGGCAGCCAATATTCCGGTTACCGTTAAATCGCGTATCGGTATTGATGACCATGACAGTTATGAGTTTTTACATAATTTTGTTGATGTGGTCTCTCAAGCTGACTGTAAACATTTTATTATTCACGCACGTAAAGCTTGGTTAAGCGGTTTAAGCCCTAAGCAAAATAGGGAAGTTCCCCCGCTTGATTATGGTCGTGTTTATCAAATCAAAAAAGACTTTCCACAGTTACAAATTTCAATTAATGGCGGTATTAAAAGCTATGATGAGGCGAATGAGCATTTAGCTCATATTGATGGTGTGATGATAGGCCGTGAAATTTATCAAAACCCTTATATGTTAGTTGAAGCAGACAACGCGATTTATCAAACAAATACGGATATTCTTTCTCGTGAGCAAATCGTTGCAGAGATGGCGCGCTATATTGATATTCATATTGCTAACGGCGGGCGTGCTTGGCATGTTGTTCGCCATATGCTTGGACTCTGCAATGGTTTAGCGGGTGCTAGGCAGTTTCGTCGTTATTTAAGTGAGCAATGCAGTGGTAATGAAGTTACCAGCCAAGTTCTTTTTGATGCGTTCGCACAAGTGACCCTTCCTGCAGGCGAGTAATTTTCTGTTTTGTGTACCGATTTTGGGAAATTGTATCCCTAAATCGGAATACTATTTATCTTGCCGTTTAGCGATAAAGATAATGTTATCGCTATAATTATTAATAATTGGCTTTTTTGACCACTTTTCTTTGATTTAGTCGTAAGCTTTATTTTTATGATAAAAGTATAGATTAATTAATCCTATAAAATTCAATTACTTAATTTTTTTTTGATCTCTGGCACAACCTTTGTAATAGATATTACGACTTAACTATTATAAAACTTGGAGAACAACATGAAAACGTTATTGATCACCACATTAACTACCGCTTTATTATCTTTTAACAGTTTTGCAGACAACACTACAGACATCAAAACTATCGCTAATCTGATGGTTAAAACAGGCATTGAACAACTTAATACAAAATTAACGAGTAACGTAAAAGATAAAGTTCAGCCAGATATCACGATGTCAGCTTTAGCCAACAACAAATACTCCCAAATTTTAGTGGCTAAGCTTAGTAACAAAAAGGGTACTCAACAAAAGAATACCGCTAAAGCAGCGGATGAGTAAGGAATTGATTATGCCGAGCTTAGAGCTAATTTTTACGTTATTGATGTTACCTGCTGTATTTTTATTGGCAGCGTCTTTAGTGGTAAGCCTAGTAGAAAATAACCGTGAACAATCATCAGCCGAAAAACAAGCCGCAAGCTAAACGCAGGGAATTTGTTGTACCCTGCCAATTTATATTGTTTTTTCGACTGTACAACTATCGATTTATTCGTTATTTTTTAAGCCTTATTCAAAAATGAATGACGCTAACTATGCCTTCGACTTTTCAGCAAATAATATCGTGCCGTCAGCTGCATGATTTGCTTTTTTCTACACTCCATTTAACCGGAGACTCTGCAAAACCATTATCAAATATAATACTGCTTGATGCGAGTATCCCACCCGTTGGTAATATGCGCTCGCCAGAAAAACAATGGCCAGACTTTACGTTGCCTTATGCCAAGCGATTCGATTTAAATAAAAACTTTTCTGATTTATCAAATCCACTTCCCCACACTATGCCAAGTGCTGAACATTTTCAGCAGCAAGCGCGTGCGTTAGGGGTAATGACAGACAGTCAAATTGTTGTTTACGATGACCAAGGCTTATTTTCTGCAGCGCGTGCTTGGTATATGTTTAGAGCAATGGGACATGAAAATGTTGCTGTACTTGATGGCGGATTACCCGCTTGGTTGGCATCAGGGTATCGTGTTTCATCAGCGACATCTTCCGTTACTAGCAGTGGTAACTTTATCGCTACATTTTGTAAAAAATACTTTTATAGCAGCCAAAATATAGAACGTAACCTTAACTCTCAAGAACGCCTTATTGTTGATGCTAGGGCTAAAGAACGCTTTGAGGGCAAAGTTGCTGAGCCACGCGAAGGTATTCGTAGCGGTCATATTCCCTCTTCTGTGAATTTACCCTTTAGTGATTTATCGCATGATGGCTGCTTGCTCGCCAAAAATATTTTAAAAGAAAAATTTAACGCTATTAATAGCGAAAATAAACCAATGGTGATGAGCTGTGGCTCTGGGGTAACCGCCTGTGTTTTAGCGTTAACCGCCGAAATGTGCGGTTATAAGCACGTAAAAGTTTATGACGGCTCATGGAGTGAGTGGGGCGCAGGTGATTATTTTCCGGTAGTGGTTACTCAATAATTCAACGCTCATTTTAATAAAATCCCACCATGTTATGTGTATAGTCAAATTAACTAATTAATTTGTGAATTTGACTATATTTTCGTCTGACATATTATGTCCCCTTTCTTTCTGTAATCGATGTCTTTATAAAATCCCTTAATAAACAGTAGTTTAATTTGTTTTGCTGAGTTGGCATGTCACTTGTAATAGAAAACACAGTAGCAAGTTAAGCATTAACATTTTGGTTAATACTTAATGAGTCATTAAATTAAAATACTAATAGCAGCGCATTTGCGCAGGAGAATGGATTATGGGCATGTTTTCACGTTTTACCGATATTATTAACGCTAACTTAAACAATATGTTAGATAAAGCTGAAGATCCTGAGAAAATGGTTAAATTGATCATTCAGGAAATGGAAGAAACCTTGGTTGAAGTACGCTCTACTGCAGCAAAAAATATAGCAGAAAAGAAAACCTTAATGCGTAAAATAGCATCACTAGAAGCTAGTATTAATAATTGGCAAGAAAAAGCCGCATTAGCCATTAATAAAGGGCGTGATGATCTTGCGAAGTCTGCGCTACATGAAAAGCAAAAATGTTCAGTACAAGTCAGTGAATTCCATGATGACTTAGCGCAGCTAGAGATTTTTTTGAGTGCAGTACAAGAAGACGGTCAACGTTTACAAGAAAAACTTCAAGAAGCTAAACGTAAGCAAGACGCTTTTGCATTACGCCAAGAGTCAGTTGAAGTACGTTTAAAAGTGCGTGAAAGAGCGATTGTCTACAACATAGATGAAGCGATTAATAAATTTGAACGCTACCAACAAAAAATTGACCGAGTAGAAGCTGAATTAGAGTCTTATGACTTTACCGAGAATAAAGATCTCGCCAGCCAGTTTCGTGATTTAGAAACAGATGAATCTATTGAACAAGAATTAGCCGATTTAAAAAAGCAAGTTGTTAATGGCTAAGCGACAAAAAACTAGGGGGCATTACATGATACATCATAGTGGCTATTTCATAATGATCATGTGTCTTGCTCCCGTATTAACTTTTTTTGTTGGCGCAGGACTATTAACTTTTTTTACAAAACAGCGGTTAGAATTAAGGAATAAATGATGAGCTATCAACGTGAGTATTCAGTGAAAAAAACTTTAACAAAAGATGTTGCCCATAAAAAATTATCAGGCGTTTGTGCGGGCATCGCAAAATATTATGACTTACCAAGAATAGCTGTTCGTATTGCCGCTATTGGTGCTTTGCTTATATTTCCGTTAGCTAGCGGTGTTGCTTATGTGGTCGCGGCGATACTATTACCCACCAAGCATTAATGGGCAGTATTAACTTAAAGCGATAGCGAGTAAATAATATTTACCGATAGCTGTGCGTAAAACTAAGTAAGCAGGAGTAATTATGTCATTTTTTAAATCATTAACATTAGCAATTTTTGCAACCTTATTTTTAACCTATGCATTAGGAATAAGTTTTATAGAAATGTTTAATGTCGACCTTCATGTTGGTGATGAACTCATTGATCCTTTAAAAGCGATTAGTGTTTCAGCAATTATTATGGTTATTCTTGTCATGGTGGCATTTGCAATTGTTATGAGTGTGTTTGGTTCATTAATTTTTATCGGTATGATGATTTTTGGTGCGGCGGCCTTTGTGATGATTGGTATATTTTGGCCCGTTATTTTTATTGCTGTTGTTATTTGGTTAATGGCAGGGGACAAAAAACAAATCGCCTAAAGATGAAACCCCCGCAAATTTTGGCTGACTATTTCATCTTTAAGATTTATTTTTTTAAAAAAATTGCGCTAAAATATTTTTACATTGCTGCGTTTTTACTAAACGTTTAAATTCTTTAGCTTCGTTATCAATGACCTGTTGTATAGTCAATTGAGCATGTTGTTTCATCAATTTTCTACTGGTCATTACAGAATCATGAGGTAATTTAGCAATAGTATTAGCAATATCGCTAGCTATTTTTAGTAAATCTTCCGGTATGCATATTTGATTAATAAGACCGTAATCTAGTGCTTGTTCGGCAGTAAATTGCTTGCCAAGTACTAAAAGTTCAAACGCTTTGTTATGACCAATACGCAGGGGTAACAACAGGCTAGAGCCAGCTTCAGGTGATAGACCTAACTGAGTAAAGGGTAATTTAAATTTACTATTGTTTGCCGCTATGACCATGTCGCAATGTAACAACAAGGTAGTGCCAATACCTATTGCCGGGCCAGCAACTGCGGCAATAAGAGGTTTATCAAATATTGTCAGTGCTTGTACAAAATCTAATGCTACTAATTCATCATCTTGTGAGCATTGTAAAAAGTCATCCAAATCATTACCTGCACAAAAACAGTTTTCATCGCCTTGAATAAGCACACAGTGGATAGTTGAATTTTCGCTCGCATATTTTAGAGCAGCACATAAGTCGATATACATACTTTGATTAAGTGCATTTTTTTTATGTTTACGGTTAAGAGTCACGGTGAAAACATGATTGTTTTCTTGGCTAATAATTAAGTTATCCATTTTGCTCCAGCTTAGTTACAATGTTAAGGCAATAAAAATAATCTGTCTAAAAAAGGAAGTATAGCGAGAAATGAATAAAATATGTTTTATAGCCATTGTATTATCTTTTACGTTACTCAGTATCAATAGCGATGTTTTTGCTGTTGAACACGATAGTAATATTATTATTGACGGGCCTTATGTGAGAGCTAGCATACCTGGAACCAGTATAACTTCAGCTTATATGTCGATTGAAAATAAAAATGATGAGGCGCTAATTTTAACAGGAGTCAGTGGCTTGTTTTCCGATAGAATTGAAATTCATCAACACACCATGAGTGATGGTATGATGAAGATGCGTCAAGTTGAACAATTGACAATCGAAGGGAATAATAAAGTGGTATTGCAGCCTATGGGCTATCACTTAATGATATTTAACGTTAAAAAAGCCTTGTTACCTGAAGAGGAACTTTCATTAACATTGCACTTTAAGCAGCAAAAGGATCTTGTCGTAACCATTCCGGTGCGAAGTATTAAACAAGAAAACCCAGCTAAAAAACAACACCATTAGGAGCTCAACATGACGACTAATTTTTCAGGCAAAACTTTTGTCACCATTTTTTTTGCTATCATCCTCTCAGGCTATTTTCTCGGCGTTTATTGGAGCTTTGAACCTGAACAGCTTGATATTAGAGCTGAAGCAACGAAAGATGCAACGGCAGCTGGTATAAAACCTGTTGTCGGTTACACCACAACAACGGCACTTATTAGAGTAACCGAGACATTATTAAATAAACCTGGCGGTTATCTGTCAAATGATGCTTTGCCACCCTCAGTATTTTTAGACAATATCCCAGCTTGGGAGCTTGGTGCGCTTGAAATGTCGCGTGATATGGCGCTTGTTATGCGTCAGGAATTTAGCCGCTCTCAGTCACAATCGGTAGAAAATAAGCACTTAAAAGTTGCTCAGCCTCAATACAATATCGATCACAAAAGTTGGGCGATGCCAAGTGCAGAAAGTGAATACAATAAAGCAATTAACGAATTGTATGCCTATCGCAAAGCGTTAGGTGATGTTAACAGTCAAACAGCGCAATTTTATGCTCGCTCAGATAATTTACGTGACTGGATCCAAGAAGTGAATAAACGTTTAGGCAGCTACTCTCAACGATTAAGTGCAAGTGTTGGCCGTGAACAGTTAAATACCGACTTAGCTGGCGATAGCGTTGCGCAGCAATCAACGTCTGCACAGTCAAGCGTTGTCTTAAAAACCAGCTGGTGGAAAATTGATAATGAATTTTATGAAGCACGTGGTGCGTGCTGGGCGTTACTTCACTTTTTACGCGCCGTAGAAATTGATTTTAATGATGTATTAGAGAAGAAAAATGCTAAAGTAAGCGTACAGCAAATTATTCGAGAATTAGAAGCAAGCCAAGAATCTATATGGAGTCCAATGATCCTTAATGGTGATGGCTTTGGTTTATTAGCTAATCATTCTTTAGTAATGGCAAATTATATTTCTCGTGCTAACGCAGCACTAATCGATTTAAATGACTTATTAAGTCAAGGATAATAAAGGGTTCAACATGAAAAAAACAGCATTAGCAGTACTTGTTACCGGGTTACTTTCAACATCAGCAATGGCTGATACTATTGCCGGACTTTATATTGGTGGCTCAATATGGAGTAATGAAGCAACAGGTACTTTTGGTGAACAAACTGGCTTAGTTGATTTTAATTTAGAAGATAAAGAGCAAGGTTCATTTTATATCGCTCTAGAACATCCGATCCCTTTAATCCCCAATCTAATGATAGCCTCAACAACGTTAGATACTGATGGCGCAACAGTTTTGTCGCAGGATTTTGACTTTTCTGGTAAAACATTCGACGCTGGCACCGCTGTCGGTAGCACCTTCGATGTTAGTTATATTGACTATACGTTATATTATGAAATTTTTGATAACGGTCTTTTCTCTTTTGATATTGGTTTAACCGGTCGTGATTTTGATGGCGATATAACGGTTGCATCAGCAATTGGTGGTACATCAGTTGAAGGAACATTAGCTGTTACAGAAATCGTACCTATGCTTTATGTTTCAACGATTGTCGGCTTACCCGGCACGAGTTTTAATCTTTTTGCCAATGGTAATTTATTATCGATTGACGATCATACTATATACGACTACCAAGTCGGTTTGAGCTACGAGCTTATTGATAACTTAGCGGTTGATGTAAATTTAACACTTGGCTATAAAGCGGTTAAATTTGAACTTGAAGATTTAGATGATTTGTATACAAACATTGAATTTAAAGGTGCTTTTGCAGGTGTTGTTGTCCACTTTTAAGGTTTTAATTGGATCTGTTTCACAAAGCTGAATTTTTTAACAGGTAAAGGCGCTAATTATAAAATTAGCGCCTTTTTTGTTACGAAAAAAAGAGTTTATGCCACTCATCTGTTAAATCCGCTTAGTGACGTTATGGTAAATTTAGTATAAATAAGTTTCTACTATCCAATCAGTTACTTGCTAGAGATATTATAAATATATGTATTTATCCGTTATTATTCATTATCAAGCACTAGGTTAACGTTTTTGTAACAAGTGATTGCCTTATAAGCGTTTATTACTTTAACGTAACGTATGCTTTACTTTTTGTTTGTGTTTTTTAAGCTAAATGATTGCTTTATTGTTACATAAATGTAATAAATTAACGTAGAGCCCACGTTGTGGGTTAATAATAAAATGCTTCAGTACCCAATTTATGGGTTAATAATAAAAATATACTTAGGGAATCGTATGAACTTTAATAAATCAATCATAGCAACATTCGTAGGTGCTGCAATCGCTTCTGCTTCTATGGGAGCTATAGCTTCAGATACAGGTGCTTTTTTAAATGCACCGGCTCCAGTTGTGTCAAACCAAGTAGCTACTATCAGTGGTATGAGTAATCAGTTTGATGCTCAATTAGGTACAAATACTTTTCAGTGGGCAAGTGCAAAAAATTCTATTCCAAATATGATGGCAGTTTCTGCAGAGCATCAGAATGCTTTTGCTGCAGATTTTTATTTGAAGCAACTTACTGGTTTATCTGAGTCAAAGCCAAGCCTAGCTATGCCTATATTAGCGAATATCCATGATATTGGTCGTGGCGCAAAAATCGCTAAATATAAGCAAGAAATTGCAGGTATTGAAGTTTTTAATCGTGAATATAATATCATGATGGATCGCGAATTCAATTTAGTCGCTTCATCGGGTTACTTAGCAAGTGACAAGGCTGTTAAATCATCAAATCTATTGTTAAAAAGTGTCGACTCTGCTTTTGCTGATGCCGCTAGTTCTGTTAAAACAGTGTTTTTGGCGATGGGTGGCGACAGTGCTACGATTAAATTAACAAACAAAAAATCAACTGATAAGTATGAAAGATTTTCTGTCGCTAATACTTCTTCTCAAAAAATAATAATTGGTGAGCCACGCGCTAAAAAAGTATTTTTTGAACATAAAAATAAAATTGTTGCTGCTCACTACGTTGAAGTAGAAACAGGCGAAATAGACAGTCGCGAATCAGAGTATTATGGCTATGTTGTTGCAGCTAAAACAGGTGAGGTTTTATTTAAGAATAACTTAACTAGCCATGCAGCTGATTTTAATTATCGCGTTTTTGCCGACGCTGACGGTAAGCCATGGGATAGCCCTCATGGTGAAGTTATGCCAGCTCCTGAAGGAAGCGATCGTAGCGCGTTTCTTACACAAGAATACTTAGATGCAACGTTGATAAGTAAGAGTCACGGACCTATCAGTACTGGTGATGCTTGGTTAGCTGATGATGCAACTATGACCATGGGTAACAATGTTACCGCATATGTCGATGCTATTGCACCTCAAGGTTTTAGCAACGGTGATTACATGGCAGAAGTGACCAGTAATAATACCTTTGATTATAAATATGATGTTTCTAAAGCAGAATATTCAGTTGGAAACCGTAAAGCGGCGATTGTTAACTTATTCTATGTAAATAACTATTTACATGATGACTATTATGACCATGGCTTTGATGAGCTTGCTGGTAATGCTCAGACTTTAAACTACGGTCGAGGTGGTGAAGAAGGAGATGCATTAAACGTAGAGGTTCAAGATCACTCTGGTTTTAACAATGCAAACATGTCTACACCTGCAGATGGTGGTTCACCACGCATGCAGATGTATCTTTGGGAAACAACACAAGCGGTAAATGGCACTGACTATGGTGTTACTGCAACTACGCATAGTGATATAGGCCTTTTAGCTAATCTCGGTTTTGCTGGATTTGGTCCAGAAACTTTTGATTTATCAGGTGATTTGGTTCGTCTAGAAGATGCAACTGCTCCAATTAATGACGGTTGTGAAGCGGCTGTTAATGGTGCTGACCTTACCGGTAAAATTGCTGTAATAGATCGTGGTGCTTGTGCCTTTGTAGACAAAGTTTTAAATGCTCAAGATGCAGGCGCAATTGCTGTGCTTATAGCAAATAACAAAGATGGTGATGATGTAGGCGGTATGGGTGGCAATGATCCAAGTATTACCATCCCAAGCTTTATGATTTCACAAAATGATGGTACTGCAATCTACGCATTACTAGATGCTGATGAAAAAGTATCTGTTGATATGTTCAGAAATGACCTGTCGCGCGTATTCAAAGATAGTACATGGGATAACGCAATTGTTGCTCACGAATGGGGTCACTATATCAGTAACCGTTTAGTGGGTAATAGTTCAGGATTAAGTAGCCAACAAGCACGCTCTATGGGTGAAGGTTTTGGTGATTTTCATGCATTGATGCTTACAACAGACGCAAGTGATAACCTAGTTTTAGGCAATGAAGAATACGATGGCGGTTACGCTGCTATAACGTATGTTTCTAGCTTTGTGGATGGTATCCGCCCGTACCCTTACTCAACAGACACAACAATTAATCCATCTACATTTGGCGATATAGCCCTTTACCCTGATCTAGTGCATTCTCCAGGTTCTATATTTTCTAATATGATTTGGGAATCTTTTATTAGCATGGTTAATGACGAGCGTCATACTTTTGATGAAGCTAAGAACCTAATTAAAGATTATGTAGTAGCTGGTTATAAGATGATGCCAATGGCGCCTACATTCACTGAAGGTCGAGATGCTATATTGTCAGCAGCATATGCAAACGACGTAGAAGATTACAACCTTATGCTTGCAGCATTTGCAAAACGTGGTATGGGATTAGGAGCTAAGTCGCCAAGCCGATTCGCTACTGACCATGCAGGCGCAGTAGAGTCTTATGCAACAACATTAAGTTCATTCTCTGCAAATTCTCATATGTTAAATACTAACTATGAAGGACTTACTTCAGGTTACTGTTCTAAAGATAGCGTGCTTGATAAAGGTGAAACTGCAACAGTTAGCTTTACTATTCAAAACCGTGGTAGTGAGACTTATGAAAATATTACCGCACAAATTGAAGTCGTAGGTGATCAAGATGTAACATTTGCAAATGAAGGTGTGGTAACTTTTGATAGTCTTGGTGTAACTGGTTCAGCAACAAGTTCACCTATTGAATTTACGTTGAATGATGCAAGTATGGCAGAAGACGTTGAATTCAAAGTTACTTTCCCTGGACTTACTGCCGATGTTGTTAACGATTATTCGTTTACTACAAAGGTTAATTATGACTTTAAAGATCGCGCACCAGTAGGTTCTTCTACTTTTGATGATATGGAAACATTATCATCACAGCACGACTTTATGGAAAATGTTATAGGTGGTGGTGAAGCTGCTGCCGGTACTGGATATTTAGATACAAGATTTGCCGGTGCTCTTGGTGGCGTTCTAGGACAACAGTATTTATTTATCAATAATAATGGTTTTGAATCAGATGTCGCTTATGAAACAAGAGCATTTAGCGTTGGTTTCGATGGTGATTTTGTTATTAACTGGTTCCATTACTATGACTTCGAAGCTAATTGGGATGGCGGTGTTGTTGAAGTAAGTGTTAACGGTGGTGACTGGGCTGATGTTACTGAGATGGGTGGTACTTTCTTAGGTGGTGGTTACAACGAGAATCCGATTTTCACTGAAGCTGGCACAGCATTATCTGAACGTCTGAGCTTTACTGACTTCGCAGCTGGTTATGAAGGCGTATCTTTTGGTGAAGCACTTAATGGTAATGAAGTTAAATTCCGTTTCCGCGCAGTAAGTGACTTTACAGCAAATAACTTAGGTTGGTTGATTGATGGTGTTCAATTTGACAATGTAAATAGCTCGATTTTCAGTGATGTAGTTGCAGGTGATAGTGTTGCTTGTGATAACCGTGCACCGATTGTAACAGCCGTTACTGATGTAGAGCGCATTGTTAGAGAAGGTATCTCTGTTAGCATGAGTGTTGAAGCTACAGATCCTAATGGTGATGCATTAACATACAGCTGGGAACAAACCTCTGGTCCAACAGTGACATTAGCGGGCTCAAACACAGCAGCTATATCTTTCACTTCTCCTAGTATTGAATCTGGTAGTGAAACACTAACATTTGTAGCAAGTGTTAATGATGGTACTGTCGATGCTACACAGAGTTTCTCTGTAGTGGTTAATGATATGCCTAGTATGGTTCCAGCTAGGAAAGATTCTAGCGGTGGTTCAACTGGCTTATTAGCCTTCTTGCTATTACCTTTAGCGTTATTACGTCGCCGTAAAAAGTAAGTAGTAACAACAAGTAAAAATAAAGCTGATTGGTCATTCAATCAGCTTTTTTTATAACTAAACGTTTATCACTTAATTATGACTGGAAATAAAAAAGGAAGTAAATATGCGTAACCTTAGTGTCATCGCCCTTAGTGTAACTTTTTTAATGGCTTGTTCAGATAAAAGAGAAGTCGTACAGCCACTAGAAAAAAAAACCAGCGATAAAGAAGCTGCTTCTTTAAAGCCAAACACATCAGTTGCTACAACTAATGAAACACTTGCACGGGCCACTAGTAGCGGTTTAAGTGAACGTAATGGAAGTTTAAAAAATAACAACGTTTTTAAAAAACTGACAAATTCAGAAAATAAATACTTAATGCTCAACGAACAGAAATTTGAATTACAAGCAGATAAGCTGACTAATGGCGCTAAAGTTGTTAATTTATTAATGTCAGAAACGGGCACGGTAAAGGGCACTTTTGTGGTTATCGTTAACAACTTAGCCAGCCTAACAAGCTATGACAATACCGCAAATATTAATAAAATAGCTAAAAGTACCTATCGATTAACGCCAGAAGAGGGTGTCGATCTCTTAAGTTATTATAAATCACTTGTAGCAGCAAAACAGTTTGAGCGGGTAGAAATAGAAATAGATTACAGTGGTAAAGTGGGTCGCCCATTAGCAGAAGAGCGCTAAAAGGCGAACAGGTAGAATTAAGACGTTAAGTCTGAGGGTAAACTAGTGCTTGGGCTCATGAATAAAGTGTGCAAGTTTTGGTTCATCAAACTTATATGTTGTTAAACAATATTCACAAGTCATCGATACGCAACCTTGCTCTTCTATAATGCTTATCAATTCGCTTGGTGAAACCTGAGAAATAGCCGTTAAACATTTTTCCTCAGAACAACTGCATTGATAATTAACCGATTGAGGTTCAAATAAACGAACCTCTTCTTGATGATACAAACGATACAATAAGTCTTCAGCGTCTAGTGAAAAAATCTCATCTGCTTTTATTGTATTGGTTAGTTGGCACAAGTGTTCGAAATCACTAAGCTGAGTTTCCTTGCTATCACTATCAGGGAGCAGTTGTATTAAGCTACCAGCAACTTGAGTATTATCAGCATTATTAAATAACCAAATTTTTGTGGGTATTTGTTCAGAAACTTCAAAGTAATGTGCTAAACAATCAGCTAAATTATCTTTATCTAGTGCAACAACTCCTTGGTAAGGTTCGCCTTTTTCAGGACGTATAGTAATAACCATCGTACCTTTACCTATTAGTTCTTTTAAGCCTATACCAGCAGTTGGCTCAGCTAAACGAGCTATGCCACGCATATTTTGTTTATCGTCACCATTAACTGACATATAGCTAATGGGGCCATCGCCCTGTAATTGAACGGTAATTTCGCCCTCAAACTTTAAAGTAGCTGTAAGCAAGCAAGTGGCGGCAACTAATTCACCTAACAAGGCTTGCACGCCGGGAGGGTATTCATGCAAAGCGATAATTTCTTGATAAGCTTTAGTCAGTTGTACAAGCTCTCCGCGAGCATGCTTACCATCAAATAAGTAGCGATTTAAAACATCAGTTTTAACAGTCACAGTTAGATCCTTTCTTTAAATTGTATTAATTGTCGACGTTGTTTCTTATCGGGTTTAGTATCACTAGCGGGGCTAAGTAAAATGCCTTGTTTACGTGCTAAGGCATTTTTTTCACGAGTGGTAATACTGTTGGGTGTTTCTTGGTAAAGAGTTTGCGCAAAACTCGCATCTCGACGTTTATCTGCCAGCGCCACAACAATAATTTCTCGTTCTTCATAACTCTGGCGTAAGACAACTTTGTCTCCTAAAGCAACGACTTTACCCGACTTTGTTCGTTGACCATTATAGAACACTTTACCACCATCAATCATTTGTTTGGCAATGGCACGTGTTTTGTAAAAACGAGCAGCCCATAACCACTTATCGAGACGGGTTGAAGTGTTTTCAGTGAGAGGTGAATTATGTTTCATCTACTTACCATCTTCCTATAAATATATGTCGCGGCGAAAATATCATAATTGCTTATAATGTCTAGTCTTTTAACTAAGTGTATCGCTGAACTGGCAATATTAGTTTGCACATAACAGCACTAAATTGTTAATAAATATTTTAATCATCATCTTACCCTTGTTGATAATGTCTAGCTCAAGTACTATCACGGTATAATAATGAAAATTAATTTAAATTTCTATAAAGATAACCATGCAATTACCTTCAAATTTTTCTAGTGTAGTCGACTTCTCTTCACAATTACCTCAGCAAAAAATAGCTAAGGTGATCAGTGTATTTTTGTTAGCTTACATCGCGTATGTTTTTGCACAAATCACTTGGCTTGTTGCGCCAAGTGGCCAATATCATGCATCTTCAAATGTTAGCGTAAAAGTAGCAATACAGAACACTGAAAAAGCTGATATCAGTTTAACAAATTTAAAAACATTGAACTTATTTGGCTTATATACAGACAGTATAGATACAATTGAAACGGTTGAAGTGGAAAGTGCACCTCAAACACAGTTACGTTTAACGCTATCAGGGGCAGTAGCAAGTGATGACAAAACTACGTCTGCGGCGGTCATTGAAAACGCTGGTAAGCAAGACACCTATAGTCCTGGTGAAACCATTACCGGAACACGTGCCGTGCTCGATAGTGTCTTTCGTGATCGAGTGCTTTTAAAGCATGCCGGAAAACTTGAAACATTGATGCTTGATGGATTTGATTACAATGAAAAAATACAACAAAACGTGGTAAATAAATCGGCAATATCTCCGGCTAAAACTCGAGAATTAAATAGTCGACTAACATCACCTAATGTCATTGATCAAAGAACAAATAAGATGTTGAGTAAAAGTGCAGAGTCATTTAAAGACGAAATTAATACCGACCCAAGTAAAATTACCGATTATTTAAAAATATCGCCAAAACGTAAAAGTGGCAAAATAGTAGGTTACAGATTGTTGCCGGGTAAAAACGCAGATTTTTTTCAAAATTCAGGGCTGAAATCTGGTGATATCGCGATTCAAATGAATGGTTATGATTTAACGGTGCCAAGCGAAGCCGCACAAGCACTTGCTGCATTAAAACAAGATAAAGAAGTATCACTATTAATCGATCGTAATGGTGAATTGAACGAAATATTATTTAGTATCGGTGGTTAATACCTTTACTGACCAAAATTGAGAATTAAGTTATGAAAAATTTTTCCTTGCGCAAGACTCTTCGCGCCCCTTGGTATAAAGGATTGTTAGCAACAGGTTTAACTGTTGTGATGATGAATACTTTATTATTTAGTGCTGATATACATGCGGCTAAGTACTCGCCAAACTTTAAAGGTACTGAAATTGACGAATTCATCAATATAGTCGGTAAAAACCTGAAAAAAACCATGATCGTTGACCCTAACGTTCGAGGTAAAGTGACATTACGTACCCAAGATCAACTTACCGAAAAACAATATTATCAAGTGTTCTTAAATGTGCTTGAAGTGTATGGTTTCTCTGCTGTTGAAATGGATAATAATGTTGTAAAAGTTATTCGTAATAAAGACGCTAAAACTTCATCAATACCGGTTGTTGGTAACGAAAACCCTGGTGTGGGTGATGAAATGGTGACTCGAGTTGTTGAAGTTAAAAATGTCACAGTACGTGAATTAACCCCTTTACTTCGTCAACTTTCAGATCAAGCCGGTGGCGGTAATGTGGTCAATTATGATCCCGCTAATGTCATCATGCTAACGGGCACTGCTGCGGTTGTTAATCGTTTAGTCAATATTATTGAGCGTGTCGACAAAGCTGGCGATCAAGATGTACAAATTATTAAACTGCAATATGCATCGGCGGCAGAAATGGTGCGTATTGTTGAAGCCATGCATAAATCTGATCAAGGAAAATCTGGTACGCCAACCTTCCTTATCCCTAAAATAGTTGCTGATGAGCGCACCAATAGTGTAATTGTTAGCGGCGAATCTCAAGCCCGTTCGCGTGTCGCTAAGTTAATTTCCCGTTTAGACAGTGAATTAGAAACCAACGGTAATACCCGTGTTTATTATTTGAAATATTCAAAAGCTGAAGACTTAGTCAAAGTACTTGAAGGGGTCAGTAAATCAATTGAAGCCGAAAACGCTGGCGCACAAACGAGTAAACAAAGCAGTAAAAAACGTAATGTCAGCATTGACGCTCATGAAGACACCAATACCTTGGTTATTACCGCTCAGCAAGACATGCTACGTTCACTTGAGGAAGTCATCCGCAAATTAGATGTTCGTCGTGCGCAAGTGCTTGTTGAAGCGATAATCGTCGAAGTTTTTGAAAGTGACGGTATTAGTTTAGGCGTGCAATGGTTCAGCGAAGATGGTGGTTTTACCCAGTTCAATAACGGTCCTGCGCCTATAAGTGCTGTAGCAGCGGCTGCTGAGGCAGCTCAATCAACACCAGGAACTAAAGGTTCTACGGTTACTTCTGAAAGTGGTGCCACAACGGTTAACCCTGATCAAGATGATATTAAAGGTGACTATTCATTAGCCGCAACCTTACTTGGCTCTGTAAGCGGTGGTATGTTTGGTATTATGAAAAATGGCTGGGGCGCAATCATACAAGCGGTGAGTAATGACACTAATTCTAATATCCTTGCTACGCCAAGTATCACTACACTCGATAATGAAGAAGCGCACTTTTTAGTTGGACAAGAAATTCCTATTCTTACTGGCTCTACTGCCGGTAGCAATAACGGTAATCCATTTCAAACCGTTGAACGCCAAGAAGTTGGTATAAAACTAACCGTTACCCCACAAGTGAATGAAGGCAGTGGTGTGCAGTTAACCATAGAGCAAGAAGTCTCTTCGGTGAGTGGTGCTACAGGGGTAGATATTTCTATCAACAAACGCGAAATTAAAACGGTAGTGATGGCCGATTCTGGCGCAACCGTGGTACTGGGTGGCTTGATTGATGAAGACGTTCAAGAAAGTGAACAAAAAGTACCTTTATTAGGTGACATACCTTTTATTGGGCACTTATTTAAATCAACAACAACCTCAACGCGTAAACGTAATTTAATGGTATTTATTCGCCCAACGATTATTCGTGATGGCAAGTTGATGAATGAAATTAGTAAAGAAAAGTATAACTATATTCGTGCGACTGAAATACGTAAGCAAGAAGAAGGTTTGTCATTAATGAGCGATGAAAAAATGCCATTGTTACCTGAATGGAATGACCAACTGACCTTACCTCCTTCATTCGATGAATACATGAAAGAAAGTCAGTCTAAAGACTCTAGCTTATTACCGCCTGTCGTTAAAAGCGAGGGTGATGACTCATCAACTTCAGACCAAAAAGACCAATAATATGGCTGATATTGAAAAGAGAGAAGACATCGACAGCGTAGTGACTTTAAATGTTGCAGGTAATGGTCAAGAGGTAGAAGAAGTAAAAGTGCAGATCAGCCGTTTGCCTTTTAATTTTGCCAAACGTCATCATGTACTCATTAGTAAAAGTAACGACCAATACACCTTACATTGCTTAGCCAATGTTAAAAGTGCGGCAGTATTAGAAGTGCGTCGGGTCTTAAAAAGCCCCTTTGCTATTGAATTTCATTCGTTAGATGAATTTGAACAGTTATTAACTATTTCATACCAACGAGACTCTTCAGAAGCTCAACAGATGATGGAAGATATTGGCAACGAAGTTGACTTGTATTCTCTCGCTGACGAGATGACAGAAACAGAAGATCTGCTAGAAAATGAAGATGATGCGCCAATCATCAAATTGATCAATGCGATGTTGAGTGAAGCAATAAAAGAAAATGCTTCTGATATTCATATTGAAACTTTTGAATTAGCGCTACAAATTCGTTTTCGTGTTGATGGCGTTTTACGTGAAGTATTAAAGCCAAATCGTAAACTTGCTTCATTATTAGTTTCTCGTATCAAGGTTATGGCAAAACTCGACATTGCTGAAAAACGCATACCACAAGATGGTCGTATTTCTTTGCGCATTGCCGGTCGTGCTGTTGATGTACGTGTTTCAACAATGCCAACGGGCCATGGTGAGCGTGTGGTACTACGTTTACTTGATAAGAACTCGGTTCGTCTCGATTTAGAAGATTTAGGCATGACACTTGCCAACCGAATAAAGTTTTCAAAACTCATCGAAAAACCCCATGGCATTATTTTAGTTACGGGTCCTACGGGATCGGGTAAAAGTACCACGCTTTATGCGGGACTGAGCCAAATTGATTCGAAAGAGCGTAACGTTTTAACGGTTGAAGATCCCATCGAGTACGCCATTGAAGGTATTGGACAAACACAAGTTAATACCAAAGTTGATATGACCTTTGCTCGCGGGTTACGGGCGATACTTCGCCAAGACCCCGATGTTGTTATGGTTGGTGAAATACGCGATTTAGAAACCGCTCAAATTGGCGTGCAAGCGAGTTTAACCGGTCACTTAGTGATGTCGACATTGCATACTAACAGTGCCGCTGGTGCCATTACTCGTATGGAAGATATGGGCGTAGAGTCGTTTCTACTCTCATCAAGTCTCTTGGGGGTCTTAGCACAACGACTTGTGAGAACATTGTGCCCGCATTGTAAAGAAAGCCATTTACCTGATGGCCCAGAGCTAAAATTACTTGAGTTACCTCAAGACAACACCCAGCATATTTATCGCGCAGTTGGTTGTAGTGAATGTAGCCAAAAGGGCTACAAAGGCCGTATGGGTATTCATGAACTTATTGTTGTCGACGATAAAGTACGCGAGCTTATTCATAATGGTAAAGGTGAGCAGGCTATTGAAAAGTTTATTCGCCAAAATACGCCAAGCATACGCCGTGACGGCTTTGATAAAGTGTTGACCGGACAAACGACACTCGAAGAAGTTTTGCGTGTTACCAAAGAAGATTAACTAGAGTTTTATTATGGCAGCTTTTGATTATCAAGCAGTAAATAGCCGTGGTAAAACGGTAAAGGGTGTTATCGAAGGTGATACACCCAGACAAGCGCGTGGCTTATTACGTGACAAAGGCTTAATGCCTACTGAAGTAACGCCAAGCTTACAAAAAACTAAGCAAGCCGCGAATAAATCACGGTTTGGTGGACGAACAAAAGTATCTGTTGCTGAACTTGCTTTAATCACACGTCAGTTGGCAACATTAGTCGAGTCGGGTTTACCGATTGAAGAATCTTTGCTTGCCGTTGGCGAACAATGTGAAAAAAACAGCATGAAAAGTATGATCATGGCGGTGCGAACAAAAGTAACCGAAGGTTATGGTTTAGCGGAGAGTATGGCCGAGTTTCCGCATGTATTTAGTCACTTATACCGAGCAATGGTTGCAGCAGGTGAAAAATCCGGTTTCTTAGATACGGTTTTAAACCGCTTAGCCGATTACACCGAGCAACGGGAACACTTACGTTCACAAATCATTCAAGCGCTTATTTATCCCGTTATTATGACGGTCGTAGCCATAGGCGTTATCGCAATACTGTTAACGGCGGTAGTCCCTAAAATTGTTGGCCAGTTTGATCACATGGGCGCAAACTTACCTGCAACGACTCAGTTTTTAATTAGTACCAGTGATTTTTTAAGAGATAATGGTTTGTATATCCTTATTTTGATTGCATTACTGATTGGTGGCTTTAATCATTTAATGAAAAAGGCCAGCTTCAAGTTTGCTTTTCATCGCAAGGTGATTAGTTTTCCAGGGCTGGGCAAAATTATTCGTGGTATTAATACCGCTCGGTTTGCTCGTACCTTAAGTATCTTAACCGCCAGTGCTGTTCCTTTGCTGGAAAGCATGAAAATATCAGGTGAAGTTTTAGAAAATTTATACATTAAGCAATGCGTTAAAGAGTCGGCCGATAAAGTGCGCGAAGGCGCGAGTTTACGAGTTTCTTTAGAGCAAACGAAATTATTTCCACCGATGATGCTTCATATGATTGCTAGTGGTGAAAAAAGTGGCAAGTTAGAACATATGCTTGGTCGATCAGCAGACAACCAAGACAGGGAGTTTGAAGCGTTGATGAATATATCGCTAAAAGCTTTTGAGCCCGCCTTGATGATCGCTATGGCAGGTATCGTTCTTTTTATAGTTATGGCTATTTTACAGCCAATTCTTCAGTTAAATACCTTAGTAGGAGGTTAATGTGCACAAAAAAATTCAACCAATGAAAGTGAAAAATAAACAACGTGGCTTTACTTTATTGGAAGTGATGGTTGTTATTGTTATTTTAGGTTTGTTAGGCAGTGTTGTTGTTCAAAACTTGATGGGCAATATGGATACCGCAAAACTTCAAAAATCAGTACAAGATATTAATGCATTAGAAACGTCGTTAAGTATGTACAAAATGGATAACTATAACTACCCAACGACTGAACAAGGCTTAGAAGCTTTAGTTGAAGAAACTGACGTTGAACCTTTACCGCGTCGTTTTCCAAACGGGGGGTATGTTAAACGTTTACCTGACGATCCTTGGGGCAACGCCTATCAACTATTAAATCCAGGCGAAAATGGTGATATTGATATTTTTACCATGGGACCCGACGGTGAACCTGGTACAGAAGACGATATTGGCAACTGGAACCTTGGCGACTACCAGTAGTTTTGGTGAACTCTTAATATGAAGCATTATTCCAAAAACAGCACAGTAGTTAACGGTTTCACTTTAATTGAAGTGATGTTGGTTATTGTGCTGGTGGGTTTAATGGTTTCGGTCGTTCAGTTTAGTGCTTCAGGTGATAAAGCCGAAGAAACACTTGAACTCTCGAGTAAACGTTTTGCTGGCGTTTTTAATATTGCTGCTGAATATGGCATGCTAAATAATATTGAATTAGGCTTAGTTATTGGCAAAAAAGGTTATCAGTTTTTAGGGTACGACGGTATAACGTGGTCGGATATCTCTGATAATGAATTATTCAGTCGCTATAAATTACCTGAAGGTGTTGAGTTGATTTTACAACTTGATGACTTGCCAATTGAAGAACCACAATTATTTGATACTGAAGTATTTAATGAGTTGCAAGCGGCTAATAAAGAGAACGACTTAGATGAAGACGTAGCTAAAGATGATGACGGTAATAATATAGAAAAAAAAATACTTATTCCCCAAATTTACATACTCTCAGGCGGTGAAATAACACCGTTTAGTCTGCGTTTTCAATTCGTTAAAAATAATTACACTGAAGCAAAGCTTTATTTTAAGGCGACCGGCTTATACACCACACCGATAACCGTTGAAGGGCCACTCTTTGATGATGAATAAGGTGAAACGGGTCATTAAAACGGCTTCATTAGGCTTCACTTTAATTGAAGTCATGTTAGCGATGGCTATTTTTTCAATCGCGGGTATTGCGTTGTTAAGTGCAGCAGACAATAACTTTAAGAATTTAAGTCATTTAGAAAATAAAGTATTAGCCAATTGGGTGGCCTCAAATCAATTAGTTGCGATGACATTAGACCCAACATGGCCACCAAAAAACAATAAAAAAGGCACCGTAGAAATGGCTGGCCAAGAATGGTTTTGGCTACAAAAAGTGCTTAAAACAGAAAATAAGAATATGCGTGCTATAACGATTGAAATTCGTAATAAAGAAGATGAAAAGTTAGCGATCACTAGTATGGTTACCTATATCTCAAAGAGCCAGCCGTAGTGAAGATTTGCTTGAATAAGCCAACGAATAATGGCTTTACCTTGTTAGAAGTTTTAATAGCTATCGCTATTTTTTCAATGATCAGCATGAGTAGTTTCACTATTTTTAATACGGTATTAAAAGGTAATGAGTCATCTAAAATTCGTACCGAACGCGTTAATGAATTACAGCGAGGCTTTTTACTTATCGAGCGTGATTTACTGCAAATTGCTAAACGCAGTATTCGATTAAATGGCGAAGCTCCCCAGCAAGATTTTTTATATACTGACAGCAATAGTTTTTCAAATGGCGAAAGTACCTTAGCTTTTGTTCGCAACGGATGGACAAATCCAGGTCTACTATTACCGCGTAGCAATATGCAATCAGTCGCTTATCAATTAAATGAGGGAACCTTTGAGCGACTTCATTTTAATTTTGTTGACGCTATCCAAGGGCAAGAGCCTAAAAGAAGAAAGTTAATCACCGAGATTGAAGCGCTAAATTTTGAGTTTTTTTATGACAAAAAATGGCAAAAACAAATTATAAATAAAAGTTTACCTCGAGCGATTGCTGTTGAGCTAATAACTAAAGATTATGGGCTTATAAGACGAGAATTTTTAGTGGCGGGTGATGATGTCTAAATTTAAAGCCTACGTATTGTGCTGTTCGTTATGGGAGGTCTAATGAAGAACTCTCAGTGCCGTACTGATATGAGTAAGTCGACCGCTAAAAAAGTGACCGGTGTGGCGTTAATTACTGTTTTGCTTATCGTCGCGTTAGCCGCCGTATTAGCCACACAGATGACTGCGCGCTTGCAGTTGCAGATGCAACGTACTAATAATGTTACGCTAAATCAGCAGGCTTATTGGTATGCGATGGGCGCAGAAGCGTTTGCAAAAAGAATATTAATCAATGTTTTTAAAGATGAAAAAGACGTAACGCATTTAGAACAAATTTGGGCTCAAGGCGAAACAAGTTATCCTGTTGACTTTGGACAAATTACCGGCGAAATTTTTGATATGCAAGCCTGTTTTAATTTAAATGCTTTAAGGCCTGATGATAATGCTACTCCTACGGGCACTCAAAGGCGCCCAATAGAAGACGCTTTCCAAAAATTAATTATGTCGCTTAATGTTGAAGGTGTTAGTCAGTTTGATGCTGAATACATGACCGATGCATTGGTTGACTGGCTTGATCAAAACAGCGCTATAGCCAGTGCTGGTGGTGCTGAAGATAATGATTACTCTGCAAAAGAGTTTCCTTATTTACCCGCTAATTATTATTTGGCCAGTATTACCGAACTACGCTTAATTGAACACTTTACTGTGCCGGTTATTAATAAATTAAAAGAGTATGCTTGCGTAATACCTAATAATAATCTTCATAAAATGAATATAAACACCATAAGAAGCGACCAACCTGAATTGTTGGAGGCTTTTTTAGGTATTCCTTTAGCGGATGCAGAAAATGCCTTGGCTAGCCGAGAGGGTGCTGGTTTTAAAACACGAGATGAGTTTTTTAATTTAGCCGATATATCAAAACATACAAAAATAACCAATGATCAAAAAGAGCAGTTCGATGTTGTTAGCCATTATTTTAAACTAAAAAGTATCGCTAGTTTTAATGACAGCTACTTCGCGTTGAGCACTTTAATGAAAGTTGAAAGCAATAATAATATCTCCGTAGTGAGTCGTACCATAGGACGAGAGTAATGACCGAAAAGTTATATATCCGATTAGGTACTAACGCAAAAGACGTAGTGCACTGGGTAATATTTAGTGACGATCAAGAAGGCATCATTGCCAGTGGTGAACTCCCCAATGCCAATGCGTTAGAGCAATTAGCTGAGAAAGCCAAACAACGTGAAGTCATTACGTTTGTGCCAGCCAGTGATATCAGTTTGAAAAGTTTAACGGTACCCAGTAAATCTTCAAAAGCGATGCGCTTAGCTGTGCCGTATATGCTTGAAGATGAATTAGCACAAGATGTTGAAGAGTTATTTTTCGCTTATAGTGATATCAAAATTGTCGGTAGTGCGCACAATTGCTTTGTTGCAATTATCGAATCTGCTCAGTTGGCATTATGGCAAGGGTGGTTAAAAAGTGCAGATATTACCTGTAAAAAAATCATCCCAGATGTACTTGCAATGCCACTGACTAATGAAGTCAATGTTGGTAGTGCAATTGTCTTAGGTGAGCAAATACTGATACGCCAAGGACAATGGCAAGGGATCACCATAGACAGCAACACTTGGCCGTTAATTAGTCAGTCACTTAGTGGTACTCAAACAGTAGAGAAAATTAGCAGTGAGCAAAAATCAGTAGCGGACAATGATAGCAATAATGACGTACCCAACAGTTTCTCATTAAATGCTTATTCAATATTACCTGAAACCATCGCTAAACTGACCATCAATGCGATGCCAGAAGAGCTGCCTTTGGCGTTATTAGCCGCTACATATAATCATGAAAAAGCGGGTAAGTTCAATTTACTACAGGGTGACTTCAAAGTTAAAGAACAGCGCTCACCCGTGCTAAAAAGTTGGTTTTTGGCCGCAGGTATTGCCATGTTCGCTTTATTGCTTAATGTCGGTATTAAAGGTGCCGAATTAATACAGCTTCATAGTCAACAGGCTGAAATTGAACAGCAAATCATTAGTACCTATAAAAAGGTTTTTCCAAAAACTAAGCGAGTCCGAGTCTCAACTATTCGCTCCCAACTTAAGCAGAAACTCAAAGAAGTAGGAGGGGCTAGTGGAGAAAGTGGCTTTTTAGCTATCTTAACTCAAGTGCAACCAGCGTTAGCTTTAGTGCCTGAAATAAAACCCCAAACGTTGAAGTTTGATGGTAAGCGCAACGAGATTCGTATGCAGGCAATTGCCAGTGATTATCAGTATTTTGATAAGTTAAAAATCGCTCTTGAAGAGAGTAATCTGACGGTATCTATGGGCGCGCAAAATAATCAAGGTGATCAAATTTCTGGCTCATTCAGCATAACCAGTAATGATGATAATCAGCAATCAACAAACACAAGTAAGGGGCGATAATGAAAACGTGGTGGCAACAATTAAAAAGCTCTGAGCAACGACTCGTTGCTATGATGAGCTTTGTTGTAGTGCTGTTTTTATTTTACAGCGCAGTGTGGCAACCATTGGTTACTAATACTGATAAAACTCAACAAAAAATCATGCGCCAACAAGCGCTTTATACCTGGGTGCAAGAAAATACCCTGCGCTATCAACAGTCACAAAAAAGAGTGGCATCATCAGCCAGCAATGCCAGCCTTTCTAGTATTGTTAACAGCAGTGCCGGTCGTAATAATATTTCGATAGCTCGCTTGCAACCTCAAGGTGAAGACTTACAAGTATGGATTGATGAAGTCCCCTTTACACAGTTACTTAGTTGGCTTGAATTTTTAGCCAATAATGAAGGTTTATTAGTGAAAAGTATTGATTTAAGTAAAGCCGATCGCAACGGTGTTGTTAGAGTTCGTCGCTTACAATTAGGAAAAGGTTAATGAAAAAGTGGTTTGCTTACGGAGCAATGTTCTTTAGTTTATATTTGATTTTTTTAATTGCAACTATGCCTGCAGCTTGGGTGGTTAGCTTTATTAATTTACCAAAAAACAGCCAAGTATCTCAACTTTCTGGCACAGTGTGGCAAAGTTATGCAAAACAAGTCCGCATTGATAATGTCGACATTAACAATGTCAGTAGTGAGTTAAGTTTCCTCTCATTATTGATGCTTGACCCGACAATTAAGTTAACTTTTGGCGGTGCCTTAGTCAGTGGACCAGAAGGTAGGTTGACAGCAAGCCAATTGCTTAAGCAGATAAAAATTACTAATCTTGATATCACAGTAGCTGCACAACAAATTACGGAAAAGCTTAATCTAGCTATCCCGATGCAAGCCCACAACCTTATTGAACTCAGTGTTGATGAATTTATACTCGGCAAGCCTGTATGTCAGCAAATGAAGGGCTTAATAAAATGGAACAAGGCAGCTATCACCGCATTATCAGAAAAAGCAAATTTAGGTACGTTATCTGCTGAGTTGGCTTGTGAAAAAGGGGCGCTTGCGTTTATCATTGCCCCTGAAAACGATCTTGGACTCACGTTTACCGCTTATCTGCATAATACCAATAGAGCTTCTGGAAATGGTTATTTAAAGCCAGGTGCGAACTTCCCTGAAAAATTAAAGCCACTGCTGTCCTTTATTGGCAAAGCTGATAACCAAGGGCGCTATCGATTGAATTTTTAAGCCATTTAATACGGTGATTAATCGTTACTTAGGCTAAACCTATTTCATCCTGGCTTTACGTCAGGATGAATAATAGCCATTACTTAATGGGATATTTCTTTATTTCATCAATTAATGTTCTAAAGTCTGATGTAGATGGGTAATCGTTAACAATATGTGGCGTTTTCTGACTATCTGGGTTTTCAACCGCTAATAAATGTTCAAAACCATAGCGTTGAGCCGATGCTAAAATATTGATACTATCATCAACAAACAAAGTATTCTCTAGGCTAAAACCTTGTTTCTCTTGAAGACGTTGCCATAATAATTGTGATTCTTTGGTAACACCAAATTCATGCGTAGAATATAAAACATCAAAATATTTATCGAGTTGCGTGCGTTCAATCTTAAGCAACAAGCTATCTGGGTGAGCATTAGTAACCAGTATTATTTCTCGTCCACTCTCTCGTAGTGCCACCATAAAATCATGAGCATCATCGCGTAAGTTAATTAAGTGTTGTACTTCACGTTTTAATGCTTGAATCGGTAATTGGGTTTGTTCAGCCCAGTAGTCTAAACAGTACCAGTCAATGGTCCCAGCAACTCTTTCATAGTGGCTTGCTAAGTTTTCTTTTGCTTGCTCAAGTGAAATCTTTGCATGCTCACTGTAACGTAGTGGTAAATGATGGAGCCAGAAATGGTTGTCAAAATGTAAATCTAAAATCGTTCCATCCATATCTAAAAGTACGGTAGAAATTTTTGACCAATTAAGCATATTATTTTTCCTAAGAGCGATTAATTATTAATTATATCTAAAGTTAACGTGCTATTCTAAAACTATATTATTAATATTTTACTCTTAGGTTTAGCTACCATGAGCAATAGTTTAACACTTCCCAAAGTCACTCAACGTAAGCAAGTTGCCAAGAGTCGCTTGTTTGCTATAGAACAAGTAGATCTCACCTTCAGTAACGGCGTAGAGCGAGAATATGAACGCATGCAAGGCTACGGTCGAGGCGCTGTATTAATTGTACCTATGTTAGACGATGAAACGTTTTTATTAGTACGCGAGTATTGTGCTGGCACCCATACATATGAGCTTGGCTTCCCGAAAGGACTTATTGATGAAGGCGAAAGTGCAGAGCATGCTGCTAATCGTGAGTTAAAAGAAGAAGTCGGCTATGGGGCGAATAAATTCACCCATGTGCATCGAGTCGCAACAGCACCGGCTTTTTTCTCTGCCTCAATGGAAATATTTCTTGCTGAAAGTTTATATGCAGAAAAACTCCCCGGTGATGAACCTGAAGAGCTAGAAGTTGTCTCATGGAAACTTGCCGACTATCAATCATTACTTGCCCAACCTGACTTTAATGAAGCAAGAAGCATAGCTGCTCTAATGCTGGTAAAAGATTTAGTTAAGAATATTTTAAAATAACACTCAAAAGAAAAAGTAAGTGAAGATTAATGAACAATGAAACGTTACTCGCCATCGCGATAGAAAGTGCAAAAAAAGCAGGCCTAGAAGTTACTAAGCATTACAAGTCGGGCAATTACACGTCAGAAATTAAAGAAGATAATAGCCCCGTTACTAGTGCTGACTATGCGGCTAACGATGTATTGATGCAAGAGCTGTCACGCTTGGCACCTGGCATTCCTATTATTTCTGAAGAAGTTGGTGCATTAGCGCTTAATCAAAGAAAAAATTGGTCACGATATTGGCTACTCGACCCTATTGATGGGACAGGTGAGTTTATTAAAGGCAGTGGCGATTTTGCTGTTAATGTCGCTTTGGTGGAAAATGGCTGGCCAAGTATTGGTGTTATTCACGCACCAGATCACCAACTTACCTACTATGGACAAAATAAGCTTGGCGCTTTTAAAGAAAGCCATACCGGTAGCCAGCAAATTCATGTCGCTAAATATGATGGCAAACGAAAAATCAAAGTGGCGGTAAGCCGCCGACAAGAGCTCAGCCTAATGGGGCAATACCTTAACAACGAAAACTTTGCTTTTGAATATGTGGCATTAGGCAGTTGCTCACTGAAAAACTGTCTAATTGCTGAAGGTGGTGCAGATTGTTACTTACGTATTGGTCCTACAGGTGAGTGGGATACAGGAGCGAGTCATTGTATTATCGAACAAGCGGGAGGCTCAATAATTGATAGTGAGTTTTTACCGTTAACTTATAATCAACGGGAAGGATTAATGAATCCTGACTTTATGACTTTAGGTGCGAGTAATATTCCGTGGCAAAGTATTGTGACCCCTCATCGAGCGCGACGCTCTTAATTTTTATTTTATTTTCAAAGGACCTATTATGCGTATTATATCTACTTTTATTTTAAGCCTTTCACTCCTGCTTACGGCACCAGCCTATAGTGCTTGGCAGTTGGACTCTAAAAATTCATCGTTAACTTTTGTGTCGATTAAAAAAGGCACTGTGGCTGAAAGTCATAGCTTTAAAGAATTTACGGGTGTTATCAACAATAGCGGCCTGGCAAATGTGACCATTGACCTAAGCAGTGTTGACACCAATATTGCGATACGTGATCAAAGAATGGCGGAGTTTCTCTTTGAAACAGCAACTTTTGCACAAGCGAGCTTTAGTGCGCAACTTAATCGTGTAGATATTGATGCGATAACTATCGGTTCAAGTCAGAAAATGTCACTTACGGGTAGCCTGAATTTACATGGTCACCAGCAAGAACTTACATTGAATGTTATGGTGGCTAAGCTATCAGCAAATCATATGTTAGTGAGCACCTTAAAGCCGGCTATCATTAAGGCCGAAGACTTTGCTTTAGTGGCAGGCATTAATAAATTAAAATCATTAGCAAATCTACCAAGCATTGCTTATGCCGTGCCGGTAAGTTTTGTATTAGCTTTCACTCAATAGCAAATGAGAAACGAACATCCATAGGGTGTTCGTTGTTATAAAATAACTATTGCGTTTGTTCTTGTTCGTTTTGTTGTTGTTCAAACTGATCAATGGGTAAAATATTTACCGTATCATGAAGCTCTGAATAAACTAAAAACGCACTACCATCAGCAAGTTGTATTTTTACTTGCGCCACTTTTTCGGACAAAGACACATCGTCCGCACCATATTCGGTACCTTCACGTAAAACAAACTCTCGAATAATACCTGTTAACGTATCGGGTTGTAGATCTTTGTAGGGGATTATCATAGGTAGCTCTCTAAAAAATTTGGAACACGATGTTCTAGCCAAAACTTTGGTCTTAAGGGATTATTACCATTGATAAAGCCAACATGCCCCCCTTTTTTACTGACCTCAAAACATATGTTACTGGGAATACTGCTAATATCACGGGTATTTTCATCACATAAGAAAGGGTCGTCATTTGAATGAATAATTAAGCAGGGTTGTTTAATTTTATCCAAAATAAAACGTCCACTCGCCTGATGATAATAATCTTCAGCGCTCTCAAAACCGTTAATAGGGGCTGTCACCAGTTGATCGAATTGCCAAATGGTCTTAATTTCATCGAGCTTATGGGCCAGTCTTTGCGATAGCGGAGCAGAGAGTAGATTACTGTCCATTTTATCCTTAATACTGTCTTTGAGCATGCCCACTAGATATTTCTGATATATACGCGAAAAGCCTTTGTTAATCCGCTTGCTACAACTGGCCAAATGTAAAGGGGCACAAATGATTGCAGCGGCTTGATAAGGATTATTAGGTTCTTTTGCTAAATAACGCGCTAGTACATTACCCCCTAAAGAAAAGCCAATAATTGTCATTGGAAGCTGTGGATATTTTTTCTTTAAAAATTGCGTTAAATAACTAATATCATCAGTATCGCCACTATGATACGAACGTGCTTTTCTATTGACTCGTCCACTACAGCCCCTAAAATGCATTAGCACTCCGATCCACTGTTTATCTTTAATAGCCGATAACATTCCTTTAGCATAATGACTGTTAACTGAACCTTCTAAACCATGAAGAACAACCACTAAAGGACGAGTTTCATTAGGTTTAGGTTTATCGGTCCATGCTAAATCAATAAAGTCGCCATCAGGTAACTCCACTGTTTCATTGCAAGTTTCTAGCTGTTTTCTAGATCTTAAAAATTTTGCAATAATAGTTTGGCAATGAGGATTGTGTAGCCACCAAGCTGGAGTGAATTGACTTTGAGTAAACATTTAAAGTTATAGTGGTCTGTTGTGGTTTATCAGTTTTATTATTGTATGTGAATTGAAAATAAATAGATATTTTTAGGCTAAAAAAAAGCTTACAAGGCTAAACGCCATCATAAACTTGTTGTCTTATATTCGTTGATTAATGAGTATACCTTTTCATCATTTTCTTCACGTGATTTGTTTTGACGCTCAATTACATTGAGCGTAGAGGAAGATTGATTAATAGATAAGTTAATAAGCACACCTCAGTATTTAAGATTAATTGTGCAGATAATGCATGACAATCAACATAGACAAGTGCTGTTAGTATAACAAAAAACAATTATCCTTCGTTATTCAGATGAAAGTTGAGCTAAACCTTCTAAAATAGGGCAGTCAGGGTTATCGTCACCATCACATTGATCAGCTAGTTTTTGTAATATTGTTCTCATTTGCTCTAGCTCCAATATTTTTTCATTTATCTCCTGCAAATGACTCAGCGCTAGTTGCTTCACGTGTCGACTTTCTCTATCAGTATCGAGCCAGAACTTGAGCAGTGACTGAATCTCAATCATGGAAAAACCTAAGTTTCTCGAACGACGGATGAATCCCAATTGTTGTATGTGTGCTTGGTTATAAAGTCGATAACCTGCATCTGTGCGACTCGTTTTTTTTAATACGCCAATTTCTTCATAGTATCGGATCATTTTGGCCGACACCCCTGTTAAGTTAGAGGCTTTACCTATGGTGACAAGTTTCGCCATGTTATTTCTCCTTAAGAGTCCAACGTTGCAATAACAATGCGTTACTGACGACAAATAAGCTACTAAATGCCATCGCAGCTCCGGCAATAATAGGGTCAAGATAACCAAAGGCTGCTAGTGGAATTCCCACAGCATTAAAGATAAATGCCCAAAACAGGTTTTGCTGTATTTTACGATAAGTTAGCCTTGCAATGATCAATGCCGTGGGTACTAGGCTTGGTTTACTGCGCATTAACGTGAAAGAAGCTGCGCTAACGGCAACATCAGTACCAGACGCCATTGCCATACCTAAATCTGCTTGGGCTAGCGCTGGCGCATCATTAATGCCATCACCAACCATAGCAACCTGATAACCTTGCTCTTGATATTGCAGAATATATTTTGCTTTATCTGCAGGCAACACCTCAGCTTTAAAATCGTCTAACTGTAATTCTGTCGCTACCGATGTTGCACTCGCTTGATTGTCACCAGTAAGCATAGCTACCTTTATACCTTGTTGTTGCAATAACTTCACAGCCTGCAGCGCATCAGACTTCAATTTATCACTAAAACAAAACAGCCCAAGTAATGTGATCTTATCTTGCTGCTGACTAGCCAACCAAGAAACAGAGGCACCTGGTATTTTTATTTGTTCGGTTGGCAGTGTTACCCCTAACTCTTGCATCCAATGACTACTGCCCATCAAGACTAAATTGTCACCAATGTTGCCTTTGACACCATAACCCGCGACAACTTGAAATTCCGCGACAGGTATTGGTTGTGTTTCGCTGGCTAATGCTTTTTCAACCACAGCTTTGCCTAGTGGGTGCTCACTATTTATTTGTAAGGAATAGGCCAGCTGCAATACGGTTTCTTCACTACCACTGATGACCCTCATCTCATTTACAACAGGTTTGCCTTGGGTCAAGGTGCCTGTTTTATCAAATACCACTAAATTTATTTCTTTTGCTTGCTCTAACGCCACTGCATCTTTAACCAATACGCCTAATCTGGCAGCGGTTCCTGTACCTGCCATTATGGCTGCTGGAGTTGCTAAACCAAGTGCACATGGACAGGCAATCACTAAAACGGCTACCGCATTGAGAATGCCATTGGTCCAGTCATCAAATACTAAACCCAACACCAATAAGGTGGTAAGTGCGACCAATAACACCACAGGAATGAAGATACTACTGACTTTATCTACTATTGCTTGTACGGGAGCTTTTGCACCTTGGGCTTGCTCTACTAATTCAATGATTTTAGATAAAGTAGATTCGCTACCAACATTCGTGGCACGGATCTCCAAAATACCGTCCAAATTAAGTGAGCCACCCGTGACAACGTCACCTTCTTTTTTACTTAACGGAATTGATTCACCACTAATTAACGCCTCATCCAGATGACTCTGGCCCTGCAAAATTTCACCGTCAACAGGGATGCTTTCGCCCGGTATTACTTTAACTTTTTCACCGGATTTTACTGATGAAGCGGCCACTTTTTGCCATTTACCTAAGCGCTGCACTGTTGCCTCAACAGGTTTCAAATTTTCCAATGCTCTAAGTGCATCAGTTGTTCGGCGTTTTGCTTTGTGTTCTAAATATTTACCCAGCAGAACCAAGGTGATTACTGCGCTACTACTTTCAAAATACAAGTGCGGCATGCCATGAGCGCTATTAAAGCTCCACCACAAATACAAAGATAGTCCGTAGGCTGCACTGGTACCTATGGAGACAAGAAGATCCATGTTGCCCATGCCAGCTTTTAATGCTCCCCAGCCTGCACGATAAAAGCGAGCGCCAAAATAGAACTGTACTGGCGTAGCTAATAGCCATTGCAAAACTGGCGGTAACATCCACTGTTGGGAAAACAACATGCCTAACATGGGTAACACCAGTGGCAAGGTAAGTAGGCCTGCTCCCAATACGGGCCACCATGCTTTAGTATAAAAAGGCTGATGTTGGCTGGGCTTTTCTATCACGCTGTCATTGTTCAACGGGATAAAAAGGTAACCGGCTTGTGTCACGGCTTGGGCTAGTTGTTCATCTGTTACAAAGGATAAAGTTTTTACTTGTACGTGCTCGGTGGCTAAATTGACCGATGCATCGGCCACACCGGTTACTTTTAACAATGCCTGTTCGACCCGCGTCACACAAGAGGAGCAACTCATCTTTCCAATACCAAATTGCTTTACCTTCACGGGTACTTGATAACCAGCCTCAATAACAGCGGTAATTAATTCACTATGACTGGCAGTGCCTTGAATAGTAGCCGTATCTGTAGCTAGGTTAACGGTAACATCTGTCACGCCAACCACTTTGTGTAAGGCCTTTTCAACACGACCGACACATGAAGCACAGGTCATACCGTCAATTTTGAATTGTGTAGTTGTATTCATAAGCTTCTCATCTTAATTGAATTGTAGAACTAAGTTGAGGTTAAAGCTTACCACGGTAGTAGGGTCAACTGTTTTAGTATAAAAAGTGTTATAAGTAACAATTTATAATTTAACGGTGAACACCGTATTTTAAGGAGGAGTACAACAATCTTAATGACTGCTTTTTTAGATGAGCGATACCTGAGGTTAAATCTTTAATGTCTATATTCGTATCAAACAGTAAAAATATACGCCTGCAAAATTTTAGGTTGCTAAAGACCCCTCTTTGGCAGCTATTACCCTTAGGGTTATATTGTAGAAATTAACTACTTCAACGTTTAATTAAATTTTTTGAAAGATATTTTCGGTGCTTAAACGTAATAATTGCAGTTGCTGACTTTATTTTACGGTTTCCACCTTAATTAAGAAGGTTGCAACTTTAATCAACTTCTACAGGTTTTTACCTAATTATTTTCATTGATGTTTTTAAGAAAATAATAAACATAGAAAGCACCAATACCTAAAAGAATTGCTAATCCGCCAAAAGAATAAAGTACAACGGGATCATTAATAATCATATCGAAAAAGTTCATAATAGACTCCATAAAAATAATTGAGTTATAACAAAAATGGCTATAACGTAATGTTATAGCCATTTTAAATCGTGGGTTACTTTATGGTTGTGATATAGATCAATGAACCTTAAATTTATCCCTTAGATTATTGTTTTATTTTTTAGAGCTAAGGTTTTATTGTTTAGCTTTTAATGCTTCTTGTTCGATAATTTGTTGATAAAGTCGGTCAGCCTTTTCCCTTGCTTGAGCTATTTCTACATTGCTGAGTTTTAAGGAGTCCATATCGCGACTTTTTCCTGCATTTTGATAACCATTACTTGCGGAAATAATATTCCATATAAAAGACATCTCTACACTTTTCTCAACACCCAATCCTTCAAAATACATCAGTGCTAAATTAAACTGGGCTAGGGCGTAGTTTTGCTTTGCCGCAGTTTCATACCAACGTGCGGCTTTTGGATAGTCTTTATATGTACCCGTGCCATTGAAATACATAACACCAAGATTAAATTGTGCGGCAACGGAGTCTCTTATCGCTGCTCTTTCCATCAGTGCAAAAGCGGTTTTTAAATCTTTTTTAACGATGACTCCGTCAGAATACATCAGTGACAAACTAAATAGTGCGTCGGGGTGATTTTGTGAAGCGGCTAAGGACATTAATTCCAACGCTTTTTTGGGATCTTTTGTAACGCCGTAACCATTTAAATAAATAAGCGCCATTTGATACTGCGCAGGAGAATACTCCTGAGCAACTAAGGGTTCAAATTCATTTATAGCCGCTTTAAAAGCGCCACGGTTTAATTCATAAATGCCTTGGTCAAGATCACCTTGATAAGCAAAGCTCGAAACACTGCTTACTATAGATAGACAAAAAAGGGCGAATATTGTTTTTTTCATAACGTTCTCATTATTTTAATCGTATGATTATTAAGTGTAGCAAGTAATATAATTTAATGATTAATTTTTACAGTGAAGCTTGCAACATAATTTCTTCAATTTGTTCTTCTAATTCGAGCCAATACATTTCATTTTCTTCAACATCTGCTTTGAGCTTAGCTTGTTGCTTAATGAGTACGGCTAAGCGTGCTTTATGTTCGCTTTGATATATCTCACTTTCGGCTAATACTCCTTCAACTTCAGCTAATTCAGTTTGCAGCAGTTGCACTTTCTTCTCGTATTTATCGGCTTGTTTACGCAGTGGAGATGCTTTTTTACGTAATTCAGCTTGGTCTTTGCGTAATTGTTTTTTATCAACAACCTCAAGAGACTTTGCGGGTTTAGTATTTTTCAGTGTTTGTTTTTTGTCTTCGTTAAGCCATTGTTGATAGTCATCAATATCACCAGAGAACTCGCTAACTTGACCATTGGCAACTAAGAAAAACTCATCAACACACGACTCTAATAAAAAGCGATCATGGGCAATCAAAATAATAGCCCCTTCAAAGTCTTGTAAAGCAAAGACAAGTGCTTGACGCATTTCTAAATCAAGATGGTTAGTGGGCTCATCGAGGAGAAGTAATTGTGGCTTTTCATTAACAATTAACGCCAATACCAGACGTGCTTTTTCTCCACCTGACATGGTACTTACCGGAGAAAGTGCTTGGTCGCCAGTAAAACCAAAGCTACCTAAAAAATTGCGCGCTTGTAGCTCTGTAGTCTCAGGTTTAGCACGAACAATATGATCAATCGCACTACTTGGCATATGTAATTGTTCAAGCTGATGTTGAGAGAAGTAACCAACAGTTAAGTCTTGGGCGCAATAACGCTCGCCTTTAATTAAGGCAATATCGCCGGCTAATGACTTTATTAATGTCGACTTACCCGCACCATTTCGTCCTAAAAGACCGATTCTACTACCGGGTACCAGCGTGAGACCGACATCACGTAAAATAATGGTTTCTGGATTATAGCCACAGGTTGTCTCTTTTAACGCTAATAATGGATAAGGCAATGTTTCCGGTGTTTTGAAACTGAAGGTAAATTGGCTATCAACATGTGCGGGTGCTAAGTCAGGTAATTTTTGTAAACGCTTTAAACGACTCTGTGCTTGTTTTGCTTTACTGGCTTTTGCTCTAAAGCGATCGACGAATGAGGTTAAGTGAGCAACTTCTTTTTGCTGTTTTTGAAATTGAGCATCTTGTTGTGCTAAATGTTCCGCGCGCTGACGCTCAAAGGCGCTATAATTACCCGAATATAATTTTGCTTGTTGATGTTCAATATGAAGAATTTGTTCAATAACGTCATCGAGAAAATCACGATCATGTGAAATAAGCACTAAAGTACCGGTAAAGCGTTTTAACCAACGCTGTAACCAAATTACCGCATCTAAATCTAGATGGTTAGTGGGTTCATCGAGTAAAAGTAAATCTGCGCGGCTAATTAACGCTTGAGCCAAGTTAAGACGCATGCGCCAACCACCAGAAAAATCCTTTACGGCATCACCTAGTTGTTCTTGTAAAAAACCTAAACCATGCAATAACTCGCTGGCACGGGCGGGTAAACTGTAGCCATTTATGGCGTCAATATGGTTGAGAATTAACGCTTCTTGGTTGCCATCATCATTTAATCGAGCTTTCTCAAGTTGTTGCTCAAGTTGACGAAACTCTTTATCTCCGTCCATCACATAATCTAAGGCTGATTGTTCGAGGGCGGGAGTTTCTTGTTTTACTGTCGCGACATCCCAGCCTGAAGGCATATTTACATCGCCCCTGTCGGGCTGTAACTCACCTAATAAGGCCGCAAATAAAGAAGATTTTCCACAGCCATTAGCGCCAACTAAGCCGACTTTGTGATTAGGATGAATAGTAAAGCTTGATGATTTTATGAGGTTTTTAGCGCCTCTATCTAAGCTTAAATCGGTGGCTATGATCATTGTGTATTATTACTCATTTTAATTCAGGCCGCTATTGTCCTTTTCCTATCGACAAGATTCAAGGTAAAATAATACAACTCGATTTTATTTGGATTGAAACACATGAAAAAAAGATTTATTGCTGGCGCTATTTGCCCGAAATGTAATGCTATGGACACCATGGGATTAACAAAAGAAAATAATGTTGAAAAAGTTACTTGTGTTAGCTGTGGGCATCAAATGTCACAGCCAGAAGAGCATGTCGTTAAAGAAATCCGCCCGCAAGAGCAAGTGATTGGTATTTTTAAGCAAGAATAAATCGTTACTTTACCAAGCTGAAATATTTCAGCTTGGTATTTATTTGAATGAAAGCTCAGGTTAAGAGTTAATAATGTGGTGGTGGCGGTTCGATATCTTGCGACTGATTTTGACCCGGATTATTATCTTGAACACGACTTGCGATTAACTTTAGCTGTGCCCTAATGTCTGAAATTTCTAATTGATGAACAGCAAGTTCATTATTCAACTGTTCAATAACATCGTCTTGAAAGGCATTACGAGATTGCAGCGCTTCAACATTTTCTTGTAATTCGATTATTTTTTTTTGTATTTCTGTTGTCATAATTTGGGGTACCTAACGCGACTTTCTTTGCCAAAGCTCAGCGTATCCTGATGAACTTTCGGTGATTATTTGGTTCTTTCCTCGAAAGGCGACACTATACACTACCGCGCCTGCAGCACGTATACTTTCTTTTGGCGTAACTCGCCAGCTGTCAAGCCGCTCTCCGGTTAGTATGCTCCATAGGCTAACTTTTCGAGTTGGGGCTCCTGTTAATAGTTGAGTACCATCATCAGAAAACCTTACTGAGCTAAATATTTCGTGACGGTTATAGTATTGAAGTTGGCTAATGCGTTTACCTGTTTTTAAATCCCATATGTTTGAAGATTTTTTACTGTCTGCAGTAAAAGCAAACCGACCTTTAGGGTCTAGAGCCACCATAGTAACGCGACTGGGATGATTAAATCGGTAAATAACCTGCCCACTTTCTGTATCCCATACATAAGCGACGTAATCATTGCCTCCTGAAATAGCGATACGGCCATTGGGGAGCATATCAACAGCATTAATTTTTTCTGTATGACCTAAGAACTCTAAGCGACGGCCATTGCTCATAGTAATGTGAACAACGGTGCCATTACTTTTACCGAGTAAAATAAAGTCACCATTATTGGACAAGGCAATATCACGAATCGTTGACTCGCGTACTTTCCAATAACCTTCTGATTGCCCTGTTGCTATATTCCACAACGAAAACGCTTCTCGATTTGCGGTCAATGCATGGCTATTATTATTGGATATATCGGCTAACAGCACTAAATTATCGCTACTATCTTGCTGTTGTGACCAGCTGTATTTTAATGCATTCTCTTCTATGTCCCATAAACTTAAGCCATGATAAATAGAAGAGACAACACTGTATTTGCCATCATTAGAAATATTAGCTGCATAAGCACCATCTGTAGCATGCTGCCAACGCTGTACAGGCTTGTCCTCTGCAGGCTGGCAAGCACTGTTCAATAAGGAAAATAGACAGATGAAAAGCAGTGTTAGCTTGTTATTACACTTAATCACAATATTAATACTTTTTTCTTAGTTAATTTATCGTTAGTATAAGCCGCATTGTCTAACAATACATAATATTTAATCAATGGCTTAGGGGGACTTCCTCCAACTGAGTACTAGGTTACGTTAACGGAGAAAAAATGAAATTATTTAAGCCAACTATGTTAGCTATTGCACTTGTGTCAGTGTTTGGCTGTCAAGAAAGTGTAAAACCAACCGAAACAGCGCCTGTTTTAGAAACTGAAATGCAAAAACAAGCTTACAGTTTAGGTGCTTCAATTGGCATGTACATGCAGAAGAATCTTGATCAACATGAGAAGTTGGGTGTTCCACTTGACCAAGCATTAATTACTCGTGGTTTCATGGACAGTCTTGCTGGCAAATCAATCATTGAGAAAGAAGAGATCCAAGCACTATTAATGAGCCTTGATGAACAAATGAAAGCAAAGCAACTAGCAGCAGCAGACGCTGAATCTGAAGCGGCAATTGCTGAAGGCATGAAATTTTTAGAAGAAAATGCTAAGAAAGAAGGTGTACAAGTTACTGAATCAGGTATTCAATACCTTGTTGTAACTGAAGGTGAAGGTGATAAACCTAGCGCTACTGATACAGTAACGGTTCACTATAAAGGTACTTTCTTAAACGGTGAAACTTTTGATAGTTCATATGAACGCAATGAACCAGCAGTATTCCCTTTAAATCGTGTTATTAGCGGTTGGACAGAAGGCGTACAGTTAATGTCAGTGGGCTCAAAGTACACTTTTACTATTCCATCTGATTTAGCTTACGGAAAAAATGGCAACCCGCCACGTATTCCTGGTAACTCAGTATTACAGTTTGAAATTGAATTATTAGACATTCAAAAATCAGCTGAACCAGAAGAAATCACTCAGTAATATTATTACTTTAGTGTTAAAGGAGCCAATTGTGTAAGCAATTGGCTTTTTAATTCATTTTAGAAACTCAAAATATAAACACTCATTTTTCACTCGCCATAAATACCTTACTCACTTTCAAATATATAAGCATTATATGGCTAGTCTTTCGTCGACATATTCAGCTATAGCTAAACTAGAAGTTAAGCCGGGTGAGTCAATACCAAACAGATTCACTAATCCTTTCAAGCCATGCACTTTTTCACTTTGAATGACAAAATCTTTAAAACCATCATTCGGACCTTCTAATTTCGGACGAATACCCGAATAAGCAGGCTGTAATCTTTCGCTATCTAATGAAGGGTAATAGCGTTGAATCGCGGCAACAAATTTAGCTTTTAGAAGCGGAGAGACTTCATAATCAATATCATCTATGTACTGTGTGTCGGGACCAAATTTTAATTGTCCGCCAATATCTAATGAGGCGTGAATACCTAAACCATGCGCTTCGGGTAAGGGATAAATGAGTTGTGTAAAAGGACTTCTCCCTTGGTATGAAAAATAATGGCCTCGACAATAATAAAGCGTTGGAATATGTGACTTTTTTAAATCACTAATATTTTCGGCAACTTTAGTACTTTGTAATCCCCCTGAATTAATTAAATAATCACAATGCAGCTGCATTATTTCATCTTGACTATTTAAAGTAACAACAAAGCCATCATTATTTTTATCTGCCTTTATAAAGGTGGTTTTTCCAACAAACTGACCATTATTATGCTCAATTTCTGCCAGTAAAGCCTGCATATAACGATGACTATCAATAATACCTGTTGAAGGGGAAAGTAAGGCAGCGGTGGCATGTAATGCTGGATTTGACTTCTTAAGCTCGTCTGCCGTTAACCAGACGAGATCATTAACATCATTAAGTGCTGCTTGTTTTATGGTTTTGGCTAAACATTGCTCTTCTTCCTCGCCGTGGGCAACCAGTAATTTTCCTAGGCGTTGATGAGGAATGCCTCGATCTTTACAATATTGATAAAGCTTCTCTTTTCCTTGCACGCATAGCTTAGCTTTTAAACTGTGCTGAGGATAATAAATGCCGGCATGAATAACTTCACTATTACGACTACTGGTTTCTTCACCAAAGCCAGCATTTTTATCAATAATGAGCACGTTATTGAGCTTATTGCTAAGTCTTGCCGCAATGGCTAAACCCACGACACCAGCGCCAATAATTATTGCGTCTACTTTTTCCATCATTTTATCTATTCTTTTAGCTTGAATTAAGTGTGGTCGCCCCTTATCTAAATTTCAAGAAAAAGAATGTCTTAAAATTTAGATAAGAGTGTGGGTAAAGGTTCAAAGAACTGACTTATTCTATTTTGGAATAAAAAAGCCTTTTCTATTCTTTTTATTATATGCAAAGTCAGTCTATTATTATTTTACTAAATTTAAATGGGCGAATTGACATTATGTTGCCAAACCAACAGAACTTACAAAAAACTATGCTAGATGCTGACCAACTTTCATCATTACAAAACGCTATTGGCAGTTACTCTCAGTTGCAGCTTGCATGGGCAAGTGGTTACTTAGCGGCTAAATCTGAAGGAGCATCGTTAAGCGTTAGCCCTACAGCTTCAGCTGTTGCAGCTCCTGCGCCTGTATTAACCATTTTATTTGGTTCTCAAACCGGAAATGCTAAAGGTGTTGCTAAAGCGTTAGCCGCACAAGCACAAGCAGAAGGTCTTACCGTCGACTTAAAAAGCATGAGTGACTTTAAGCCAAAAAGCATTAAAAATCTGACTCACCTATTAATTGTCGCCAGTACTAATGGCGAAGGTGAAGCACCCGATGATGCGATTGCTTTACATGAATACTTAGGCTCGAAAAAAGCGCCAAAGCTCGATGATTTACGCTATAGCGTTTTAGCCTTGGGCGACACTAGCTATGAGTTCTTTTGTCAAACGGGCAAAGACTTTGATGATTACTTAAGTAAGCTTGGTGCAAAACAGATTACCGCACGCGTTGACTGTGACGTTGATTACGAAGCTGAAGTAAAAGCATGGTCAGAGACTATTGTTAAAGATGTAAAAGCCTTGTTGGGTAATGAGATTGATAGCCATAATGTTGTGGTAATGCCAACACTTGGCGCGTCTAGCGAATATACAAAACAGGCGCCTTATGCTGCTGAGTTAAGTTTAAGCCAAAAGATCACCGGTCGTGATTCAGCAAAAGATGTTCGTCATATTGAAATCGATTTAGCCGATTCAGGTATCACCTATCAAGCCGGTGACGCTTTAGGTGTGTGGTTTGAAAATGACACTGAGTTAGTCGCCGAACTTATTGCAATACTTGGTTTGTCAGGTAATGAAAATATTGATGTTGGCGGTGAACGTTTATCACTGGAACAAGCATTAATTTCAACATTAGAAATTACTCAAACAGTGCCTAATTTCATTAGCTTTTGGGCGGATAAATCACAAGATAAAGCTTTGCTTACCTTGAGTGAAGATAAAAATGCTGCGCGTGAATATGCGGGTAACCATCAAATTATTGATGTAGTTAAAGCAGCTCCGGCGAAAGTAACAGCACAAGACTTTGTTGATGCGCTTAGAAAGATTACTCCACGTTTATATTCTATAGCCTCGAGCCAAGCTGAGGTTGAAGAAGAAGTACACTTAACGGTGGGCTTAGTTGAATACAGCGAAAATGATCAGTTAAGAAGTGGCGGTGCCTCAAGCTTTTTAGGTAAACGCTTAGCAGAAGGCGGCACAGTTAAGGTTTTCATTGAACACAACGATAACTTTCGCTTACCTGAAAATGGCGATACGCCTGTGATCATGATTGGCCCAGGTACTGGTATTGCTCCTTTTAGAGCCTTTATGCAAGAACGTGAAGCAAGCGAAGCAAGTGGTGATAACTGGCTGTTTTTTGGTGATCAAACCTTCACTCAAGATTTTTTATACCAAGTGGAATGGCAAGGCTATTTAAAATCAGGCTTGTTAACGCACCTTGATTTAGCCTTTTCTCGTGATCAAGCGGCAAAAATATATGTGCAAGACCGTTTACGTGAAAAAGCCAGTGAGATTTTTGCTTGGTTAGAACGTGGCGCACATTTATATATTTGTGGTGACATGAGCCGTATGGCAAAAGATGTTGAGCTTGCCTTGGTGGATATTATTGCTGAGCATGGCAAGTTGAGTACAGAACAAGCACAAGATTATTTAAAAGAATTGCGTAACGCCAAGCGTTTCCAAAAGGATGTTTACTAATGACTACAACAAATAAAGAAATCGTATTAACAGGTCCAGGACCGTTAATTGTAGAAGGTAAACAGGCTGATAACGAACGCTTAAAAGCAGATAGTAATTTTTTACGAGGGACAATTGTTGATGACTTAAAAGACCAAGTCACCGGTGGTTTCACTGCAGATAATTATCATATTATCAGAACTCATGGTATGTATCAGCAAGATGACCGTGATATTAGAACTGAGCGTAGTAAACAAAAATTAGAACCTTTGCATAATGTTATGTTACGAGCTCGTATGCCTGGCGGTATCATTAAACCAGAGCAGTGGTTGGCTATTGACAAATTTGCTCAAGAGAGCACTTCATATGGCAGTATTCGCTTAACAACACGTCAAACATTTCAATTTCATGGTGTGTTAAAGCCCAATATTAAATTAATGCACCAAACATTAAATAGTATTGGTATCGACTCAATTGCGACTGCTGGCGATGTTAACCGTAATGTTCTGTGTACTTCTAACCCTATTGAGTCAGAACTTCATCAAGAAGCTTATGAATGGGCTATTAAAATTAGTGAACATTTACTGCCTAAAACACGTGCTTATGCAGAGATCTGGCTAGATGGCGAAAAGCTTGAAGGCCCTGAAGGTAAAGAGACACAAGAGCCTATTTTAGGCAGCAACTACTTACCACGAAAATTTAAAACGACTGTTGTTATTCCGCCACAAAATGATATTGACGTTCACGCTAATGATCTCAACTTTATCGCTATTGCTAAAGATGGAAAATTAGTTGGTTTTAACGTACTTGTTGGTGGTGGTTTAGCGATGACTCATGGCGATAAGTCAACGTATCCTCGCAAGGCTGACGATTTTGGCTATGTGTCTTTAGCACATACCTTAGATGTTGCGACCGCTGTTGTAACAACACAACGCGACTGGGGAAACCGAGTTAATCGTAAAAATGCTAAAACTAAGTACACACTTGACCGAGTGGGTGTAGAAACCTTTAAATCGGAAGTTGAGAAACGTGCCGGTATTACTTTTGAAACCTCTCGTCCATACGAGTTCACTGAACGTGGCGATCGTATTGGTTGGGTTGAAGGTTTTGACGGTAAGCACCATTTAGCCTTATTTATTGAAAATGGCCGTTTATTAGATAGCCCAGGTAAACCCCTTAAGTCAGGTGTTGCTGAATTAGCGAAAATACACAAAGGTGATTTTCGTATGACCGCGAACCAAAACTTAATTGTCGCGGGTGTAGTAACTGAAGATAAAGCACAAATTGAAAAAATTGCCCGTGAATATGGCTTAATGAACGACACGGTTTCAAAGCAACGTAAAGATTCTATGGCTTGTGTAGCATTTCCTACCTGTCCATTAGCTATGGCTGAAGCAGAACGCTATTTACCGGGTTTTGTTACCGACGTAGAAGGCATTTTAGCCAAACATGATATGAGTGATGAAAGTATTATTTTACGTGTGACTGGTTGTCCAAATGGCTGTGGTCGTGCGATGTTGGCAGAAATTGGTTTAGTTGGTAAAGGTCCAGGTAAATACAATATGCATTTAGGCGGCAACTTGGCAGGAACGCGAGTACCTAAAATGTATAAAGAAAACTTAAGCGAACAAGATATTCTTGATGAAATGGATATGCTAGTGGCTCGCTGGTCATCGGAAAGAAACAGCAATGAAGCGTTTGGTGATTTTACTATTCGTACCGGCATTATCGCAGAAGTGAAAAATAGTAAGCGAGATTTTCATGACTAAACCTATTATTAATAGTGCTGACATCGCTGCGGCAAAAGCACCGATTAATAACCGTTTTCCTGCGTCTTTACCTAAGCCTTGGCTTAACCAGTGGAACGAGCTATTAGAGCAGCAAACCGCGACTGAACGAGTTGAATGGTCGATGGAAAATTTACCATCACAGTTCGTTTTGTCTTCTAGCTTTGGCATTCAATCTGCGGTTATGTTGCATATGTTGACGCAAGTCGATGCGAATATCCCGGTGATTGTTACCGACACTGGGCACTTGTTTCCTGAAACTTATCAGTTTATTGAACAGCTCAACGAACGTTTGAAATTGAATTTACACGTTTATAGCGCGACAGAAAGTGCGGCATGGCAACAAGCAAAATATGGCGAAGAATGGGCAAAAGATGAAACATCACTCAAAGCTTATAATCGCCGTAATAAAGTTGAGCCGCTAGAACGTGGTTTACATGAGCTCAATGCAGCAACATGGTTTTCTGGCGTGCGTCGTCAGCAATCAGAGCATCGTGAAGGCTTGTCTGTAGTCAGTATTTTACGCGGTCGTTTTAAAGTACATCCTATTATTGATTGGAGTAATAAGGATGTACATGAATACTTAACTAAGCATAACTTGCCCTATCATCCTCTATGGGACCAAGGCTATGTATCGGTTGGCGACACACACAGTACACGGCCATTAACGTTAGGTATGAATGAAAGTGATACCCGCTTTTCTGGCATGGCCAGAGAATGTGGTCTACATACTGACGGTGACGGTATTTAAATAACGCCCAACTTAACGTTTACTATTAAGGACAAACATCTTAGATGCTTGTCCTTTTTTATGTTGGGTACTTTTTGTCGGGAAAAAAACTGCATTTCAGTATCTGTATTGGGATCTTGAAGTTTAGTAATGCGATCAGGTCGATAGTGACAGGGCTTGATGTGAACTCTTGTCGTCATGCTGAACTTGTTTCAGTATCTGTATTGGGATCTTGAAGTTTAGTAACGCGATCAGGTCGATAGTGGTAAGGCTTGATGCCCACTCTTGTCGTCATGCTGAACTTGTTTCAGTATCTGTATTTTTTTGGGGGTAAGTACAGATCCTGAAACAAGTTCAGGATGACGGGGGTTATAGCAGGATGACGGTGCTTATAGCAGGATGGCGTTGCTGGTAGCAGTATGAATAGGCTTGTATCTTTATTGAGATCTTGAAGTTTAGTGACACGATCAGGTCGATAGTGATAGGGCTTGATGCCCACTCTTGTCGTCATGCTGAACTTGTTTCAGTATCTGTATTTTTTTGGGGTAAGTACAGAACCTGAAACAAGTTGAGGATGACGGGCTTATAGCAGAATGAAGGGTTACAGCAGAATGATGGGTTATAGCAGGATAACGTTGCTGGTAGCAGTATGAATAGGCTTGTATCTTTATTGAGATCTTGAAGTTTAGTGGCACGATCTGGTCGATAGTGACAGGGCTTGATGTGAACTCTTGTCATCATGCTGAACTTGTTTCAGTATCTGTATTGGGATCTTGAAGTTTAGTGACACGATCTGGTCGATAGTGACAGGGCTTGATGTGAACTCTTGTCGTCATGCTGAACTTGTTTCAGTATCTGTATTTGGGGAGGAAGTACAGATCCTGAAACAAGTTCAGGATGACGGGGGTGGTAGCAGGATGACGGGGTAGGCAGCAGGATGACGGGGTTGGCAGTTATATGACGTTGCTTATAGCAGGATGACGGGGCTGTAGCAGTCAGAGGGGCTTGTATCAGTATCTACATTGGTGGCTCTCAAACCACCAATTCTTATCCTTATCCCTCTATAATTGAAAAATTTTCGCTTAATGCACTTTTTAAATGCTGTAAATAAACATCATCAATATTATCGCTGATCAGACGTGCTAGCTCGCTGCCTATTGGCGTAAATTTATAAAACTTCAGTACACAAGATGATTTTTTTGCGGTAAGCGTTAATGGCTTACCGTTAAAGTTAAAATGGAACGACTCTGACTTGTTCATAGGGCTAGATTCTGTCTCTTGAATAAAGACCAGATGATTATCGGCTAGAATTAATAAATCAGCATAGCTCAATGAAAATTGGTTGAAGGGTATATTCTGTTCTCTATTTTTATTAAAAAAGTTTAGTAAGCCAGGTGTCTGATAGGCTCCTGAAATAATACGTATATTTCTTTTTGTTTGTTCTGTCACCGCTAAACTACAGGCCTTTGCTAACAATTTCGCTTCCGTGATACTCATGGCACGAAAAACCTTGAGGGTTTTAGTGGAAAATGAACCGGGTTGTGATATTTCCCCTGCTAGTATTTTTGCCCACAGATTTTGCATGGTGGTATTACTGACATCTTCGGCGAGTTCGGTAAAGGTACTAAACCAATCAGCATCTGCTTTATGGGTAAACTCGGTAGCAGAGCAGTAATTTACTGACTTTTTTATAATAGCTTCAAGATTCTCTTGTTTTCGTAATGCGGCAATCCGTGCTCTTTTTTGGGTTCTTTCTTCTAATGGCATCTGTTTTTCTGAAGAAATTAAGCCACCATCAAGTACAAAGTTTTTAGCCAAGGCAAGCAGTTGCATTTGGGAAGAAACACCGGCATTTTTTTTATTGCCGCTATTTTTAGCCGTAGATTCTGTTGTTTTTATTACTTCAGTGTTAACCGGTTCCTCAGCAATAACCAGCGGTGCAGTTGAGGGTTCGTTGATGTCTTTCATAAAAATTACCGTAACTAATATATTATTTTCATTACTATTTTTTCTAAGCATACGCTGGAAAATTAAAATCAGCAATATTCTCTTTATTCATCTAAACTTAACATAAATTAAGGAAGCAATTGAAATTATGAATATAATTGTAATTCTAGGTTGAATATTATTTAACTGACTCTTATTATGTAGTTTATTGGAAATATGATTCATAATAAAATTTGATGTGAAAAAAAAACCTTAATCAGTAGTATTTTTCTGGTTAAATGAGGACGATATGCAGGCTTCTGAAAATAATAATGACGACTTTTTATTTATTGATGATAGTGATGAAGATGAAATTCTAAATGATGGCAGTGCTGAAACGTGGAAGGTTCTGATTGTTGATGACGATCCCGAAATTCACTCTGTTACTCAGTTAGCACTCTCAGATCTCGTCGTCTTAGGTAAAAATCTAGAGTATATACATGCTTACTCTGGGCGTGACGCATGTCTGCTTATTGAAGAGCACGAGGACATCGTTTTGGTATTACTCGATGTTGTTATGGAAACGGATGATGCGGGCTTAAATGTTGTAAAACATATTCGAGAAACTTTATCTCGTCAAGATATACGTATTGTTTTGAGAACCGGTCAACCAGGCTATGCTCCTGAAGAAAGTGTTATCAAAGATTATGATATCAATGACTATAAAACCAAAACAGAGTTAACTCGTCGCAAGTTAGTGACTACCGTTTACGCCGCTATTCGTTCATATCAACAAATTCATTCGGTTAATCAAAACCGCTTGGGCCTCGAAAAAATAATTAGTGCTACTGCTGACTTACTTGAACTGCACAGTATTCATGAATATGCAGAAGGTGTGTTGTCGCAATTAATTAAGTTGAGTAAGAGTCATTGCAGTGTTTTTTGTGCGCGTGGGCAAGGTATTATTGAGGGTTCTGACGATTTAAGCTTACATATCTTAGGTCAAATCGGTCATGACGCCGAACTGATTAATCAAAAAATTTCCTGCTTCGACAGAGATTCAGCACAAGATCGCATGAGTAGCTGTTTCACTCAAAAACAAAATAATTATGGTAGTGACTTTGCGGTATTGTATTTAGCAAGCGGTGGTTATCGCGCGGTTATTTATCTTGAAGTTGAGCAAGAGTTAACTGATATTCAAATACAGTTAATCGAAGTGTTTTTAGCCAATGTCGCCATCGGTTATGAAAATGTCCACCTTTTTCAAAAACTACGTAATGCTGCCTATCGTGATTGGCTGACTGAGCTGCCAAATCGTTTAGAGTTTGTTAATTTACTCGACAAGTTTAGTCAATCAGAAGAACCCAATCTTGTTGCCGCTTTAATAGATATAAATCACTTTAGTGATATTAATGATGGCTTAGGACAAGATTTAGGTAATAAGCTGTTGCTCGCTGTTACAGAGCGCATGAAAGAATTAGGAAAACATTGTCAGTTTGCTCGAATGGGTGCCGATGTTTTTGGTGTTATTGGTCCGGCTGAAAGTGTAAACCCTGATAAATTAATGTCATTATTTCATCGTTCGTTTACCGCGGGAGAACAACTATTACCTGTCACTGCATGTTTTGGGCTGTGCTCAAAAAGTAGTGCCGGTTCGCAAGGGGTAAAGGTTCTTAATCAAATAAATATCGCCTTGAATTTAGCCAAGAAAAGTAATCACGAAAATTTTGTTTATTACAAAAAAGAAATGGAAGATGAAACACTTTGGCGTTTAGGTATGATCAGGCAATTACGTACTGATTTTGCAGATAATCGTTTAGAGCTTTGGTATCAGCCTCAGCTTAGCTTAATTACCGGCAAGGTTATTGGCGCTGAAGCATTATTACGCTGGCGAACCGCCGAAGGAAAATTTATTTCACCGGCTGTGTTTATTCCTCTAGCAGAATATTCAGGGTTGATTGTAGAAATTGGTGATTGGGTTATTAACCAAGCCTGTAAACAAATAAAGGTATTAGAGCAACAGAAATTCGATCATGTTGGTATCTCTGTTAATGTTTCTATCCCACAATTTAAACGTGATAACTTCGTTGACAGTATCATTCAAGCGACGATTAATCATGATGTTAAACCAAGTAAGCTCGAATTAGAGATCACTGAAAATATTTTAATGGATGAACCACAAGTTGTTATTGATGCATTAGTTAAGTTGAAAGCTGAAGGTATCAGCATTGCGCTTGATGACTTTGGTACGGGCTATTCATCAATGAGCTATTTACAACAACTACCGCTTGACCGTTTAAAGGTCGACCGTTCATTTATTACGGGTATTGCAGAGCCAGGGCAGTCATTGATTGCAGATACGATTATTAACCTCGGTAAGCAAATGAACTTAAAAGTTATTGCTGAAGGTATCGAAGAGGAAGAACAACAAGCGCATTTAATCGCTCAAGGGTGTGACGAAGTACAAGGTTTCTTTTATGCTAAACCTATGCCTGCTGATGAGTTTTTAACCTTCTTACGTAACAATAAGTAATAAATACTGATTGTTGCTAGCTTGAATAAATTAAAGCCGAGATATAATGTCTCGGCTTTTTTATCGGCTAATATAGTTAAGATGTTTCTTGGTATCTAAACTCGACGCCTTCCCTTGGTTGGCATGGAATAAAGTGCGATAAAATCAAAGAACAACAAGCAAAGCCAGCACCAATATAAAAGACCCATGACGGGTTATAAATCCACACTAAACCAAGCAACGCCGGAATAACCACAGCGGCAATATGATTAATTGAAAAACTAACGCCAGCACTTGATGCTAAATCTTCAGGCTTGGCTATTTTTTGAAAGTAGGTTTTAATCGCAATAGCTAAAGCAAAAAATAAATGATCTATCACATATAAGCTTGCTGCGATCGTCGAGTTTTCGACAAAGCCATAGGCAATAAAGATAGTAATTAAACCGATATATTCAAATTTAAGCACCCGACGTTCACCAATAATGCCAATCAATTTGCCTATTTTTGCTGCGAATAACCAATTAAAAACATAGTTTATTAAGAATAATGCACTGATATCAGCAACGCTATAACCAAATTTTTCTACCATTAAAAAACCCGCGAATACGGTAAATATTTGGCGGCGCGCACCACTAAAGAAAGTCAAAGCGTAGAACAACCAATAACGTTTACGTAGTATCAGGCTTTTTTCTTGTTCGACCTTAACGGGAAACTCTTTAAAAGAAAGTGCCAAACAAATAGTGAGTACTAGGCCGAGTGCACCAAATAAGGCATAAGTACTTTGATAAGACCACGAGAACTTTTCCATCATCAACCAAATACTGCTAAAAGCGAGTAGTGATGCCGCTGATTTTACCGATAATAGACGCCCTAAAAAATGGGCTGTTTTATCTTTATCAATCCATTGCATGGTTAACGATTGGTTCACGGTTTCAAAATAATGAAAGCCAATAGACATGATAACAGTGGTCAGATACAAACCTAAAACAGAAGGAAAAAATCCGGTCATTATTACCCCAATAGCGGTAACGGCTAATGAAATAATGGCTAATTTTTGTTCTTTAATAAACAGTAGTACATAAATAACGGTAAAGGCTAGAAATCCAGGTATTTCACGGAGACTTTGTAAAATGCCAATTTCTTTACCGGTAAAACTGGCTTTTTCGATAACAAAATTATTGAGTAAAACCATCCAAACGCTAAATATTAGCGGCATAATAAATGCCATGGCGAGCAATAAATTCTCTGGTTTGTTGAAGTGTTCTTTAATTGACATTATTTTCCAATATTTGAGGCTGTAAATGCAGTCTTAATTGAAACAAATTATTACAGTTCAGCAGTATGTGATTAAAATTTAAAGCTATATATTGTTACGCGGGCTATTTTACCTTTATTTGTTAGATAAAAGTAATGGCATCAACAGGGATTAATTTTTATGGAGCGTAATAAGTGATCAAAATCGATAACATCAGTCGAATTTATGGTGAAGGTGAAACTCAAGTCATAGCCTTAAATAATGTTTCTTTAACCATTGAAAACAATGAATTCGTTGCGATAATGGGCACTTCGGGTTCAGGAAAATCAACCTTAATGAGTATCTTAGGTTGTCTCGATACACCGACTTCTGGTGAATACTTATTATCTGGTGAGTCAATAAAAAATATTGATGACGAAAGCCTTTCTAAGATCCGCAATCGTAAAATAGGTTTTATCTTTCAAACCTTTCATTTACTACCTCGTTTAACTGCCCTTGATAATGTTATTTTACCACTACGTTACAGTAATGCCGATCAAGAAGACGCCAAAAAACGTGGTATGGAAATGCTTGATAAAGTAGGTTTATCTTCGCGTTGGCACCATAAACCCTTTGAAATGTCTGGTGGGCAACGTCAACGTGTTGCTATTGCTCGGGCGCTAGTAAATCGTCCAGAAGTGATTTTTGCAGATGAACCGACCGGTAACCTAGATTCTAAAACCTCTTATGAAATTATGGATTTACTCTGTGAGTTACATAATCAAGGACAAACTATTGTTATGGTGACTCACGAAGAAGATATTGCTGCGTATGCTGACAGAATGATCCGCATGAAAGACGGTAATATCATTGAGGACCGATTATGTATCAAAAACTAATATTATCAATCGCTATACTTGCTGTTAGCGGCTTCTCCTTAGCCGAAGGTCAAACTCCCTTGATTTTATCCGGTCAAATTAAAGCCAGCGACAATCAAACGTTTTACTCACCTAAAACAGATAGTTGGAATGTTCAAGTGCAATGGTTACTACCAGAAGGTGATATAGCTGAAGAAGGCGATCTAGTTGTCGTCTTTGACAGTGGCTCAATTCAAAGTCAAATAGAACAAGAAAAAGTAAGTTTGATTGCCGCGAATGAAGAGTTATTTCGTTTGACTAGTAGCGCTAAGCAATCACTTTTAGAAGCGACTTACGGACAAAAGAGAACGGCTTTATTACTTGATAAAGCACGAATTGATGCCGGTATTGCTGTTGTTCATTTAAGTGAATATGATTATCAGAAAAACCAACTTCAGCTTGAAAAAGCGGTTGTTGCTAATGCGAAATCACTCGAAAATTTAAAGCAAGTCAAGGTCGCTAATCAGGTTGCCGTGACTAAGCAAAAAATTACGATTGTAAAGCATCAGGATAAATTGCAATACAATGAGTACAAACTCAAGCAGATGAGTGGCTATGCCGAGCGAAGTGGTCCGGTACTTTATGGGATCCATCCTTGGAGTGGTGAAAAAGTATTTGTCGGTATGACGGCGCAACCTTCTTGGGAAATTGCAAAAATTCCTTCGGTAAATGGCTTATATATTGAAGCTTGGGTACATGAAGTTGACTATAAAAATATGCGTGTGGATAGCGTTGTCGATTTTAAGCTAGATGCTTTTCCACAATATAACCTTGTAGCTACATTAACCGAAATATCGAGCCAACCCGAAGAACGTAAAGAATGGGGCAACGATGTTTATTATCGCGCTGTGTTTTCTTTTACGCTTGATGAAGCCTTAACGTTATTACCGGGCATGAGCGCTCAATTAGAATTTACAGGAGTAAGCCCAAGTGAATAAATATTTTGCAATCATGTTGTTAGTATTGCTTTGTGCTTGTGAAAAAGCACCTAGCGAAACCGTGAAGTTAGAACAAGTGCGTCTAATTGTTACCGCGAGTGGAGAATTAGAGTCAAAACAAACGGCAATGATAGCACCACCGTCAGTTTCTGGTATGTGGCAGTATCAAATTAAGCAGCTAACACCGGAGAATACCCGTGTAAAAAAAGGCGAAGTGATCGTTGCCTTTGACAGTAAAAAGGTGGTGGATAGGTTGGTTGATAAACAAGCTGACTTAGACCGGGCGCAAAAAGAATTAGAAAATAAGAAAATTAAGGAAGAAGAATCAGAGCAAGAACTTATTCTCAGTATTGCTGAAAAGAAAATGCAATATGAAAAAGCGGAGCGTAAAGCCGATATTATTGATAACAGTCGCGCTGAAAATGATCGTAAAAAGTCTGTGATTGATTTTACTATTGCCGAAAATGATTTGTTTCTTGCGAAAGAGCGACTTATCTTTCATAAAAACAATAAAGCACTTAATTTAAAGTTAGCTAAAGGAAAAGTAAACCGTTTAACCGCAGAGGTAAATGATTTTAAAAGTGACATTGAGCGTTTGAAAGTTAAAGCACCGATTGATGGTATGGTTATCTACCGAGCTAATTGGCAAGGAGAAAAACCAGCGGTGGGTGAGAGTATTCAATTTGGCCAACCGGTTGTTGAACTTGCTGTTATTGAACAGATGCAATTAAAAGCACAAATTGCTGAACCTGACAGTGGTAAAATCAAACTTAATCAAAAAGTTAAAATTATGATTGATGGTACTCAAGAAATTGTTTTACAAGGTAGTATTGTTGAACTAGGACGTGTTTTTCGTGATAAGTCATCACAAGATAAACGCCGTGTTTTCGATGCAATCATTGCTTTTGAACAACCTAAAGGTACGGTGATACGTCCAGGCATGACGGCGCGTATTGAGGTTGTTACCGCCATGATTGATAACGCGTTAACTTTGCCATCGCAGGCGGTTAAGTTAGAAAATGGCCAAGGGAGTGTTCGAATCACCGGTCTTTTTTCGGATCATGAAGAAACCATTGAGGTTGCTCATATAGTCGGAGATAAAGTGGTCATTAAAAGTGGCCTATCACAAGGAGATATAGTGGCTTTATGAAATATTCACAACAATCAATAATGAAAAAATCTTTTATCGTTAGTTTATTATCTATTGCAATAACCGCTTGTTCTGGGCAAGAAAACGCTCCCTTGTTATATGAGGTGACCAAACAAGACTTTATCGTTAATGTCCCGGCAAAAGGCGAACTGTTTGCAGCAAAAGCCACGGTAATAAATGCGCCAATGAGTCGACAAGGACCACAAAACATTTCATGGTTAGCACCAGAATTTTCACACGTTAAAAAAGGTGATGTTATTGCCCGCTTTGACGGTGAAGCGATGGAAATTCAAAGTAAAGATAGACAAAGTGAATTGTCGATCACCGAACAAGAAATTATTGAAAAAACTGGCATGCTTACTCAAGCACTTAACTCAATTAACAAAGATATTGGCGTGGTAGGTCAAGAGAAAAATTTTGCAGAAAATTTTTCAATCAATGATGATCAAATACGTTCGAAATTAGACATCCTTGATTCATTACAAAACACCCAGTACTTAGGGTCTAAAGAAGAATATCTTTATTGGAAAAATGATAGTTTTAGTAGCAGTTCAGCGGGAGATATGGGCTTGCTGGAAATGAAGCAAGCGCAAAGCAAAAGTAAATTAAAACAGTTAAGTGAAGGCCTAGCAAAACTTGAAGTTAAAGCACCGCACGATGGCTTACTTGCTTATAAAGCTAATTGGCGCGGAGAAAAACCACGTGAAGGCCAGTCATTATGGCCGGGGCAAAAAATTGCCGAGTTACCTGATATCAGTAACATGAAAGTTAAGTTATTCGTTTTAGAAAGTGAGGCGGTAAATTTAGCCGTAGATAAATCGGTAATCTTCTTTTTAAATGCTTATGCGGATAAACCGTTTAAAGGAAAAGTTGAGACAGTTGCCCCGTTTCCTACCTCGATAAAGCGTGGTGATCCACAAAAATATTTTGAAGTTATTGTTATTTTAGCCGAGCAAAATAGTGAGCTATTTGTACCCGGAAGAAAGTTAGAAGCTAATATTGAAATTATCGCCACCCGCCAAAAAATTATTATTCCGTTGCAAAGTGTTTTTGTCGAAGCAAAGCAGACGTTTGTCTACTTGTATAAAAATGGCGACTACACTTCATTACCCGTTACCTTAGGGCAGGCGAGTTTAAGCCATGTTGAAGTTTTATCAGGGCTTAAAGTAGGTCAGAAAATAGCATTAACCGACAAGGAGCATAGTTAATGAAATATTTAGCGATTTTTTTGGATACTTTTTCCGAGCTTGCTCAACATAAGTTACGCACGTTGTTAACTTTACTCGGCATGATTTTTGGCGTTGGTGCGGTTATCGCGATGCTTAATATTGGTGAAGGTGCAGAAGCTGAAGCGATGAAAATGATCGACTCGATGGGCTTACATAATTTAATCATTGAAGGGAAAGTTTTTGAAGAAAAAGAACTACAAGAACAACGTAAACACTCTCCGGGTTTAAGTATCAGAGACGGTGAGATTAGTGCGCGTTCATTACCTTTTGTTACTGCCTTTAGCGCGCAAAAACTTATCGATACTTACAGTATTTTCAGTGGTGAAGGGAAAAGTGATGGTGAAGCAACAGGGGTGAGTGCTAGCTTTTTTGCATTGTCTAAATTCCATGTAGCACAAGGGCGTTTACTCAACGACAGTGACGATAAAAACTTTTCTCAGGTGGCACTGCTGGGTTCATCAACCGCAAAACAGCTTTTTCCAAAAGGCAATGCCATCGGTCAAAATATTAAAATTAATCACCTCTGGTTTAAGGTGGTTGGCGTATTACAAGCGCCATTTTTAAAGAAACAAGAGTTTCAAGGCATAAAGCTCGGTGGTGACCAACGTCAGGTGTTTATTCCATTAAAAACCGCAATACATAAATTTGCTAGTAAAAAGCTAGCGAGTGAAGTCACCAGTATTAAACTTAAGCTTGATGAGAGTGTTGATCCTATTAGTGCAGCGCAAGCCGTGAGTCATTTGCTTAATCGTCGTCATAATGAAGTCGATGATTATAACTTAGTTATTCCTGCCGCATTATTGGCCCAGCAAAAACAAACACAGCAAATATTTAATATTGTCATGTCATGTGTTGCCGGTATTTCTTTATTAGTGGGCGGAATTGGTATTATGAATATAATGCTTGCTACTGTATTAGAGCGCACCAAAGAAATTGGCTTGTTGCGTGCGGTTGGTGCAACACAAAAAGATATTCGCTTACAGTTTATTGCTGAGAGTTTTACTATTTCAATTATGGGTGGCATCTTGGGGGTGTTTTTTGGGATTATGCTCTCAGAGCTTATCGCACTTTATTCTGAATGGGCGGTGTCATGGTCAACAAGTGCCATTATCTTGTCTTTTAGTATTTGTGCTTTAGTCGGTTTAACCTTTGGTGTTTATCCAGCCATTAAAGCGTCCAAGCTTGACCCTATTGATGCCTTACAAAGTGACTAGTTAAGATAACCTATTCCCCCCGTTATTATAACTTAAAGCGTCATTAGTATTTGATGACGCTTTGCTCTTTATTTTTATCTGAAGGTTATCGCCGCTTTTTAGTCGAGAGTGCTAGCGGCGAATGTTAAATTTAGTTTATCGATTTATTTATCTAGCACGGGCTTTTAGGATTAATCTTAGTCTCTTGTGTCTATCGTCTTTTAGGCCCTATTAATCGGCTTATACCGCGAGCTATTCTTTCTGTCTTAGTTAAAAAACCATAGATTAATACACCTAATTAAAACACCTGTTTAAAAAATTTGCATTTATTTTTCTTTCAAGGCACACTCAATCGTCTATTATTATAAAAACTGATCAGTTAAATTATCATTTAATTGAGTTCAGACCCTATTTTTATCCCACTAAACGAGGAAACTAGGCATGTTATTTCAAGGTCAAAACCTTTCTGCCGAATTACTGAATGACGGCATTGTTGAATTTAAATTCGATGCACAAGGCTCAGTGAATAAGTTTGATCAGCAAACTTTTAAAGAATATATCGAAGTGGTTGCTGCTATTAACAATTGTGCAGATGCTAAAGGCGTACTTGTAACGTCTGGAAAATCTAACTTTATTGTTGGTGCAGACATCACTGAATTTTTAACAATGTTTAAACTTCCTGAAGCGGAACTTATCCCTTGGATCAAAGGCGGCTCAGACGTTTTTGATTCATTTGAAGACATTAAGCTACCAACAATTGTTGCACTTAATGGTTTTGCTTTAGGGGGCGGTTGTGAAATGAGCTTAGCTTGTGACTACCGTATTGCTGATACAACATGTTCGATAGGTTTACCTGAAGTTAAATTAGGCCTGATTCCTGGTTTCGGTGGCACAGTGCGCTTACCAAGAATTATTGGCGCTGATAATGCTGTTGAGTGGATGTCTACGGGTAAAGCGTTTAAGCCTGAACAAGCAATGGCTGTTGGTTTACTTGACGCGGTCGTTGCGCCAGAGCATTTACGCGAAGCCGCTATTAACATGCTTAAACAAGCAATGTCTGGTAAGTTAAATTGGCAAGCTAAACGTCAACAGAAACTTGAAGCGTTAAAGCTTAGCCCTGTTGAATCAATTATGACCTTTAATACCTGTAAAGGTATGATTGCCGCTAAAGCCGGTAAACATTACCCTGCACCTATGATGATGGTAAAAACTATCGAAGCTGCTGCTTTACTCGGTAGAACAGAAGCCATGCTTATTGAGAATACAAACTTTGCTAAGCTTGCTAAAACTGATGCGGCTACGGCGCAAATTGGTTTGTTTATGGCAGATCAAGTAGTTAAAGGCAAAGCAAAAAAAGCCGCTAAAATGGCGACTAAACAAGTGAATAAAGCCGCTGTCTTAGGCGCGGGTATTATGGGCGGTGGTATTGCTTATCAGTCTGCTTATAAAGGCACGCCAATCATTATGAAAGACATTAATGATGCAGCACTTGATTTAGGCTTAAATACTGCTGCTGGCATTTTAACCAAGCAAGTTGAACGCGGTCGTATGAATATTAAGACTATGGCTGGCGTGTTAAATAACATCACACCAACCCTTAGCTACGATAGTGTTAAAGATGTTGATATCGTGGTTGAAGCGGTAGTCGAAAACCCTAAAGTAAAAGGTATGGTCCTTGCTGAAGTAGAAAGCTTTCTTTCTGAAGATGCCATTTTAACCTCTAACACCTCAACGATTTCTATCGATTTGTTAGCGCAAAGTGTAAAACGTCCAGAAAACTTCTGTGGTATGCATTTCTTTAACCCGGTAAACAAAATGCCATTGGTTGAAGTTATTCGTGGTAAAGCAACTTCTGAAGAAACCGTTGCGGCTGTTGTTGCTTACGCGGCTAAAATGGGTAAATCACCGATTGTTGTTAACGATTGTCCTGGCTTTTATATTAACCGTGTTTTATTCCCATACTTTGCTGGCTTTAGCCAATTAATGCTTGAAGGTGTTGATTTTGCTGCTGTTGATAAAATCATGGAAAAACAATTTGGTTGGCCAATGGGCCCAGCATACTTACTTGATGTGGTGGGTGTTGATACCGCTGATCATTGTACGGGTGTTATGTCATCTGGCTTCCCAACGCGTATGGCAAAAATTGATAATGACCCAGTAAGCACTCTATACAGTAATAAACGTCTTGGTCAGAAAAATGGCAAAGGCTTTTATGATTACGGTCAAGACAAGCGTGGTCGTCCAACAAAAGTAGCTTCAGCTGATGCTTACGCATTGTTTGAAAGTACCTGTGCAGACAAAAAAGAATTTAGTAGTGAAGACATTATTGCTCGCTTAATGATCCCTATGGTCAATGAAGTGGTGCGTTGTTTAGAAGAAGGTGTTGTTGATACTGCCGCTGAAGCTGATATGGGCTTAATTTACGGTATTGGTTTTCCACCGTTTAGAGGTGGTGCAATTCGTTATTTAGAAACGTTAGGTTTAACTAACTTTATTGCCATGGCTGATAAGTATGCGCATTTAGGTGAAATTTATCAGGTAACTGATGGATTACGCGAAATGGCTAAATCAGGTAAATCTTATTTCAACACCGACGTAAAAACAGCATAAGCTAAGGAGAAGAACATGAAAGAAGTAGTCATTGTAGATTGTATTCGTACACCAATGGGACGCTCTAGAGCTGGCGTTTTTCGTAACGTTCGTGCTGAAGGTTTATCAGCGCATTTAATGCAGCAACTATTAGTGCGTAACCCTAATTTAGATCCTTCATTAATTGAAGACATTATCTGGGGCAACGTTAAGCAAACTAAAGAGCAAGGTTTTAACATTGCGCGTAATGCACAGTTGTTAACAGACATTCCAAAAACAGTTGGCGCGGTAACAGTTAACCGTTTATGTGGTTCATCAATGCAAGCTTTGCATGATGCAACAACTAACATCATGTGTGGCCAAGGTGATGTATTCATCGTTGGTGGTGTTGAGCACATGGGACATGTTCCTATGATGTATGATGTAGACTTTGATCCGGCCTTGAGTAAATATATTTCTCGTGCGGCTGGCAATATGGGTTTAACCGCTGAGTTACTCGGTAAGCAGTTCGGTATTACCCGTGAACAACAAGACGCTTTTGCGGCACGTTCACACAGAAAAGCTTATGAAGCACAACTTGCTGGTCGTTGGGACAATGAAATTGTTGCCACTCAAGGACACGATGCAATGGGCGCGTTAACCTTAGTTGAACATGATGAAGTTATTCGTCCTGAAACAACGATTGAAACGCTTGCCGGTTTACGCCCAGTGTTTGATCCAGTTAACGGTACAGTAACAGCCGGTACTTCTTCAGCTTTGTCTGATGGTGCATCAGCAATGTTAGTGATGTCAGCTGATCGTGCAAAAGAGCTTGGTTTAACCGCTCGTGCGCGTATTCGTGGTATGGCTGTTGCAGGTTGTGATCCGTCTACTATGGGCTTTGGTCCTGTTCCAGCAACGAAAAAAGCATTGAAACGTGCAGGTTTATCTTTAGCTGATATCGAACTAGCTGAATTTAACGAAGCCTTTGCGGCGCAAGCCTTATCGTGTGTTAAATCTCTAGGCTTAGAAGACCGTGCTGAAGATATGATTAACTTAAACGGTGGCGCTATCGCCTTAGGTCATCCATTAGGGTGTTCTGGCTCGCGTATCACGGGTACTTTATTGAACCTAATGGAAGGTCAAGACGTCAGCATAGGTTTAGCGACTATGTGTATCGGTTTAGGACAAGGTATTGCAACGGTAATTGAACGCGTTTAATTGTAAAATTTAACGGCATATTATCAAGATAAAAAAAACTCACTTCGGTGAGTTTTTTTATCGCTGTTTTGAAGAGGATCTCGACAAAATCGTACTTTATCTGTGCTAATTACTCAGTGCATAAATTAATTGATTATAAAGGGAAGATACAGAAAATGATGGGGGACGATTGCTTACAATATTAACGAATTAACGAATTAACGGGACCATACTTGGTCAGAAACGATTAAAGTTGAGTTAGATATCTCAACGTATAGTCGTTGTTATCGGTTTTATGATGATCAACCCATTAAAATTATGCCTTTAGCTAAGGTATTAGCATATAAAAATTATCAGATAAATCAACAGAATATACTCAGGTTTATTCGAGTAAGAACAGGCTATTTAAAAATACCCTTTCAGGAAAAGACATAAGCTCGGTGACTGCTAATGTAGAACATTAACCGTTAGGTATTTTGAAGCTGATAGTAAGCGACGGTACATTCAAATAATGGGTCAACATGAAGATATGTTTTAAGATATGACATACCTATTTTTTTCATTACACCTATTGAAGCTAGATTGTTTTCGTCGGCAATGGCGCTAAATTTTTCGTATTCAGGATTCATGGCTAAAGCATTTTTAATATGTTGAGCCGCTTCACTGGCAAAACCTTTGCCCCATGATGTTTGAAAAAATCGCCAACCGAGCTCTAGGTTATTAAACTCAGGTAAGGCAGAGAAAAAATTCATCGGCCGCACAAGCACCCAGCCAATATATTGATCAGTTTCAGTGATATTAACTTGCCACAATCCCCAACCTTTAGTTGGACTTAGGTATTTTTGCATACGAGGCAATAACACATTTGTAATGGTCTCGCGAGACGACGGATTACCATCACTGATAAAACGCATCACTTCTGGGTCTTGGTCAAGTTGATACAATAACTCTGCATCGTCAGCAGACATTAATTTGTAGCTTAGTCGTGCAGAGTTATTGATTTTCATTTTTAAGCTAACGAATCTTGGAGAGGTGGAACAACTTGTTTTTTACGACTCAATACGCCGTCTAACCATACTTTACCGTCAACAAGTGGTTTGCCATAAGCTTTTTCTGTTAAATCAGCATTGTCGCTAATAACTAACATTTCAGAGCCTTCTTTCATAATGTCTGTCAGTAATAATAAAACCGTGTGTCGGCTACCTTCGGCTTTTAATTTTGCAATGTCAGCAAATAATTCAAGCTTCATATCATCAAAGATGGCGAGGTCAAGTACTTCCAACTGACCGATACCTACTAAGTTGCCATGCATGTTAAAGTCTTTAAAATCACGTAAGACTAGGTCACGTATAGGTGTACCTAATACGGCAGATTTTACTTCAAACATCTCCATACCCAAGGCTTTTGCGTCGCTAATGCCTGCAATTTCAGCTAATGCTTCAACACATTTTATATCAGCAGTGGTACAGGTGGGTGATTTAAAAATAACCGTATCAGACAAAATAGCGCACATCATTGCACCAGCAATATTTTTTGGAATTTCTACATCATAGAAATCGTACATCATTTTAATGATGGTATTGGTACAGCCAACAGGACGAACCCAAATTTCTAATGGGGTAGAGGTAGTAATATCGCCTAATTTATGATGATCAATAATACCTAATATTGTTGCTTCATCGATATCATCGGGTCCTTGAATACGGTCGGAATGGTCAACAATATAGATACCTTCGCCAGCAAAACTTGTTTTTAATTCAGGTTGCTCAAAACCAAACTTGTCTAAAATAAATAAAGTTTCTGGTGAAAGCTCCCCTAAACGGGCTGGGACGGTTTCTTCACCTAGCGTGGTTTTTAAATAGGAAAGGGCGATAGCTGAACAGATTGAATCTGAATCAGGTGTTTTGTGTCCAACAGCGTAATTAGGCATAAGTTTCTCGTATTAGCGTTTATATTGAGGCTATATTTTAAATTGGCGATATTTTAGCAAACAAACCATGGCGGTGAAAAGTTAAAGCTCACATTATCGGCACTAAATCATATCAATAGCACTAAGGCGCTTATTACTCTGCGATAACCGACTTAGTAGAATTGCGTTAATAAACCAACGCCAACAAATGTCACCACTAAAACAATAATAGGCAGTTTGACTATCCGTAATAAATAAAAACCAATAAGCACAGAAAATAAGTCAAATAGTGAACTAACAGCACTAGTAAAAATAGGGTGATAAAGCGCAGAAAATAATAGACCAACCACAGCGGCATTTACCGCCATAATCGCACCGGCGACTTTGGGCTTTGTTGCTAATGATTGCCAAGTACTTTCAAAGGTGAGTACCAATAAAAATCCAGGTAAAAATATTGCTAAGGTTGCGACTGTCGCTCCTATTAAAGGGGCTTGTGGAAATAGCTCTGCACCCAGAAAAGTCGCTAGGGTAAACATTGGGCCAGGAACTGCTTGCGCTGCGGCATAACCGGTAAGAAAAACATCGTTCGATAACGCTTCACCAATTGTTTGTTGTAATAGTGGCAAGACAACGTGTCCGCCACCAAAGACCATACTGCCCGCTTGAAAAAACTGATTGAATAAGACCATGATATCGGCTGTGTTAATCGGTGCTCCAACTACGGTTGCTAGTGGTAAAGCAAAGAGGATGATTAAGAACAACATCAATGGCAGTATTTTAAACTGTCTTGAGGTTAGAGCTGAAGGTTGGGTGACTTCAGTGGTAACTGATTTTAACGATGGATTAACAAAAAAACCAAAGCTTGCTGCGATAGTCAGTATGAAAATTTGCATCGTTAAACTCGGTAAAGTGATTAAAGCAATCGCTGTTATAACCGCAATAAGTCTGTGGGTGTAATTATTACAGAAACTTTTAAACATAGTTAAACAAGCGTCAGCCACTACAACCACAGCCAGTAATTTCAAACCACTTATAACATGAAAAACCCAAGGTTGTTCAGCACCGCTAATATTAGTGGCGAGTAAATAGATAAGAATAAATGACGGTAAGGTAAAACCGATAAATGCGGCAATGCCGCCAGGCAGTCCAGCTTGTCTCAATCCAATAGCAAAACCTAATTGACTAGAGCCAGGACCCGGTAAAAATTGGCTTAACGAGATTAAATTTGCATAACTTGTTTGATCTAACCACTTTAGTTTATCGACAAATGTTTTTTGGAAATAGCCAATATGTGCGGCAGGTCCACCAAAACTGATACAACCTAAAAAAAGAAAACGCCAAAATACTTCAAATAGTTTTTTCATAAAAATGTCGTTAAAAGCCAGTCAATTATATTAACTATTATATCGTAAAACTATGAAGGGAATATTAAATTTAACGGTAAAAAAGCTCAATGAATGGAGCTTTTTTACCGACATAAGAAAAATGTTAGTGACATGTAATAAGCTAAACAGGCTTCATCTTGGTTTTTAGAAACCTGTTAATTGGACTTATACACGTTGATACATGCTAATTTTCGATTATTTGTAATAAGCTAAACAGGCTTCTACTTCATTTTTCGAGCCCTGTTAATTGGACTTCGACATGTTGATGCATGCTAATTTTTGATTATTTGTAATAAGCTAAACAGGCTTCATCTTTGTTTTTAGAAACCTGTTAATTGGACTTATACACGTTGATACATGCTAATTTTCGATTATTTGTAATAAGCTAGACACGCTTCTACTTCATTTTTCGAGCCCATAATTACTTCGACACGCTGATGAATGCTGTTCGGCTCCATATCCATAATGCGTCCTTCACTGGTCATTGCCAGTCCACCCGCTTGTTCAATGAGAAAACTCATTGGATTCGCTTCATACATTAAGCGTAGCTTGTGTGGTTGTTGCGGGTTTTTACTATCTTGTGGATAAGTAAAAATACCACCACGTGTTAATACACGATGAATGTCACCAACCATAGCGGCAATCCAACGCATATTGAAATTTTTGCCACGAGGGCCGGTATCACCTGCAAGTAAATCACTGATGTAATTCTGCATAGGCGCTTGCCAAAAACGTTGATTTGACATGTTAACAGCAAATTCTTGTGTGTCCGCAGGCACTTGAACATTACGTTCAACTAATAAAAAACCACCATGAGTACGGTCAAGTACATAAAAATGGGTACCGCTACCCGTAGTCATTACCAACATAGTTGACGGACCATATAAGACATAACCCGCACAAAGTTGTTTGTTACCCGCTTGCTTAAACATGTCTGGATCACTAGCATCCATATCACTTGGTGCTTGATGAATAGAGAAAATTGTGCCAATTAATGAGTTGATTTCGATATTAGAGCTGCCATCAAGTGGATCGAAAGAAACCAGATACTTGCCATTTTTTTCACCTGCAACAGAGCTATCTTCTTCTTCAGAAGAAATCGCTTTAACAAAGCCAGACTCTAATAAAATATCTTTAAGTAATTCATTTGCAACAACATCTAATTCTTTCTGAACTTCACCTTGAATATTTTCATCCAAAGTTGAACCCATCAAATCACTTAAGTGACCTTGGCTAACACGAAATGAAATTTCTTTAGTTGCCGCTAAAATCGTTTTGATCAGCGAAATTAAATCGAGTGGAACATTATCTTGACGTAAAGCTGGTGCTAGTCGTTGCATCGGGTTACCTAATTGATTTAGAGTAAGACTCTTAAAAATTGAGTCATAAAATTGTTGGTTATTTAATGTCGTAAAATAATAATAGCAGCTACATATTACATTATTTTACGATTAGAGGTGACGATGAAAGCTATCACCTCACCTGTAAGGCTAATGATAACAAAAATAATGGAATGACTTGAATATATATTTATAGAACCAAAAATCAAATAGGGAAAAACGATGAAACTGACGCTAGGTGTCTTTTTAATATTTATTTGTAGTACCTTTTCAATAGCCGCGCTCAGCGAAGAAATTCTTAGTTATAATGACTTTGTTAAAGATAAAGATCACCAGCAAGGCTATTTTTCTTTTTTTCATGATAAAAAAAAGGGCAATGTTTATTTAGAGGTCCAGCAATTTGAACAAGACTTTTTATTTCAAAGCGGTTTACCTCAAGGAGTCGGTTCTAATGATATTGGACTTGATAGAGGCCAGTTAGGTGATACCCGTCTAGTACGCTTTGAAAAAGTAGGAGAGAAGGTCTTTCTCCGCCAACTTAATACTTATTATCGAGCGGATACTGAAAACAACTTAGAAAAAAAAGCCGTTAGCGAGGCATTTGCCAGCTCTATTATTTGGGGGTTTAAAGTTGCCAAAGAAAGTAAGGACGGTAAAAAAGTATTAATTGATTATACACCCTTTCTTTTATCTGATATTCATCAATTATCAAGTAAACTTAAACAACGTCAACAAGGTAACTTCAAAATTGATGAAAGCCGAAGTGGTATCTATATAAAACGCAGCAAGGCCTTTCCTAATAATACTGAGCTTGAAGCAACAGTGACTTACCAAGGAACTGATGCAGGTAAATACTTACGCTCAGTAACGCCAGACTCAACCGCTGTTACAGTGAACTTACATCATTCGCTGATTAAATTACCTGACGATAAATACCAAGCACGTACTTTTCATCCTTACAGTGGCTTTTGGTCAAATAGTTATGCCGATTACGCCAGTGCTATCGACCAACCGTTAATTCAGCGTAATATTCCACGTCATCGCTTAAACAAAAAAGATAGAAATCTTGAGGTCAGCGAAGCAATTGAACCTATTATCTATTATTTAGATGCCGGCGTACCTGAACCTATAAAAAGTGCTTTACTTGATGGCGCTCGTTGGTGGGACCAAGCATTTTCAGCCATCGGTTATAAAAATGCTTTTCAGGTAAAAATGTTACCAGCCGATGCAGACCCTATGGATGTTCGTTATAACGTTATTCAATGGGTACATCGAGCGACAAGAGGTTGGTCTTATGGTTCATCAGTGATAGACCCAAGAACAGGAGAAATATTAAAGGGGCATGTAACATTGGGCTCTCTACGTGTTCGTCAAGATTATCTCATTGCTTTGGGCTTAACATCTCCTTTTAAGTCATCTATAACAGACACTTCACCAATGAAAGAAATGGCTTTAGCACGCATTCGTCAATTGTCGGCTCATGAAGTTGGGCACACTTTAGGTATCGCGCATAATTTTGCCGCAAGTGCTAATAATCGCGCTTCAGTAATGGATTATCCTCACCCGTTAATTACCTTGAAAAATGGTGAAATTGATTTATCAAATGCCTACGCTACAGATATTGGTCGCTGGGACAAATCAGTTATTGCTTATGGTTATGCTAATATAACGGCTGATAAAGAAGCCGAGTACTTAGCGAAAGTTATAGCAAGCGCGCAACAAGCAGATTTGCTGTATATGTCAGACTCAGATGCGCGCTCTTCTTCGAGTGCACATAGTCGCGCACATTTGTGGGACAACGGAGTAGATGCCGCCGATGAGCTTAATAGAGTCTTAAAAATACGTGAAAAAGCGCTAACAGACTTTGGTTTAAATAGTATTCCTCTAGGGCGACCTTTGTCAGAAATTGAAGAGGTTTTGGTGCCCATCTATAATTTTCATCGTTTTCAAGTTACCGCCGCAGCAAAATTAATTTCAGGTATAGACTATCGCTATCAACTGCGAGAAGAAAATGTTCTAAAGCCATTGGAGGTAGTCTCAGGTAAACAGCAGCGAAAAGCGCTGCAGGTTTTATTAGCCACTCTAGATACAAAAATATTAACCTTGCCAGAACACATAGTGAAACTTATTCCACCAAAAGCTTATGGTTATTATCGTAATCGCGAAAGTTTTGCTGGTAATACGGGGCTTACTTTTGATCCGGTTTCTGCTGCGCAGGCTAGTGCTAAACACACGGTGTCTTTGCTTTTAAATGAACAACGTTTAGCACGTTTACAGCAACAGTCAGTAATGGATAAGCGTATTTTGAGTGTGCAAGAATTGATTAACGCTTTAATAGAACAGTCAATTAAAGTACCGGCTGAAAAGGGCTTGGCTTTGTTGGTTCAACAGCGGGTCAATCAACAAGTTATTGAGCATTTATTAGCACTTTGGCATAACAAAAATTTAGTAACAGAGGTGCGTGCAGAAGTTTATATGGCTTTACTTAATATAAATGAATGGTTAAATGATAATTATGACTCTAAAAAGTACAAGCGCTTAGCTGCTCAGTTTATGTTGTTAGCAGCGCAGATTACCCATAGTCTTGAGCAAGGAAAACTTGTTCATCCTGCTGCTAGTATCACTATGCCGCCGGGTTCACCTATTGGTAGTTAATTATTGAAGTGTGGGTGGCTTGAGTCTTAATAAAACCGCCCACACCTTTAAAATATTATTTTTATTTTTTTACTTTGACGGTAAATATTTATCAGGATCAGCTAATAATTCAATTAGCACCTCAACATTATTATTAAGCTGCTGCTTAACACGTCCCGGAAATATTTCATCAAGTTTATCTAAACGGTCAAATTGAGTATGCCAAATATTTCCCCAGTTTTTCTCGGCTTTATTATCACAAGCTGTTGAAGTCTTTTTATCATAACAAGTCCACAATTTTTTTGCGGTTGATTGAGAGTAACCATCAAAGCCATTCTGGCCATTAATTGAAAAGTTGGTTGATTCTACATACGCAATAGGAATACCAGCACAGGCAAAACTAGCATGATCAGACCAAGAGCCAGTTACACCTTCAGGATAGCCTTCATAGTCAGGATGAATAACATACTTGTTTTGTTCGCCTAACACCTTAATTGATGCCTTGAGTAAGGCATTTCGCATAAAAGTGTCGCTGTTATAAGTTTCATTTTTACAATTATCATAAGCTTGTGTATGCGCACTATGTACATAAACCTTATCGCCACCTGCTATGGTGTCAAAATTAATCATCGCTGCGATATTATCTAATTTGTTATGGGTTAATAAGTCGTTGACGTAATAGTTTGAACCTTGCAAACCAATTTCTTCTGCGCCAAAGGCAATAAAGCGAATACTATAATTATTTGGCATTTTTGTGGTCAATGCTTGGGCTATCGCTAACATTGCCGCAACACCTGCGCCGTTATCTGTGGCGCCCATTGACCCCGTTTTCATTGCCGTTGAATCATAATGTGCGCCAAGTATGATGGTTGGCTTTGTTACGTCACCAAATTCAGCAATAATGTTCTTTGATTCACCGACCATTTTTCTACTGTTATAGGAAAAATTTTGCTCGGTAACTCGATAACCAAACTTTTCAAATTTAGTTTTAATATAGCGGGCTGTTTGCTGTTCTTTTATCGTTCCAGCTTCGCGAGCACCTATACCTTCGGTGGGTGAAACAAGTTCTTTAAGATAGGTATAAGCAGCAGTTTCATTGTTATCTTTTTTGGCTTGTTCGCTTGATAACGAGCAAGATGTTACGAGCAATAAAGAGCTAGAAAGCAAACAAGGTAGCACTGAGCGATGGAAATATTTCATATTACCCTTAAATTTTAAGACGAGATAAAGCGGATTATTTTAAGGTAATAGGATAATGGAGTCACTTGTTATTAACAACTACGCGCGATAATAAATGCGCAACAACTAACCTTATAAAGTACTTAGTTATAAATTAAGTCGATGAGCATTATATATAAGCTTTTATAATACTTTCGAGACTACCATCTATTTTTAATCGTTGAATGGCATCATTGATTTGGGGTAAAAGATATTTTAGCTCTTTTCTTAGTCTAATTTTTAAGTAACCATCAGAATGGACGGGGCCTAAAATAATGGGTACTGATAATATTTTTGCCCAATATTGTGCTGGTTTATCACCACTAATAGCAAAGGTGATCCTTTTTCTAAAAAGTGCTTTTATTAACTCTTTTTCTGAAGGGTAATCTAGGCGATTAAATAAATTATCATTGTGATAATAGTAACCTCGAACGGTACCTATATCTTGGTCGGTTAATTGTTGATCTTCCCCTAAGTTTTCAGGAATAACGGTACCGGCCAAATAGATAATATGCTCTTTAATTGGGATCACGCTATCGCTAAAGACATAGTCGTCAGACTGTTGCTCTTTAGATAACCAATCAGGATTAATTAAATCAAAATCAACGAGACCATTTTTCAATGATAAATTGGTGCGTTTTGGCGGTAAAATTATTTCCTTACCACTTATATTGGCAGTGGCGAGTATTATGGCTACGGCGTCAACGACGATGCCACGTTTTTCACCGGTATTAATATAATAGGGATACCAAGCATTTGAGCCAGAAGGGTCAAACTTTAACGTTACTATGGGTAAATAATGATTATTATTTATTTTTTGGCAAGCGGCACTCGTCGTCAAAAGTAACGATAGCGCTAGTATTAACAATTGACCCCATGAGTTATTTAACATCTTGCCCCTAATTAATGATTTTATAAAAATTAATCACTCTAAAAAGAGTAGCATCTCAATAAAATTATGCCTTTATTTTAACTCGATTTTTATTGAAAATAACAGCGTCACTTAGCGTTTTTATACGCTGCTTATGTTATTACCTATAAATTACTTGGTAAAGTCATTTTGGGTTAACAAGCTGATTTAACATAAATATATTTAAAAGTAGGATACTTTTATGGTGTTATTATTATATTTTTCTTTTTTGGTTTAGTTAACACAACAATATTCCCGGCGACAATAATTAATAAGCCAATGACAGTATAAATATTCCAGCTAAAACCTTCAAATATCGTTGAGATAACGACGGCAACAGCAGGGAACATCACGCTTGCATATGAGGCCTTATGGGCTCCGATGTTATTTAAAAGTGTTAAGTAACTGGCAAATGCAATAATAGAACCGAAAACCGATAGGTAAATCAGCGAACTAATATAGGGTAAGGTATATGAAAAACTAAATGATTTTCCTTGTATTAATAGCAATATAGTCATAAATATTGAGCCATAAAACATACCCCAAGCATTGGCTTGCATCATAGGTAAATTCATAAGTTTATTTTTCATTGAGACCATATTGCCCGTTGATGCGAACAATGTTCCAACGAAGCAAAGTGATAAACCTAGTAATGTTTCTGCGCCTAACTCGGTATCGTTAATTTGTGGCCAGAATAAAACCACAATGCCGGTTAAACCTAGAAAAGCGCCTAGATAAGTTTGTTGAGTAATTTTAGTGTTAAACCAAATGCGGGCATTGACCACATTGAAAAACATAATCATTGAAAAAGCGATTGAGGCAAGCGCAGAATTTATATGCTGTTGAGCTGAATATAAAAAATAGTAATTACAGCCAAATAACATCAAACCAAAGAACAGAAATTGTAGATGCTGTTTTTTGTTAAAGGCAAGTGAGAGCTTTTTAAAACGACAATAAGCAAATAGCAGAAGTGCTGCTAAGCCAAAACGATAAACAATAGATGCTTCGGCGGGAACATCACCTAATTGATAATTAATGGCGATCCAAGTTGTTCCCCAGATAAGTACGGTGATCACATATAATAGTGTGTTGTTCATTATTCTTTCCTGAAAAATTTAAGCGTAATCTTCTCAATTAATTTTGACTAAATCACTGTAACAGCATTTCTTATATGAAGTACTATTTCTTAGGGGCGACTTATTTCTAAAACACTAGTTTATAGATAGTTCTGTTGTGTAACAGATACAAAAAATATAAAATGTAACCTATACAGTTTTTGTTGAGGTGAAATAAAATGCGACTTTTAGATAAATCTTCTTCAGAATTTTTATATCAGCAAGTCATTGACTTTGTTGAAGACCAAGAAAAAAGTGGTGCAATAAGAGCGGGAGACAAGCTACCTAGCCTACGTAAACTCAGTAGACAATTTGAGATAAGTATACCGACAGTAAAACAAGCGTATATTGAACTAGAGCGTCAGGGTAGTATTTCTGCAAGGCCACAATCAGGCTATTATTTAAAAGCTAAGCAAGCACGAACCTTAAAACCTATGCGGTCATTATGGGCAAGTTGTCAGCCCGTTGAAATCTCATGTCGAAGCATAATAGAACAAGTTTATGAAGCTGTTCATTTACCCGATACTGTCGCATTGGGTATTTCTAACCCGGTCAATGCACACCCACCAGATAAAGCCTTAGCACGATTAATGCGTTCGGTATTGAGTAAGAATGCTGAAAAAGCGGTTAGTTACGGACCGGTAAATGGTGATCCAAAACTGCGTTTAAACCTTGCTTTTCGTTATCATGAGCAAGGCGTAGCCATTAATCATGACGATATAATTATCACTAGTGGTGCCCAAGAAGCACTATCAATTGCCTTACAGTGTGTCGCAGAACGTGGTGATATTATCGCTGTAGAATCACCGTGTTTCTTTGGTTTGATTGAATTAATTGAAAGTTTGGGTATGAAAGCTCTGGAAGTTTATACCTGCACTGAAGAGGGGATTTGTGTTGAAGAACTGGCTAAAGTTATTGAGCAACATCCGGTAAAAGCGTGTTTGTTTTCTACCGCTATCTCTAACCCACTTGGCTCTATGATGACTAATCAACAGCGCCAGAATATGGTCAGTTTATTAGAAAAACATGATATTCCACTTATCGAAGATGAAGTTTACAGTGACTTATATTTCAGCAAAGATAGACCAGTACCCGCGCAGCTTTACTCCAAAAAAGGCCTAGTGCTAACGTGCTCATCTTTTTCAAAGACCGCTGCACCAGGTTATCGGGTCGGTTGGCTATTACCAGGCAGATATGAAGAAGCAGCAAAACGTATTAAACGCGCCCAGTCTTGCTCAACACCAATGTTACAGCAATGGACATTAACTGATTATTTGATGAGTGGTGAATATGATCGTCACTTACAAGTGTTAAGAAAAACCTTACGTTATAACTGCGAGCGGATGCGCGCCTTAATCGCTAGTCATTTTCCAAAAGAAGTCTGCATTTCACAGCCACAAGGTGGCAGTGTCTTATGGATACGTTGCCGTTCTCATGTTGATACTAGCCAATTTTTTACTCAGGCTATTGCTAAGGGGGTGAGTTTTGCTCCCGGTGAAATTTTTTCCCCAACCGGGCAATATAAAAATTTTATGCGCATTAGCTATGGGGTGAAATGGTGTGAAAAAATAGACAAAGCGATTGCTGACCTTGGCAAACTTGTTTACGACTATCCGGAAAAATCATGAGAAACCTAAAAGTTAGTGAACAAACAGAGCTTTCATTAAAATTATTGTTACCCTTATTAGCAGCCATTATTGCTATTTCGCCATTGGCAATCGACATGTATTTGCCGGCAATGCCAATACTGGCAGAGCATTTGTCAACTGATATGCCAATGGTACAAAATAGCCTGAGTATATATTTACTAGGCTATGCTTTAGGTCTGTTATTTTTTGGCCCACAAGCGGATAAACACAGCAGAAGAAAATTAGTGATGCTCGGTATCTCAGGTTTTATCGTGATGAGTATAGCGATAACGTTTGTCACGAGTATTGAACAGTTTTTATCCTTACGATTTTTTCAGGCATTTATTAGTAGTGCGGCAACGGTTGTTGTGCCGGGAACAATAAAAGAGCGATATGGCAAAGATACCGCCAAAGGGTTTTCTTATGTATCTATGATTATGATGATAGCGCCTATGATAGCGCCCGCTATTGGCTCAGTGTTACTGCTGCATAGTTGGCAGCTTATATTTTTAAGTTTAGCGGCCTACAGCTTTATTATTTTACTCTTGGTGTATCGATTTTTACCTGAAGTAAAGCGTGAGAAAAATTTAGCACCGGTTAGTTTTCTGCAACGCTATAAAATTGTCTTATCTAATAAAAAGTCACAACTAAATATTGTTACGTCTATGGTTATTTCATTAGCTTTTTTTGCTTATATTACCGCGATCCCTTTTGTCTATCTAACGGTTTTTAAGGTCTCGGAATTTGAATTTAGCCTACTATTTGCCGTTAATGTTTTGGCGTTAATGACCGCCCATTTTATTAATACCCGCTTAGTTAGTCGTAAAGGGTCATTTAAAATGTTGACCTACGGTTTAATCGTTGCGTTATGTTTTTCTTCATTGTTGGTGGTGGTAAACTTTTTGCAGCTACCATTAATGTACACGGCAGTTGCGGTATTGCCGTTGATGGGCAGTTTATCGATGATAGCGGTCAATGCTGATGCACTTATTATGCAAGAATTTACTCGGGAATCAGGTACAGCTAGTGCGGTAATAGGTACTCTTCGCTTTGGCATTGGCGCATTAGCAGGACCAATATTAGCGTATTTTTATGATGGTAGTGCTTTACCATTTGCATTATTGATGTGGTGCTCGATAATAGTTGTTTTATTATGTCAGTTACCTAATATGACAAAGAATATAGGAATAAAGGATTAACATGAAAAAAATAGCGATTATTTTATCTGGCTGTGGCGTTTATGACGGCAGTGAAATACATGAAAGTGTTTTAACGTTATTAGCGATTGAACAGCAAGGAGCAAGCTATCGTTGTTTTGCACCAAACATTAATCAACATCATGTGATTAACCATTTAACTGGCGCGGTTAGTGAAGATGAAACACGTAATGTTTTGGTTGAATCTGCGCGCATTGCCCGTGGTGACATTGAAGACATTACTGAGCTCTATCATGAAGAATTTGATGCGCTAATTTTCCCTGGTGGCTTTGGCGCGGCAAAGAATCTCTGTGGCTTCGCGCTTGATGCAGAAAACTATCAAATAAATGCTGAAGTACTTGTTGCTGCTCAACGCTTTATTAAAGCGGACAAACCGCTTGGCTTTATGTGTATTGCTCCGGCAATGATCCCCCTTATTTACGGTGAGGATGTTCAAGCAACGATTGGTAAAGACCGTGATATCGCAGAGTCGTTAATAAAGCGTGGTTTAGCACACGTTGATTGTGAAGTGGGCGATATTGTTATTGACGGAAAACGAAAACTTGTTTCAACACCGGCCTACATGTTAGCGACATCACTTGTTGAGGCAGCTAGTGGTATTAACAAATTAGTGAAAAAAGTGATTTTACTCAGCTAATATTACTCAGCTTTGGCATCAGTTTGTAATTCGGCTTGTTGTAAACGCCACTTTTCGTATTCACTATAGTAGTGGTCCCATACACAAGGGCAACAAGCGCCGCCGCCGCAACAGTCATCGTCGGCAGGAAGGGAAGGTTCTTTAAGTAATTCAGTCATACACAGTATCGCTTAGAAAGTCGCTTAGTCTTAATTTGACTCGTTGTCTTGGGCTTGTTTTTCTTTTAGTGCGACTTGTTGCAGGCGCCATTCTTTACGCTTTGCATAGAAATTGTCCCAAACACATGGTGTACATGCGCTGTCACAACATTCACCATCGGCAGGTGGTAAAGGTTTTTCAAGTAATTCAGTCATATTTTTAAATTCAATGAGTAAAGTATAAGCCATATATTGTTATCTATGGTAACACGACATCATTGCTATTTGGGTGTAGGAATTTCACTTTTATGTAAACGTTTAATACCGTTATCCCTGATATAAAAAAGCCCTGCGATGCAGGGCTTGATTGTTAAATTTGTAGAAACTTATTCAGCTTCAGCTAATTTCTTTTCTAGATAATGGATGTTGGCACCGCCATTAACAAAACCTTTATCATTTAAAATATTTTGATGTAAGGCAATGTTGGTTTTAATACCATCAATCACTAATTCGGCTAAGGCATTGCGCATACGTGCGATTGCAACATCTCTGTTATCACCCCAAGTGATCAGTTTGCCGATCATAGAGTCATAATTTGGTGGTACCGTATACTCAGCGTAGATATGAGAATCCCAACGAACACCCAATCCTCCTGGAGGATGGAAACGAGTGATTTTGCCCGGTGAAGGAACAAAAGTACGAGGGTCTTCAGCATTGATACGACATTCAATTGAATGGCCAGCGATTTTAATATCATCTTGGGTATAAGATAATGGTTGACCAGCAGCAACACGTAATTGCTCTTTGATCAAATCAACACCGGTGATCATTTCAGTAACTGGATGCTCAACTTGAATACGGGTATTCATTTCAATAAAGTAGAATTCACCGTTTTCGTATAAAAATTCAAAAGTGCCGGCGCCACGATAATTAATATCAATACAAGCTTTACAACAACGCTCACCAATTTTGGCGCGCATTTCTGGAGTAATACCTGGTGCGGGAGCTTCTTCTACCACTTTTTGATGACGACGCTGCATAGAACAATCACGCTCACCTAAGTGAATTGCAGCACCTTGACCATCAGCCATTATTTGAATTTCAACATGACGAGGATTTTCAAGGAATTTTTCCATGTAAACCATATCATTTTTGAAAATAGTACCGGCTTCTCTTTTGGTTAATGCAATCGCGTCGACTAAATCTTCTTCGCTGCGCACAACACGCATACCACGACCACCGCCGCCACCAGCCGCTTTGACGATAATCGGGTAGCCAATACGTTTAGCATGAGCTTTATTGGCCGCTTCATCATCATTAAGCGGGCCATCTGACCCTGGAACACAAGGAACACCCGCTATTTTCATTGCTTTAATTGCCGCAACTTTATCACCCATAATACGGATGCTTTCAGCTTTTGGACCGATAAAGGCAAAGCCTGACTTTTCAACCTGTTCTGCAAAATCAGCATTCTCAGCTAGAAAACCATAGCCAGGATGTATTGCTACTGCGTTAGTGACTTCAGCTGCCGTTATTATTGCAGGAATATTAAGGTAGCTGTCAGGCGCTGGCGCTTTGCCAATACAGATAGTTTCATCGGCTAATAAAACATGTTTTAAGTTTCTGTCAGCCGTAGAGTGTACTGCAACAGTTTTTATACCGAGTTCTTTACATGCACGTAATATTCTTAGTGCAATTTCGCCTCGATTGGCGATAACAACTTTATCTAACATGGAATGATCCTTTTGTTTGATATCTATAGGATTATTCAATGATGAATAGCGGCTGGTCAAATTCTATAGCGTCTTCATTGCCCGCTAGAATTTCTTTAATAACACCAGACTTATCAGCTTCAATTTGGTTCATCATTTTCATTGCCTCAAGAATACATAAAGTATCACCAGCATTGACATGTTTACCTACTTCGACAAATGCAGGTGAATCAGGTGATGCTGAAGCGTAGAAAGTACCAACCATTGGCGAACGAACAACGTGACCTGAAATAACAGCAGGTGCCGTTTCAGTGACTACAGGTGCAGCAATAGGTGCAGCAGCAGGAGCAGAGTGCATCATTGGAGCAGCTTGTACCATGGTACCGCCACGACAAATACGTACTGATTCTTCACCTTCAGAAATTTCTAATTCGTTAATCCCTGATTCTTGTACTAATTCAATTAATTTTTTTATTTTACGAATATCCATTTGAATACCTTTTTATCAATGTGTAATTTATGTTGTAAATAGAGCCGCTAAAGTTAAGCCACTCTCTGTTGTTTTTTCATTAACTTTTATGGTCAGTCAACCAAGTATAAGCCGACGCTAACGCATATTTATAACCATCGGCACCTAAGCCGCAAATAACACCAATAGCTTTGTCTGATAGATACGAATGATGTCTAAACGACTCTCTAGCATGGACATTTGAAAGATGAACTTCAATATATGGAATGTCCACAGAAAGGAGTGCGTCACGTATCGCTATACTAGTATGAGTAAATGCGGCGGGATTAATGACAATAAAGTCTATTTCATTATGAGCTTGATGTATTTTTTCTATTAGTAGGTGTTCAGCATTTGATTGCAAATGACTTAATTCAATTCTCAGTGGTATAGCTTGCAATGTTAAATCGTCAATAATATCGGTTAATGATTGCGCGCCATAAATTTCAGGCTCGCGTTTCCCTAACATATTTAAGTTAGGGCCATTTATCACTAAAACTTTAAACTTTGTAGTCATTTTCTGAGAAAAACCTATTAAATAGCAAATATTACAAATATCATCACATAAAAGCTAGAGTGATGGAACAGCTAATAACAAAATCGAGCATTTCTGCTGTTAAGCGATTATTATAGTGTTTTCGCAGAATATAGCAGCAAAATACTGGTCTGATCTGTTGTTGTTAACTTTTTATCAATAAGTTGACAATAAAGTTTTGTATTTTAGGAAAAATTTACTACAATATTATTATCTATATTTAGTAATTAATTCATTGGTTTAGCGGTTTTTATATACAGGTTAACATATAGTAGTGGGTTGCGTGGTCTCCTTTACTCGGTTACTACTAGTGGCTACGGAGCACTTTGTTAGATACACAAAGAGCTCTTTATTTCTCATTAACAAGGATTTAGTTATCAGCCAAATTCTAATCAGATTAATGGTTCTTGTCATATTAATTGGCAGTCCGGCAACTCATGCGGTCGAAGTTATTACCAATATCACTGCTGATACTGTGTCAATAACAACCACTCAGTTGCGTCGTATATATTCAATGCGTCAAACTAAATGGGCCAATGGCCTACCAATAACTATTTTTGTTTTATCAAGTACTAATCCCACCCATCAAAAATTTTGTAAAGACACCTTACGCTTATTTCCGTATCAACTTGACCGCATATGGGACAAATTGACTTTCTCAGGTATGGGTATTGCACCAACTGTGGTGTTGAGTGAAGAAGCGTTAATTGAAGCCGTTAAATCAACCACAGGTGCCATTGGTTACATTGAAAATATTAATGAGGTAAGTGATGTCAATCTGCTTAAAATCGATCAATAAAATGAATTATAAAGTAATGTGCTTATCAGCATTACTTGCGCTTAATGCGCACGCACAGGAAGGGCATTCGGCAGATCCGTTAAAAATACATGGCTTTGTTGCGCAAGGCGTTATTGACGTCGACAATAGCAACTTCGTTAATGATAACGGCGAAATATCGTTAAAGTTAACAGAAATAGGACTTAATACCTCGTATCAATTATCTGACGATTATCGCTTTGCGGCACAAGCTGTTTATTTAAACGGGGGCAATCGCTACAAAGAAGGTTTGCGTGTTGATTACTTCTTAATGGATTGGAGCGCTTATAGTTCAGAGCAGTGGCAAGCCAATTTATTTGTTGGTCGTTTTAAAAATGCCCATTGGTTACATTCAAGTACCCGTGATATTCCTTTTGCACGGCCCTCAATTTTGTTACCGCAAGGGACTTATTTTGATGGCTTTCGTGACATCGCTGTTGGTGGCGATGGTGCTGCATTAAAATTGACTTACAATAATGATAAATATGGCGAATTTGATTTCAATTTTAGTCGTGGTAAAAGTCCGATTGATAGTGATGATTCAGAAGTCATTCTTAGTAAGTTAGCACAGGGAGATATCGAGCATGAGCTTGATACGCAGGCGAGTGTTTATTGGCGGCCAGTATTTTCACAATGGCGCTTTGGTCTAACCTTATTGGATTCAGAATTTAACTATAAAAATGAGAGTCCTGATTTTTTTGTTGATGGACGATTTGTTTTTCAGTTTTATACGGTGAATGCTATATATGAAGGTGAACACTGGGAGTTTACCAGTGAAATTTTACAAACAAGGTTTTTAACGGAAGGTTTTTATGCTGCTCAGTTTAACCAAGTCAATATTGGTCAAGGTGGTTATGTTCAAGCGGTTTACAAGGTAAATCAACGATTGAAATTTATTAGTCGTTTTGAAAATTTCTATGCAAATAAGGATGATAAAAAAGGCCGTCAATTACAACAACAAAGTTTTGGCACCATACCTTATTATTTTGCTTATCAGCACGATAAAATGCTAGGGTTTTCATACGATTTTTCTGATAATTTACGAGTCAATGCGGAGTACCATTGGGTAAAAGGCGCTGCGCGCGTTAATCCTATTGTGTTACCCAACCCAGAGGCGAACAGTGAGCATTGGAAAATGTGGGCCTTACAACTAATGTACTGGTTCTAGCGGGGCTAACTTGATGAGAAAAAGATTTGTTAGCGTTCCTGTTAAATTATTAGTGCTAGTTATTGGGGCGTTATTGCTCCTAACGGCTATTTTTTCTTACTTGTCTTTATCAAGGTTAAATCAAGAATTCACCCAATATCAAAGTGATACTTTACGTAAAGGCCAGGCACAATTTTCTGTGCAAAATAACGTATTACGTCAAAAGATACTGACGTGGCTAGAGTCGTTTTCAGATATTGTGCGGTTAAAAGAACAGGCTGATTTTGACGTTTTAGCCCAAGAGTTTGCCGCGCAGTTTGATACCCTGCAAATGAATCAAAATGTTGAAAATGTATGGTTAGTTTCAGCAAATAATGAAGAGTTATACCTTTCTAATGCTATTCCTAAATTTGTTCAGCTGAGTATTGAAAATGTACTAAAACATCAGCAACCAGAACACACTTTGTACTGTGAGGGTCAATGTGTTCAGTTGATCACCATACCGGTATTAAACGGTAAGGGGGATATGGCGATTGTTGCGATGACAGTTTCACTTGTTGACATGATTTATTATATAAATCAAGCGCTTGATAATGAGTTGGCTGTTGTAAGTTTTTCTCGTGTAGACAAACTTGTATCAACAACAGGTAACAAAGAGGCTATTATACTTGCTGACGCTAAATTTATCTCTTCAACAAATACTCAACTAGTCAGTGAATTATTTATGTCGAACCAAGAAATTGTCAACAGCGAGATGATTAATTTTCAAGGTATAAAAGCTACAGCCAACGATAGCCGTTATCTGATTAACTTAATTCCCATCGCAAATACCCGTGATGATTTTTATTACCTGGCACTGATTGATGACGCCACTATTTTTACAGATAAGTATCAGCAAAATCGTTGGCAATTTTTAATTTTTACCTTAGTTGTGCTTATTGCTTTAGTGATTGTTGTTCATTTTGTTGCTAGCCCCTTTACTCGTCGCTTACTAGTCTTGTCAGATGTTTTACCTCTATTGGCGAAAAAAGAATTTGATCGGTTTCGTCAAACAGACCTACAAAGAAATGGTAAATATATTGATGAACTAGATATTTTAGCCAATGCGGCCACCGAGTTAAGTTTTGAACTTGAACAGTTAAATATTGAAATTGAACAAAAAACGAAAGAGCTCGAAAATATTGCCATGTATGATTTGTTAACGGGATTGCCTAACCGCAATATGCTTAACTATCAACTGCGTAAAGCGTTTCTCAATGTGTCACGCAGTGACGGACAAATTGCCGTTTTATTTTTAGATCTCGATGATTTTAAGAAAGTAAATGATAGTCATGGTCATACTGATGGCGACAAGTTGTTAATTCAAGCGGCTAATCGTTTGCGCTCCAGTATTCGGAGAGTTGATATGGCTTGTCGATTTGGTGGTGATGAATTTGTTGTGGTACTTGGTCATATCGATAATGAAAATGATGCAGTGCTTGTCGCACAAGAAATTTTAGAAGCATTTAAAGAACCAATTAAAATACAAAATAGCCTTTTTTATGTAAGTACCAGTATTGGAATAGCCTTTGCTCCTGAAGAAATGACTAAGTCAGAAGATCTGATCAGTTATGCCGATATCGCTATGTATGAAGCTAAAGATGATGGTGGCGCCAAATATCATATTTACCATGAAGAGATGTATAAAAAAGTTGCCCTTCGGGTGATGATGGAAAGTGAAGTTAGACAGGCTTTAGCTAAAAATCAATTTAGCTTAAGTTTACAACCTCAGTTAGATGCAAAAACAAAAAAACTATACGGCTTTGAAGCGTTACTTCGATGGCAGCATCCTGAACGGGGCATGGTTTCGCCGGAAGATTTTATTCCTCTCCTTGAAAATTCTCAGCACATGGTTGAACTGGGTTATTGGGTGATCAGACGCTGTTTTGAACTTTGCCAAACTTTTATTGATAAGGGTTTAACTGATGTCCGTATTGCGATAAATCTGTCAGCAGGTCAATTTGCCGATCCTCATCTAACCCCTTATCTAACCGATTTACTTACTGAGTTCTCGCTTGAGGCAAGTCATTTCGAACTAGAGCTGACTGAACAAACCTTAGTAAAAAATATTGATAGTGCAATTGAAATGATGAATGGCTTGAGAGATGTAGGGTTTAGTTTTGCCATTGATGATTTTGGTACCGGTTATTCGTCATTAGCTTATTTGAAAAAAATGCCAGTCGACGTTATTAAAATAGATAAAAGCTTTGTATTTGGCATGTTAGAAAATCGAGCTGATTATCAAATTATTATGTCAACAATTGCTATGGTGAAGAACTTAGGTTTGCAGGTTATCGCAGAAGGTGTTGAAACGAGTGCGCAGTTACGCAGTTTAACAGAAAACGATTGTGATATTATTCAAGGATATTACTTTTCTAAACCTATTCCTGAAACCAAACTGATGGAATTTCTTGATACAAAAATTATTAATGGTTATTGGAAAGTATCAGCACTTTAACCCGCGAGTTCTGCGAGTTAAAGTTTGCTTGTTAAAGGTTAAAGGATTTTTTGTAGATGTTCAGTAAATTCTTCTGCGCCCATAAACCCCGTTACGCGCTGCTGAGTTAATTCTTTACCTTGTTGGTCAAAGAAGAGAATACTCGGTAAGCCAAGTACTTGATACTTTTCCGCAAACTCAGCATTGTCAGTCGAATCGAAGTCAGTCATATCAATTTGTAACCATACCGTGTTACTCAGCACTTTTTGTACTTGCGGGGCATTAAAGGTGTATTCTTCAAACTCTTTACAGGCGATACACCAGTCGGCATACAAATCGACCATTACAGTCTTCCCTTGTGCATTCGCATTGTCTACTGCTGCTAACAACTCTGGTAATGTTGCTACTTTAGTAAAGTGTTGTTGTGGAGCTTCCTGATTACTTGTAGCAACATTTTGGCTAGGACTTATCAGTTGAAAAGCTTGGTTGGCGCCAAAAAATATCATTACAAATATCACCACACTTCTCACACCAAACCAAAAGTTATTCTGGGTCTGTTGATTGACGGTATAAAAATAACCTGCGCTTGATAAGACCAATATTGCCCACATGGCTTGTGTTACCAATGAAGGTAAAAACCTTTCCATTAAAAATATCGGAACAGCGAGTAGTAATAAGCCAAATACATTTTTAATTACCGTCATCCATGTACCTGCTTTTGGTAATAATTTACCACCAGAACTACCCAAAACAAGTAATGGCACACCCATACCTAAACTTAATGCGTAGAGCGCTGATGCGCCTAACCAAATATCACCCGATTGTGAAATGTATAGCAGAGCACCTGTTAAAGGAGCGGTAGTACATGGAGACGCCACTAAACCAGAAATAGCACCCATAACAACAACACCGAAGTATGAGCCTCCTTTTTGGCTATTACTGATGTTATTCAATTTATTTTGCCAGCTACTTGGCAAGGCAAGATTAAAAACTCCAAACATAGAAAACGCTAAAAAGATGAATAAAACACTTAACACAATTAAAACGGCAGGATGTTGAAACATTGCTTGGAACTGAGCGCCGGCCAGTGCAACAACAATGCCCAGTAAGGTATAAGTTATTGCCATGCCTTGTACATAAGCAAACGATAAACGAAAGGCTTTTGACGTTGATAATTTATCGCCTTGCCCAACGATAATACCGGTCAAAATAGGGTACATAGGAAATACACAAGGCGTAAATGAAAGCAGTAAGCCTCCAACAAAAAAAGCGAGTAGTGTTAGCCAAATATTATCACCTTTGAGCATATCGGCTAATTGATGTTGTTCGCTGGCATTTTCAGCGGCAATAGATGTATTGCCCGTTTCATTATCAGGTGATATCGCCGCCAAAACATTGTTGGTGTTAATGGCTTCTTCATTATTAACTTTTGATAGTGCTACAACTTTACTTTTAGGTGGGTAGCATAAACCTTTTGCTGCGCACCCTTGATAGCGTATTTTAATGCTGGCATTACTATTAGCGTTAACAAGCTTAATAGTGAAGTTAAGCTGTTCGGTAAATATTTGCTGAACACCAAAAAATTCATCTTCATGGTCTTCACCTTTAGGCAGTTCGACAGGGATTATTTCTGCGTTTTCAACACTGAACTTAAACTGGTGACGATATAAGTAATAGCCCTCAGCTATGGTAAAGGAAACAGATAATTGATCATCCTTCTGGTGAAAATTAAATTCAAAGGCTTCTTCGACACTAAGAAACTCATCATCGTTACTGAATAACGAAGCGGACGAAGTATCAAAAATTGAATCTTGAGCTTGAGCATTGGGTACTTGTAAAAAAATACTGGTTAAAACTAACCAAAAAAGTAAGACAATTTTTTTCATAACAACTATTTTAAAGACTCAGTGATCCAGTTTAAATAACTATCGTCGCCTTGCTGGATGTTCATGGCGATAATTTCAGGGGTATCATAACGATGTAAGCGTTTAATTTCACTAGCTACATCGTTAAACTTATTGGTTTGTGTTTTTATCATTAACTGTATTTCTTCATCACATTCAATATTATCTTGCCAGCGATAAACAGAGATAACGTTAGGAATAATATTGACACAAGCGGCTAGTTTCTCTTGTATTAAGTGTTTTGCAATCAATTTCGCATTGCTAATATCAGGACAAGTGCACATTATTAATTGAAACATTAACGTATTTTCCTTAACAAAAACTTAAGCTATTTAAATGACAATTAATAGCTTATTACCATATGAACTAGCTTGTATTTACCTGATGCTTGAAAAAGACCTGCACAACCCCATATATGTTTCATCTTATATAAAATTTTTTAATGAAGAGACTTTAAATGTTTCGATTTCTATTTATCCTTTTTATTGTCGTTCCTATTATCGAAATTATGGTACTGATCAATGTTGGTACTTGGCTTGGCGCATGGCCAACAATTGCTATTGTTATTATTACTGCATGGCTGGGTGCCAGAAATGTTAAACAGCAGGGGATTGCCACCTTAAACTCAGTACAAACTAAAATGGCGCAAGGAGAAATGCCTTCAGATGAAATAGTTGCAGGACTACTTTTACTGGTTGCGGGCATACTTTTAGTAACGCCTGGCTTTGTTACTGACATTTTTGGGCTATCTCTCCTGATCCCTAGTGTGAGAAGTCTGTTGATAAAGTCAGTGCAGTCACATTTAGTCATGAATCAAAGCGCGGCTGGTTTTACTTATCAAAGTTCGGTGCATACTCAGCAAGAACAGCCAGTTACGTCTGATCCATTTGAGCAGGGTTTAGGCACTAAGAAGCCGATTGAACACCACCAAGGTGAAACGCTTGAAGGTGAGTATGAGCGCAAAGAATAAAAAATTTTTTAACGGGGCTTGTGAAGTTTTAAATTAGCCCCATCTTTAATTGCAACAAAGTTTTATAACCTTTTATTTAAATTTATTGAGAGTGAATAAACTCTCAGGAGAAAATTAATGAGCATTCGTCCATTACATGACCGCGTAATAATTAAACGTAAAGAAGTAGAATCAAAATCAGCTGGTGGTATTGTTTTAACAGGAAGTGCTGCAGAAAAATCAACGCGCGGTGAAGTTATCGCTGTCGGTAACGGTCGCATTTTAGAAAATGGCGAAGTACGTGCTTTAGACGTAAAAGTAGGTGACCAAGTTATTTTTAGTGAAGGTTACGGCGTTAAAACTGAAAAAATTGATGGCGAAGAAGTTTTGATCCTTTCTGAATCAGACATTTTAGCGATTGTTGAGTCATAGTAACGCTACTGACTTTATATAAACTGTAGGAATTCGTTAGGCTAAGCCTCAACTTACAGTGTATTAATTATTGTAGTCGAACGATGTTCGACAAACTAACAAAATATAGGAAGAAACAACATGGCTGCAAAAGACGTATTATTTGGAAATGACGCACGAGCAAAAATGCTACGTGGTGTAAATGTTTTAGCTGACGCGGTAAAAGTAACATTAGGCCCTAAAGGTCGTAATGTTGTATTAGACAAATCTTTTGGTGGTCCAATCATCACTAAAGATGGTGTTACTGTTGCAAAAGAAATTGAATTAGAAGACAAATTTGAAAACATGGGCGCACAGATGGTTAAAGAAGTTGCTTCTAAAGCCAATGATGAAGCCGGTGACGGAACAACTACTGCAACTGTTTTAGCGCAAGCTATTGTAAATGAAGGTTTGAAATCAATTGCTGCCGGCATGAACCCAATGGACTTAAAACGTGGTATCGACCAAGCAGTTATTGCCGCCGTTGAAGCGTTAAAAAGTTTGTCACAAGAATGTAGCGATAACAAAGCGATTGAGCAGGTAGGCACTATCTCTGCTAACTCTGACGAAACTGTCGGTAAAATCATCGCAACAGCGATGGAAAAAGTGGGCACTGAAGGCGTAATTACTGTTGAAGAAGGTCAAGCGTTAACTGACGAATTAGACGTTGTTGAAGGTATGCAATTCGACCGTGGCTATTTATCTCCTTACTTTATCAACAACCAAGAAAGTGGCACTGTTGAATTAGAAAGCCCATTCATTCTATTAGTAGACAAAAAAGTAGGCAGCATTCGCGAATTACTTTCTACTTTAGAGGGTGTTGCAAAATCAGGTAAGCCATTATTAATTATTGCTGAAGATGTTGAAGGTGAAGCTTTAGCAACATTAGTGGTAAACAACATGCGCGGCATCGTTAAAGTTGCAGCGGTTAAAGCACCTGGTTTTGGTGACCGTCGTAAAGCAATGTTACAAGATATCGCGACATTAACGGGTGGTACGGTAATATCTGAAGAAATCGGTATGGAGCTTGAAAAAGCAACATTAGAAGATTTAGGTCAAGCTAAACGTGTTGTTATCACTAAAGACAATACAACGATTATTGATGGTATTGGTAACGAAGCTGATATACAAGGTCGCGTAATGCAAATTCGTGGTCAAATCGAAGACTCATCTTCTGATTACGATAAAGAAAAGTTACAAGAACGTTTAGCTAAATTAGCTGGCGGTGTTGCGGTTATTAAAATTGGCGCAGCAACAGAAATCGAAATGAAAGAGAAAAAAGCCCGTGTTGAAGATGCATTGCATGCAACTCGTGCCGCGGTAGAAGAAGGTGTTGTTGCTGGTGGTGGTGTTGCATTAGTTCGTGCTGCTGACCTTATCAAAGACCTTGAAGGTGCCAACGAAGACCAAACACATGGTATTAACGTTGCAATTCGCGCAATGGAAGCACCTCTACGTCAAATCGTTGCTAACTGTGGTGATGAAGCTTCAGTCGTATTAAACGAAGTGCGTAACGGTAAAGGTAACTTTGGTTACAATGCTGGTAACTCTACTTACGGTGATATGTTAGAAATGGGTATTCTTGACCCAACTAAAGTAACGCGTAGTGCATTACAGTTTGCTGCTTCTGTCGCTGGCTTAATGTTAACAACCGAAGCTATGATCACTGATGCACCAGTAAAAGATGCTGGCGCTGGTGGCATGCCTGATATGGGCGGTATGGGTGGAATGGGCGGTATGATGTAACAGCGACCCACGCTATTTACCATTGATTTTAAAGGGTTTATTTATTTTCTGTAGAGACATCTGTAGAGACATAAGTAAACCCTTTTGTTATACCACGGCATGACAATACCCAACCAACACAGCCTAATATTAATCTATCTAAAGTATTTTAAGACCCCATATATTGAATCCCTTAGCAACAAGACTAAAGTCTTTGTAATGCACTCATAGGAAGCCCTAGGGGGTATAGTGGCGGTGTCAGATAGCCTTTGCGATTGCATCGTGTCGAGGCGTACACAATAAACGGAGTTCTGAAATATCCAGTTTTGTAGAATAGCTCTCATTTTTTATGAAATTTCCACAGATAAATTACAGTTAAGGTTACAGTTTAATCATTATTTATCTTAAAAATCAGATGGTTATTCCAACCCGTTTCTTATGAGTGCTATAGTTGCTGCTGTATTATTATGATAATTTGTCAGATTAGAGATAAATATTATATAAATGTTTAGTGGCATTTACTTGCATCCCCTTTGTGCGCTTAATTGACATAACGAATTGAATAACTTAATGTATTCTTAAGTCGAGCAGCGGACATTAATCAGCACAAGGAAAGTGAGTTACTATGTTAAAAGTTTTGGTGTTAATAGGAGTTCTAGCAATTGGCTACTTTTCTTAACTAACTTGGTGGAAGCCTGTACCCCCAGAATAGCATTGTTTCTTCAAAATTAGGCATTTAAACTAAAGCACTGTCGTACATAGTAGAGCAACAATAGGGAATAAAATGAAGCACTTACTAATTATAATCACTTTATTATTTATCACTGGCTGTATCTCAACAGCTACCAATATAAAAACAACACGAGTTACTACTAACGTTGATATTAAAGTATTTAACAGCCTCTCAAGTGATTATGTAAATCGTCCAACCTTCGCAGAAGTAAATGAATATGATTACGACAATAGGCACGTAAAGAGCTTAAACTATTCAGCAAATGGTTTTGGTTCTACTTATCTTCAAGGTGTTAGTTATCTTAATAAAAGTCCTATATGGGTTAATATAACGGAAGTGGATACTGTTATCTCTTATATCGATAAGTTCATTGAATGGGAAACTAAAGCTAAAAGCAAAGGTGATATGTTCAGCAAGGACATAGGACAATTTGATAGCTATACAAGCTCATCAATCACATTCAAGTATTCATTCTTTAGTGGTAATAAATCTAACCATTATTTGGTGGTCAGTTATTGTAGTAACGGGATGGGTTTAATATGTTCTGCTAATAGCAAATCATATTTAGATGTTGAAGAAGCGAATACATTAAAAGAAGAGCTACTTAAGTTTAAAAGTGGTGAAGTAAAGATTCGTGATATTGCCAGTGATTACACCTAACAAGCAAGACAATAACAATCAGCCTCCAAAAGAGGGTTTTTATTTCAATCACAATCCATCCTTTTATGGCACTAAGCAGTCCTTAAAGGCTGCGTTTTTGTTTCTACATTAGGTCAGAAAAGTGGCATTAGTAATAATAAGGTTCCATGCCATCTCCTTATGAAATACTAAAATTACAAGGCCTAACACCAAGTTTGCTTCGTTTTTCCTACATACCTTACAGCATGGCCTTGGTTAATTAATTGCTCACCCAAGTTAACACCATCAACATAAACATCAGCTATCAATCTAAAGTATTTACCAAGTTTTATATTCTTCAATACAATGCTCTTATCAGCTCTCAAACGCTCTACAGTGAATTGTTTTGCTAACCTTTCTAGTTGCTTCTCATTGTCGTATTTACTCCGTAATTCAGGCGTATCAACCCCCATTTATACGTATAGACACGATATTCAATATTTTTTGGTGCTAATTCAACAGCGACTATAAATTCTTTTTTTACTTTTTTAATATAACCCGTCAAACTAAAAATACTGCTCGCTTCAGCTTGTTCCGCCATAATCTTTGCATAGGTAAATTGCACCTCCGCATTTTTAGCGTCGAGCTCAATTGCCTGCTTAATATATTCTTCGGCTTCATCTAATTCTCCATCTTTTACGGCTATCAGAGTCAGATAAAGAGGCTTTTGATAACGTTTATCGTTTTGCTGTAACAATATGCTTTTAGCTAATGGTAAATTTCTATTTTCAAAGGCGGTTATGCCTTGCTCTATACTGGCGTACAGTGGAGGACTCATCATACATACGAGTAGTAAAATTAATTTTTTCATTTGCAAATTCCAATTCTTATATATTTTTAAGGTGTAACATAAACTGAACTATCACTCACCTAGTCAGCCGTATTCATTTTTGTGTGCCTTACTTAACCCTTTAATTGAGTGTTTACTCATTGTCTACTTGCTGATTTCTTTATTCTTAACCCTCGGCCAGTTCCATGCATACCAAACAATCACCACTGAAATTAAAACCTCTATTGTTGTTAAAAATAGGTAAAACCCCCAAGTTTCTGTCAAATTAGTTGCAATAAGCATAATGATATAAAGCGTGCTAAGTATTATATTCAGCCAACGATTGATTTTAGGCTTAACCACTAAGGTAAAAAATATCATCACACTGGGTAATACCATCAATAAAGCCACGGCAAAAAACTGAAATTGCGTTTCAGTTGTCGCCTTAACTTCCATCGCTTTTGCTAATATTCCAGGTACATAAATCTGTATATAGTCTCCATAGACATAACAAAACATAACCGCTATCCAAAGCGCCGAAATTTTTAGTTTGACGTTAATTTGAAAATCTTCAAAAACTGTTTTTGTACTATTCATAGAACTCATTTGTAACTCCATTTCTTATTTGTTGTAGCCCATTTATCTGGTTAAAAGTGATGGTTAATATTCTTAGTGAAGGACGATACCAACATTTTTATTAACACTTGCTCAATGACAAGATAACTAAGGGGCGTAATTGCAACTTGTCCGTGATTGATTAAATAATAGGTTTTATAAGAGCTTATGTCGTCCGAGACTAGAAGCGCGGACACTTTTTTAGGTGTATTTGTAGATAATGAGGTAGAATTAAAGGCTTAAATATTCAAGTGTGTAAAAAGGTATGAAATTTGACAGACCCTTTCGTTATGATTATCAGCATGGTTATACTAGGACAGGTATTGTTAAGCGTTCCTATTCTTTTGAGCCGAGCAATGAAGTCTGCAATTTTTTTACCTTTAGCAATATTCTTACTTGCCAATAGCACGATAGCACTCGTGCCAGTTGTTAACGCTCAATTTCCTGACTTGAGTCAATTGTACAGCGCGATAGTTTTTCCCACTCTTTTTTTGTTGTGTCCCTGTTTATGGTTTTATATTGAAGGGATCACCGCTGAAAAACCTTGGAAACTAAACAGAAAACAAATCCGTCATTTTGTTTTGTTATGGCCTGCTCTTATCTTTGCTGTAATGATAATACTTTTACCAAAAGACATGTATACAGACATATTTATTGACGATGTTGATGTGGTTGCCCCTTTAGCTATCACCACTGCTATAGGTTTATTGGTTATGATGATGCTCTGGCTTGGTCAATGTGTATATATCGCTTTTCGAATTATTTACCGTTTGGTTGATTATCGAAAACAGTTGAAAAATGTATTTTCTAATCATGACGATAAATCACTTAACTGGATGAACTGGCTACTATTTATTGCTATTAGTACTTGGTTGTTTTCTTTGGCTACTGTGTTTTCTTCAAACCTATTTGATAATTTCTTATTTAATATAAGAACGGAGAGTTTGCTGTTACTGCTGTTGGTATGGAGCTTGGCTCACTTTGGCTTGCAGCAAAAACCGGGATTTACTGGCTATAGTGAAAGCGTCGATATTGCTGTTCGAAATAATGACGACAATGTTGAAATAAGTTCTCCAATGAAGTATCAACGTTCAGCGCTAGATAATGAGCAATCCAATCGTATTGCAGATAAAATTAATAACATTATGAGTAAAGAGGCGTTATATTTAGATTCAAATCTTTCACTGCAAAAACTCGCTAACCATTCAGCTATCTCTCCTAATTATATTTCACAAACACTGAATGAAACGCTATGCACAAACTTTTTTGATTTCATCAATAAGTGGCGCATTGAAGCAGCAAAGCCGAAAATATTAGCTAATCAAAATTCAGTACTTACCATCGCACTTGAGGTTGGATTTAACGCGAGATCTTCTTTTTATAAAGCCTTTAAACAAGAAACAGGACAAACCCCAAGTGAGTTCCGTAAGCAAAATAGTTCACATTGAAAATCACTAATTAGGCGCACTCGTTAACCTATAGAGTTTAACGAGTACTTCTGATAAGACTAACTGAATATTCCGGCAATGGAAAAGCTGTTTTATTGAAAAGTGATTGATATATAAGTGATGTAAGTCAATTGGATAAGGGAAAGCTGGCATCAATTTCAATATAAAACGCTCCCAAATTTTATTATTTTGTTGGAATTCCAACGGTTATTTTAAGTGCTTGAAAGTTAGGAGTATATAGTGGGGTATTAGTAATGCTTCCCATTAAACTATTTTAATAAAAACAAATAGATAAGCTCTGTATGGGCGGTGTAATGCAATTATGCTTGTCTAGACTGTTAATTTCTTCGTTGCGTTATCCTTCGTTTAAGAAACACTAAACGTCACAATAAAGCGCCTTGAAGTAAACTGTTTATTCTGCGCATAAATAGTCAAAACCATTTATAGCTCAAAATTTAAAAGCCTGAATAGCGATATTCGGGCTTTTTTTATTTACTATGCAAGAACATGTTTACGCTCTTAATTATACGAATTGCCAGCCTTAGTTTATTGATTTGTGTTAAATCGGATTTAAGCTCATTGTTGTCGTGAGCAAAATACCATCTGGGTGAGCAAGAGGCAGTCTCATAGATTAGCGACAAGCTCGCCGTCTTTTCTATTGCAGGTTTTTAATTTTATGCAGCCCCTCTAAAACCGGATTAACTAATTATTTTGTTTTTTTAGCTTGAGCAATGAAATCATTTAAGTAGTCAATATTTTGGTCGGTCTTGCGAATACCTACAAAGATTTGCTTATTAATACCTTTTTCTCCAAAACGAAGACTCTTAATAGGCATTGATTTTGAGTACTCATCTACTAGCCAGCCCGGCAAGGCACAAATACCTCGACCAGCAGCGACCATTTGTAACATGATCTCAGTTGTTTCAATGTTTTTGTGTTTTTTTACTGAACACTTTGCTGGATTAAGAAATTGACTAAAGATATCGAGCCTTTGCGGCTCAACAGGGTAACTAAACAGTACCTCTTCGCTTAATTGCTCGGGTAAAACAAAAGCTTGCTTTGCAAGTTTGTGAGACGCTGAAACGACCAGCCTATGTTCATAGTCAAAAACGGGTATGTAGACTATTTTAGGTTTAAAGAGTGGATCTGGTGTAATAAGTACATCTATTTCGTAGCTAAGCAATGCACCTAAAGCACCAAACTGGAACTCCTGCTTCACGTCCATATCAATGTCCGGCCACTGTTCTAAATAAGGCTGAATGACTCTAAGTAACCATTGATAACAAGGATGACATTCCATGCCAATTCGTAGAGCCCCCATTTCACCTTTTGCAATCTGACTCAGTAATAATTCTGTATGTAAAAACTGAGGTAATACTCTATTTGAAAGCGTTTGAATACGCTCTCCAGCAGCTGTAAGACGTAGGTTTCGACCCTCTTTTTTCCATATTGGAGTAGCAATTTGGCCTTCTAATTTTTTAATGCTGTGACTTAACGCAGATTGAGATAAGTGCAACGAATCAGCAGCTTTAGTTAGGGTTCCATGCTCTTTTATTGCGGTTAGTATTTCTAAATGGATCCTTTCTAACACCTGTTAACTCCTGTTTTTAGCTTTGATGATGAACTTTATTGATTGATGAATGCTGTTCATTTTATCAATCAAATAAGTTGATTTACAATTATCATTTACTGTTCAACAACAATGAACAGCAATAAAATCTATAAGAAAAGTTGCGCCAACATACGTAAGCCCGTAAATAGTAATACGAAGGCAAAGATTTTTTTCAGTTTTTCCGCATCTAATTTCGCTGCTAATGATGCCCCTAACGGTGCGAATAATACGGTTAGCGGCACAATACAAGTGAAGGCAAATAGATTGACCAAACCAAATGTACCCGCTGGAGCATCGGTTGGCGTACTACCGAAGGTCAGCATTGTTAGCGCACCAGGCAATGAAATTATTAACCCTATTGCCGCTGCTGTGCCAATGGCTTTGTGGGCGGGATAGTTATATAAAGTGAGCAGTGGCACCGAAATAGTACCGCCGCCAATCCCGACCATAGAACTGAAAAAGCCAATGGATGCCCCCATAACCGTTTGTCCTGTTTTATTAGGTAGTTTCTGGTATACAGCTGATTTCCCCGTGCGGAACAACATATTTAGTGCTGATAAAACCGCTATCACCCCAAACAACATAGTAAGCATAGTACCTTCAACAAGAGTCACTAACCAGCTACCAACCAATACCCCGATAAGAATAAAGACAGCCCAGCGTTTGAGCAGGTCAAAATCGACATTACCTTTTTTATTGTGAGAACGAATAGAACTAACAGATGTGGGTACTATGGTGGCTAGTGAGGTTGCTGTAGCAACTAGCATCGCAGACTCTGGTGATACGCCAAAGCTCTGAAACAAGAAAAATAATACAGGTACGATTACGATACCACCACCTACACCTAACAAGCCCGCTAAAATACCTGCGAATACACCTGTGGCAACCAATGCAAAAAACGGTGAGATATTATTTGTTATAAATTCAATGATATTCATTAACGACTACTTTTATTTTTAATAACGCTAAAGACCCTACTATCAATTAAACGGGCAACTGCAGCATACGTTGTTAGGTCTTTAAGTAAATAATAGCTCAAGCATAGCCAATTTTGCTCGATTGTGAGAAAGCCATAGCCTACTTTACTAAACACTATTATATCAGTTAGTTACTATTAGAAAGTTCTCTTCTAACTATTTCTGCACCTGCACTTAACGCATTTAATTTCCCTTTTGCTACCTTACGAGATAAAGGGGCCATGCCACAGTTTGTACATGGGTAGAGCTTGTCGGCATCGACATACTTGAGGGCTTCTCGTAGGGTCTTGGCGACTTCCTCTGGTGTTTCAATGATATCGGTTGCGACATCAATGGCTCCTACCATCACTTTTTTACCTCGAATAAGTTCAAGTAGCTCGATTGGTACATGAGAGTTATGACATTCTAACGAAATAATATCGATAGTAGATTTTTGCAGTTTGGGAAAGGCTTCTTCATATTGTCGCCACTGAGACCCCAAAGTTTTTTTCCAATCTGTATTGGCTTTAATGCCATAGCCATAGCAAATATGTACAGCTGTTTCACACTTAAGCCCTTCAATTGCTCTCTCTAAACAAGCCACACCCCAATCATTAACCTCATCAAAAAACACATTAAATGCAGGCTCATCGAATTGAATAATATCAACACCTGCTGCTTCTAACTCTTTGGCTTCTTGATTAAGGATTTTGGCAAATTCCCAAGCTAGCTTTTCTCGACTTTTATAATGGTCATCATAAAGTGTATCTATCATCGTCATAGGGCCTGGCAGCGCCCATTTAATCGGGTGTTTTGTTTGTTGACGTAAAAATTTGGCATCCTCAACAAAAACTGATTTTTGGCGTGAAACAGCACCAACAACCGTAGGTACACTCGCATCATAGCGATTACGAATTTTTATGGTCTTGCGTTTTTGAAAGTCAACTCCGTTGAGGTGCTCAAGAAATGTAGTAACAAAATGTTGGCGTGTTTGTTCGCCATCACTGACAATATCAATACCTGCTTGTTGTTGATCTTGTAATGATAAACGTAGAGCATCTTGTTTTCCCTCAATTAATTCGTCACCTTGTAATTTCCAAGGAGACCAAAGAGTCTCAGGTTGTGCAAGCCAAGAGGGTTTAGGTAAACTGCCTGCCGTTGAAGTAGGTAATAATTTTTTCATGATAGTTGATGCCATAATTTTAGGATATTTATAAAAGATAAGTATTAAATATAGCTATTGAGCGTAACTAGCAGACCATTGCTCAAGAACCGTTTGGTAGGGTTTGATGAAGTGCTCTTCAGCAAATTTTCCCTGGTGATTAGCCATCTTGCTTCGTTCTTCTCGATCATAAACAATTTGGGTTAATGAATGATCTAAATTCATTAAATTTGGTTGATAGCATTTACCTGCAACAGCATTCGCATTATAAATCTCAGGTCGATAGATTTTTTGAAAAGTTTCCATCGTGCTGATGGTGCTTAAAAGCTCAAGATTAGTATAATCATTAAGCAAATCACCAAAGAAGTGAAAAGCCAAAGGCGCAACACTATTTGGTGGCATAAAATAGCGAACCTGTAAGCCCATTTTTTTGAAATATTGCTCAGTCAAAGAAGATTCATTTGGCTGGTATTCAACACCTAATACGGGATGGTGGTTTTCAGTCTGATGATAGGTCTTGTTATTAGAAACACTGAGACATATTACCGGTGGCTTCTTAAAGTGTTGCTGGTAAACACTCGAATTTACAAAGTATTTAAAGAGCTTCCCATGCAGGTCGCCAAAATTATCTGGAATGCTAAATTTTGATTGACCCTTATTATGATCTAACAACAATACGCTGAAATCATAATCTCGCACATAAGAGGAAAAATTATTTCCTACAATGCCTTCAATGCGTTTGTTATTTTTATGATCAACAATATTCGTTTTCAATATTTCAATTGATGGGAAGGTTTGGCCACTGCCTTCAATATCTATATCAACGGAAATGATTTCAAGTTCGACAGAATAACGTGCTGCTTGGTGATTATCCCAATGTGCCAACGCATTGAAACTATTGTCAATCATATTTAAAGCGTTGCGTAAGTTCGCTTGACGGCTGTTTCCTCTCGCTAAATTAGCAAAGTTGGTCGTGATACGCGTATTGTCTGAGGGCTGATAATTTTCATCAAGACAAGTGCTCTTAATAGTAAATGTAAAGTCTTTATTCATTGTGAACGTAATCCTATTTCCTGAGATAAAACCTAAATTTATTTCGTGATCTTTGAGGCTTTTAATTTTATTTTTTGGTTTTCCCAGTCAATGTCTTCATCGTCTTTTGGGTATATACCTAAAGGCTTAATTGAGAAACAACTGTAATATGGTTTAAAGTTAAAAGCAGAGTGTGTTTTATACTTGGTTCGTTGTATGAATAAAATTGATTTTATTTCATTAATTTATGAGCTGTGTTCATGTGTTTGTTTATTGATAAGCTTTGGATCATTCCTACTCGTAATTTCGAGGTTATACGAGAACACATTTCGTTTTAAACTGATTATTGTTCAAACATCGCTTTAGAAGAATCACGCTCATCTGGAGAGATTAAAATGTGAGTATTAATGAGCAGCTATCTTTTGCGATATAAGTTGAGTTGGTAGATAAATTTAGACCACTTAAAATAGCACTTTTAAGCCGTGCCGATAAATCGCGAGAATGACCGATTTGATAGCTAAGCGGGGCAGAGTCGAAATAAATAAAGACTTCAACTTAGCGAACTTTGTGGCAACCGCTAGCAAAGATAGCCTAAAAGTTACTTTGATGGGGAGTTGGAATATTTGGGCTTTATTTGTTTATTAAGGTCTGTAAATTTTACGGCCAATAATGCGAATGCATAATATTGACGAGGTCTTATGTCCTTCAGATAATCACTTTATCTGAGTCATTGTAATTAATTAGCCCAAAGTTATATAGGCTTTTAATACTGCGCTCTATACACATCGAGTAAACTGATTTATCAAGAGACTTTCATTGAAAGTAATAAAAAAGGGAAGCCCAAATGGCTTCCCTTTTAGTTAGGCAATTTAGCCTTATTTGGTAATCACTTTTTTAACGACAGTTTCTATTTTCGCTACAACTCTGCGGTTTACACTATTGTCTGCAGGCGAAGTTCCTTTAGCAATCAACTGTGTTTCACCAAAGCCTTTTGCAGATAAACGGCTAGCATCGATAGAAAACTTATTAATTAATAAGCCTTTAATGGTATCAGCACGTTTTTGCGAAAGCATTAGGTTATATTCTTCACTACCAGAAGCCGAACTGTGTCCTTCAATAACAACACTTGTGTTTTGGTATTCTTTCATGAAATCAGCTAAACGCTGAACATCATCAACCATTGCTGGCTTAACCAATGAACTGTTATTTTCAAAGATAACATTTAACTTAATTTCGACTGATTTTTCTGAATATAAGCTACAGCCTTGTGAATCAACCTTTACATTTGCCGGTGTATTAGCACAACGGTCATTGTTATCACTAACACCATCGTTGTCAGTATCAACCATCATCACTTTTTTAACGACTGGCGTTGTTGACTTCATCGTTTCCATAACAGGTTTGTTAACAACAGCTTTGTTAACAACAGGTGATTTTTTAACATCGCCAAAAGTATATTTTACACCTAGTTTAATACCTTGATCTGTTTGACCGTAATCAAGATCGCGATAAACAGCGGCTTCGCTGTATAGAGAGAAACGATCATTAATTTGAAGGTTATAACCAGCACCTACATTAGCCGCATTATAGCTTTTAACATTGTTAAAGCGCTTTACACCAGTGAAAAGGTAAAAGCTGCTATCTTCAACTTTATAAATCGCATCGATACCGGCACGTGTTCCGTAATCTTTATCATTGCCATTTTCAATGTCGTAACGTGTTTTAGCTAATTCTAAACGAATGTCCCAACGCTCATTAATGATTTTTTGTAAATCAATACCAAGGCTTTTGCCCGCTTCAATTTGTTGCCAGTCAATATTGTTTTCTTTGTTTGTATCTGACTTGATGTAGTCGCTAAACACACCAAGCTCCCATGTTTTATCAATAGTTTCTGCAGCTAGTGGAGAGCTTATTAATGCAGCTATCAGAGTCATGTTAAAAGTTTTCATGGATAAATCCTTATTAAGTTTCGGGTAATGTGATGTAATTTCTGGCTCTATAACGGATAAGAAACTCAAAAGTCACAAATTTTTCTTAATTTTACTAAATTAACGCTAAAACTCAAAATTGTTTAGCGTAGAATGCACCCGATTTAAAAAAGTTAATGTGTATAGATAAAAATAAGAATAAAAAACATACAGATTTAATGTGACTTTTTAACGGCTCAGTCGTTAAAGAATAAAGCGATAAAACTATTGCTCGAGGATGAGATGAAAGACATAGAAAAGAGTTTAGCGAAAGAATTAAGCTGTGATGCAGATGTTGCTTTTAGTACATCAGATGATCAGCTTTTTAAGCGCGCAACCTTAACAGCAAATAATCAGCAAGGTACAAAAGATCTTGTTGCATTGGGCTTAGCTTCACTTTGGGTTGTTTTTATTAGCCTATTTATGAAAGTTTTAAAACCGATATTTAAACAGATGGCACCTTGCCCAAAAATAACAAGCAATAGCATAACTAATAATGAGAATAGATAATGGATACTGAAAACATCACAGATAAAGCTTACTCTGGCTTAATAACTGTTTGGCATAAAGTGGTTACTTTTTTACCTGATTTAATTGTCGCTATTTTATTTCTACTTGTCGGTTGGATTATTTCAACACTCATTAAAAACTTTCTTAATAAATCATTAATTAAAATTGGTTTTGATACGTTTTTAAATAAACTGGGTCTAGATTCACTGCTGAAAAAAATGGATGTTACTTTAACGGGTAGCCAAGTTGTTGCTAGTCTTATTTCGACATTCTTCTTACTTATCTTTTTATTAGCGGCTCTAGATATTTTAGGCTTAACCGTACTTTCCGGCTTAATCGACACTTTGGTGTTGTTTTTACCTAAATTACTTGCTTCACTCGCTGTCTTAATTTGTGGCTTCTTTGTTGCGCAAATTGTTTTTAATGGTGTAAAAATAGCCGCTAAGAATACTGGTGTTGACTATGGCCGTTCCGTTGCCGAAGTATGCCGCGGTATTATTATCGTTATTACTGTTTCTTTATCTATTACGCAATTAGACATAGATGTTTCTCTGCTAAATAACATCATGACAGTACTTATTGGCAGTGTCGGTTTAGCGGCGGCTATTTCTTTAGGTATCGGCACTAAAGCCATGGCCCAAGAAATTGTTGCTGGCGTTTACCTTCGAGAGATGTACCAAATAGGTGACGTTATTGAAGTAACAGACATTAAGGGTACCTTAGCTGTTATTGGCAGTGTTGCGAGTAAAGTGATGGCAGCCGATGAGTCGCTAACGACGATACCGAATACTTTCTTATTAGCTAATAAAGTTATTAAGCAATAGTTGAGGCTTATTTTACGGTTTGACTACGCTTAATGAACGCGAGCTTGTTACCTTAGTGCAAGCAAGCCTACCTTATGATACGCGTCTTTTTCAGCAACTAATTACACCTTATTTACCTGTTTTAAAAGGATACTGTGTAAAGTTACTTAAGCATCAGCCTGATGCCGAAGACGTCGTACAAGAAATAATTATAAAGGTACTCGCCCACTTAAAAAACTTTAAGTGGGCGGTATCTTTTAAAGCATGGCTATTTAAAATTGCCCATAACGAATGTATCAATAAAATAAGAGATCGCCGTTGGGATACTATCGAACACAATGATGAATATCTTGAAAGTATAACCAATGATGATAATAGCCACGAAGATTTTGGGACAGCACTTTCATTATTAATGGTTAACCTGTCCTTTGCTGATCGTAATATTATGCTACTACGTTACCGCACAGGTTTGGAATTTCAAGAAATAGCCGATATTTGTCACCTCAATATTTCAGCGGTAAAAATGCGTCATAAAAGGGTTGTAGATTTTTTACAACAGCGATTAAAGCAGTAAAGTTTGGTAACCTGTGTAACTATGGATAAGATAATTTTAGGGCCGTTTTTATTCAGGGTAAATATAAAAAAATCACTCGGCATTAATAAACTTTATGGTTAAGGATATATGATGATTAAACCACTATTCACTTTATTGACTGCTTTAATACTAGGCAGTCTGATCTTAACGATTCCTACAGCACAAGCTGCTGAGGTGAACATCACTTGGACGGAGCCTGATAAATACCGAGATATTGATTCAGGAACGGAAGGTCGAAAACGCTTTCGAGAAAATATGTTTAACGAATTTGAAAAACATTTATCCAAACTTGCTAAAGCATTACCCGCATCTCAAATACTTAATATAGACGTAACAGACATTGATTTAGCGGGTGACGTTCTCGCCAGCGGTCTACATCAAATTAGAGTGATTAAAGACCTTTATTTTCCAAGAATAAAACTATCATTTACATTAATAAATGCTGAGAAAGTCATAATACTTAGCGACAATGTTAATTTAAAAGATATGAGTTTTATGATGGGTGGACGCTTAAAATATAGAAATAATGCGTTAGGCTATGAAAAAAAATTGCTTGATGATTGGTTTAAAGATGCTTTTGCAGACTATGTTGATAAATAAGCGTCACATTTTTAACGTTATATAAAGCAAAAGGCCATCTTTATAGTGCAATAAAGATGGCCTTTTTATTTTTACTTTTAAGCGGTACCGTTAATGGGTAACCGTTGCACTGTTTTCAAAGTTCGCTAAAACGGTAAAAAGCTTTTCTATTTTCTTTACCGTATCTATTAGCGTTTGTTGATCTGATGTTTTTTGCCAAAAAATTAAATCGTTCGCGACTTCTTCAACATAAGGCTGAAAAGTATTTGCCGAACATTTGAAACCAGCGTCTGCTTTAAATATTGCCTCAAAGCTTGCTTGCTTGTTTTTTCTTAAATCGGCTAAAGTCGCATCAGCGGCTAGCGATTTTTTTAAAATAATTGAAATATTATCAACGAGTTGCTTACTAACAGTTGCGCTCATAGTGTCTCTATATTGACGATTGTTTTGATATACCGCTATTATGCCAAATTGATGGGCGTTTTGTTAGCTTCTCCCGCAATTTCTCGTACTAATTTTGGCATTAAAAAGCCAGGTAATATCGCCATCATTTTTTGGACGATTATTTTTGCCTCTTCTTCACAAATATCAAAGTGAGCAACCCCTTGTACGGGATCAAACATATGTAAGTAATAAGGTTGAATACCACTATCAAATAAAGTTTCGCTGAGTTGACATAAGAGTTTGGCGTCATCGTTCACTCCTTTTAATAATACACTTTGATTGAACAAAGGAATTCTTGCCAAACGAAGTTTTTCGAGTGCTTGCTTTACTTCATCATCGATTTCATTAGGGTGATTAATATGTAAAACCATGGTTGCCTTTAATCGAGTTTCAGACAAAATGTTCACTAATGATGTTGTTATGCGCTGCGGGATAACAATGGGTAAACGCGTATGAATACGCAAGCGTGTCAAATGTTTAATCGGCTCAAGTTGTTCAATAAGCCACTGTAGGTGATCATCACTTGCCATTAAAGGATCGCCACCACTGAAAATCACTTCATTAATTTCAGGATGATCGGCAATATATTTTAGCGCCGGCTGCCAGCGAACTTTATTGGGACTGTTTTCATCATAAGGAAAGTGGCGACGAAAACAATAACGGCAATTAACTGCACAACCTGACTTTATAATCATCAAGACTCTGTGCTTATATTTATGCAATAAGCCTTCGGCAACAGTGTCGTGCTCTTCTAGTGGATCCATTGAATAGCCATCAGAGACAACAAACTCATCAGAGAGTGGCATAACCTGTTTAAGCAGCGGATCGTTAAAGTCGCCTTTTTTCATTCTTGTAATAAAAGGTCGGGGTACACGGACCGGAAATAACTTACGTGCTGAAAAGTGTTGCAGATAATCTTGGCTGTCAATTTCTAGCATATCTAAAAGCTTTTTCGGATCTGTAACGACATTACTTAACTCTTTTTGCCAAGAAATGTGCAATTGTTCGCTTATTTGGGGTATTATCTGCGGCATTTGTAATTTCAATTTAAATCTCTGCGTTATTTGTTTGAGTATAAGAGAACATTCATATGGCTAATTTTAGTACAAACCAATTTAAGGCTGGCCTTAAATTAATGATTGACGGCGAACCATGTAACATTTTAGAAAACGAATTAGTAAAACCAGGTAAAGGCCAAGCCTTTAGCCGCGTAAAAATTCGTAAACTTATTTCTAATAAAGTCTTAGAAAAAACCTTTAAATCAGGCGAGTCTTGCGAAGGCGCTGATGTAATGGAAACCGAGCTAGCTTACTTGTATGCTGACGGTGAATTCTGGCATTTTATGAATAATGATACCTTTGAGCAAATTGCCGCTGATGAAAAAGCAGTTGTAGATTGTATTAAATGGTTAAAAGAAGGCGATCTTTGTACCATTACTTTATGGAATGGTTCACCTATCACAGTAACAACCCCTAATTTTGTTGATCTAGATGTTACAGAAACAGATCCAGGATTAAAAGGTGATACTGCCGGTACGGGTGGAAAACCAGCAACTTTACATACCGGTGCGGTTATTCGTGTACCGCTATTTATTCAAATTGGTGAGACAGTTAAAGTGGATACGCGTACGGGTGAATACGTATCGCGTGCAAGTAAATAAGCACTTTTAACGATTATCTACTGTGCTATTTTCAATAAGCGTCTTAATAAGTAGCCAGTGCATTTGGGCTACTTAGCTTTATTGTCACTTAGCAATGAATAAAATTTAGTATTAAAAAAACCTGCTGATGCAGGTTTTTTTATAGATAAACGACTAGTTTATCTGTCTAGTATGAAGTTTTAGATAATCAAATAGCTCTTTGTAATACTTGCCAAGCTTTTCTGATTTTTTCTCTTTTGCCGCTTGTCGTACTAATTGACGTAGCTTTTGTCTTTCCATCGACTCATGCTCGTTCAGTAAAGCTTCAACAAAGTCATTACCCTCATCAATAGCGTCATCACGCATCTTTTCAAGCTTAACAAACTTAGCTGTTTCTTGTTGATGCTTATTTGCCATAACATCAAGAGCATGTTTAATTGGCTCTAAATCAGATTCTGATAATATTCTTGCCAAGTGGCGAACATGGCGACGTAATGCTTCATGTTTGTTTTTAATTTTATCAGCTAAAATTAAGGCGTCCTTAATCTCCTCAGTAAAAGGAATTTTACTGCGCTGATGCTTAGATAAATCAATAAGCGACTGTCCAAAGATTTGTAACTGGATCATTTCGCGCTTTACTTCTGATTTACTTTTTAATTCTTCATCTAATTCATCGATATCGTTAGCAGAGTCGGGCATAATATTCGTTATTAAAGTGATAATTATCGCTATTATACTCGTAAGTGCTTATGGTATACAGCGCATATTCTCCAATTTCCTGCATTTATAGAAGAAAACAATAAATTATGACTGAAACGATGAACGCTAAACAATCGATGAACGAACAATTAAGAGACGTTGAGCAACGTGTAGCACAAGTACTCGACTTAGCAAAATCGCTAGGAGCAGATGCAGCTGAAGCTTCTATAAGCCGCCAACAAGGGTTAAGTGTTGGTACGCGGTTTGGTGAAGTTGAAACGGTTGAGTTTACTAATGACGGTGCATTGGGTATTACTGTTTACCAGCAAGGTCGTAAAGGGAGTGCTTCAACCGCAGATTTATCAGAAGCGGCGTTAAAACAAACAGTACAAGCGGCGGTTAATATTGCAAAGTATACCTCTGTTGACGACTGTTCAGGATTAGCAGACAAGGACATGCTTGAAATGTCGCCTGCTGATTTAGACTTATATCACCCAAAAGTTTTAACAACAGACCAAGCTATTCAACTCGCCAAAGAATGTGAAGATAGTGCGCTAGCGTATGATCCTCGTATTACTAACTCAGATGGTGCATCACTTGATAGCTTTGAAGGCTATAAAGTGTATGGCAATAGCAATGGGCAGATTGTTGGCTATCCAAGCTCTCGCCATAGTTTAAGCTGCGTAATGATCGCCTCTGAAGGTGATGATATGCAAAGAGATTATGCTTACACCGTTAATCGTGATTTTGATTTAATGGATAATGGCATCGCTATTGGTGTGCAAGCATCAAAAGAAGCGCTTTCGAGATTAAATGCTCAAAAATTACCGACAGGAAAAGTGCCGGTGATGTTTCGTGCCGACATTGCTAATTCCATTTTTGGACATTTTATAGCGGCGATCAGCGGTGGTAATTTATACCGTAAATCATCTTTTTTAATGGACGCTATTGGCAAACAAGTTTTTCCTGACTTTTTAAATATCAGTGAACGCCCTCATATTTTAAAAGGGTTAGCGAGTAGTGCTTTCGACAGTGAAGGCATCAAAACGGTTGACCGTGAAATTATTGTCGATGGTTGTTTAGAGACCTATCTATTAACCAGTTATTCAGCACGTAAGCTAGGACTTAAATCTACTGGCCATGCCGGTGGTATTCATAATTGGCAAATTAATGCCAAAGGTTCTGCCAATGGCGGTGACTTTAATGCCATGTTGAAAAAACTCGGTACTGGCTTTCTTGTCACTGAATTAATGGGACAAGGCGTTAATGTAGTCAATGGTGATTATTCACGTGGCGCTGCCGGTTTCTGGGTTGAAAACGGTGAAATTGCTTACCCGGTATCAGAAGTTACCATTGCGGGTAATTTATCTGATATCTTTAAAGGCTTAGTTGCTGTCGGTAGTGATGTTGACTTACGAGGCAGTATTTTAACGGGTTCATTGTTAATTGAAGAGATGCAGGTTGGCGGCAATTAATCAAATCGTGTTATTTTAATAAGGTACATTTGATTATTAAAACCAACAGGCTAGTATTGAGATCTTGAAAAGGTATCAAGATCTCAATAAGCCAATATCTAGTTTAGGTTAGGAATAAAGTTGCAGTACCTAAGAAAGCGAATATTCCGACCACATCGGTAATCGTTGTTAATATCACACTACCAGCGAGAGCAGGGTCAATATTCATCCTTTTCAAAAACAGCGGGATAGCGACACCAGCGATACCAGCAGCGGTTAAATTCATTAACATTGCAAAGGCTATAACGCCACCAAGCATTAAATTTTGTTGCCAAATAGCCACAACACCAGCAATTAATACCGCCCAGATAACGCCATTAAGAAAACCAACAGCAAGTTCTTTCTGAATAAGTATTCTCGCATTTGAGTCGCCAACATGGCCTAGCGCAATGGCGCGAACAACCAGTGTTAAGGTTTGGTTACCGGCAACACCACCCATACTAGGCACTAAAGAATTTAAAATAGCTAAAATAGCCAGTTGGCTTAAAACACCTTCGAACATACTCGATACAGCAACGGCAAGTAGTGCGGTAATGAGATTAACGCCAAGCCAAATAGAGCGTTGTTGCGTGCTTTTTAAAACCGGAGCAAAGGTATCTGCCTCTCCATCTAAGCCCGCCATACTCATCATTGAATGTTCGGCATCCTCACGAATAATATCAATAACATCGTCTATCGTGATACGACCAAGCAAACGGCCTTCATCATCAATAACTGGTGCAGAGAACCAATCAAATTTTTCAAAGAGTTGCGCTACGTCACTATCAGACAAATGCACTTGAATTGCTTCAATATCTTTATCAATGAGTGTTGAGACGATAATTTCAGGTTTAGCGGTAATGATCGCCGCTAGAGAAACGGCGCCAATAAAGTGATTCTTACCATCGACCACATAAAAAGAATCGGTCGCTTCAGGTAAATCACCCCGTAAGCGCAAATAGCGCAATACCACATCAACCGTTACATCGGGACGAATTGTTATGGTATCGGTATTCATGATACCGCCAGCGGTATCTTCTTCAAATGATAACGCGGCTTCGACTCGACCTCGGTCTTGCGAGTCCATAGCACTTAATACTTCTTGATAAACACTATCGGGTAGAGTACGTAAAACTTCAGCTAAATCATCAACATCCATGCCTTCAGCAACGGCGGCTAATTTTTCAGGGCGGATAGTTTTTAAAATACCTTTTCGAACTTCCTCATTGAGTTCTTCAAGTACTTCACCGTGATTATCAGCGTCGATAAGTTGCCATAAAACGGCACGACTTTTCGGGTGAGATGACTCTAATATTAAAGCAATATCATAAGCTGGCATGTTCTGTAGTAATTTTCGAACGTGCACAAACATACCGCTACCAAGTGCTTTATTGACTTGTTGCAGGCGTTGATGATTTTGTTGTTGCTCTGATATTTCCGGCATAAAGTTTTCCTGTGCCGCAGTAATACGAAAATTATATTGTTTATATCTTAGTCAAGATGCGCTGGCTAAGGTGTTGTAATGAATGATAACGTAACTTTATTTTTTATTCAGTCTTTTTATCATTCGTCTTCATCAAATTTATCAGAAAATAACTGGCATACATCGTCAAGTGCTTGTTGAGCATCTTCTCCTTGGGTAATCACCTCTACGGTTTTTCCAAAGCCACCGGCCAGTAACATTAACCCCATAATACTACTGGCATCAGCTTCTTTGCCCTCTAAGCAAATAGTAACGTTAGCATTAAGCTTTTGGCTTAACTGGGCAAGTTTAGTGGCAGCACGTGCATGTAATCCCAGTTTATTGCTAATGGTTAATGATTTATTATATTTTGGCATACAGTGACCGTTATTAAGTGCTTTGTATTTTAATGTCGCGATGATGAGACTGAACATCTTCGCGTTCTTTTCTAAGATTGTTTGCTAATATTTCTGCAATATAAACCGATCGGTGTTTTCCACCCGTACAACCAATGGCGATAGTAATATAGCTGCGATTGTTTCTTTCTAAGTGGGGTAACCATGTCATCATAAAACTGTTAATTTGCCAGATAAATTTAGTGACAATCGGTTGGCTAGCAAGAAAGTCTCGCACGGGTTGATCTAAACCGGTAAAACCTTTTAAGTCTGTTTCCCAAAAAGGGTTAGGCAGAAAACGTGCATCAAAAACATAATCTGCGTCTTGTGGTACACCGTGTTTAAAGCCAAAAGATTCAAACACCACCACCATAGATGCCGAGGTTTTGCCCAAAATTCGCTCACGCACTAAATCAGATAATTGATGAGGTGATAACTGGCTGGTATTAATATACAAACCCGCACGCGTGGAAATAGGCTCAAGCAGCTTTTTCTCTAAAGAGATGGCTTGGTCGAGTGGGATATTTTGTTTAATCAAAGGATGTAAACGACGCGTTTCACTAAAACGTCGAATAAGATCAGAGTCATCAGCATCTAAATACAGAATATCGAGTTTTACTGTTTTTGGTAGATAATCTAATATTTCTGAAACGTCATTAGGATCATTGGGTAAGTTACGTACATCTAAACTAACCGCTACTTTGTCGTAATCATTAATAACGGTATGCGCTAATGCAGGCAATAAATTCACCGGAATATTATCGACACAGTAGTAGCCTAAATCTTCGAGTACACGTAAGGCGACACTTTTACCTGACCCTGAGCGACCACTGACTATCAAGAGTTTCATTTGAGTTTTCCTGGATTATTATTAGATTTTATTAACGTTTAGCATGCTTTATTAAAGTAAAAAGCTCTTGCGAATTTTGGCATTTTCTTACTTGCTTTGCGAACTGTTTAGTACTAAATATTTGCGCAATACTTTGTAAGGTATCTAAATGTTGTTGGCAGTTTTCTTCGGGGACAAATAACGCAATAATAATATCGACAGCACGGTTGTCTATCGCATCAAATTCAACGGCTTGTTCACTGGTCAGCAATACAGCAATAACTTGTGACGTGTTGGTTAATCGACCATGAGGAATCGCAATGCCATTTCCTATGCCGGTAGAGCCAACCTTTTCACGCGCCATTAAGCTTTCGAATAATTGATGAGTATCAATATTGTCGAATTTTTTTGCCGCAGTTGTGCTAATTATTTCAAGGAGTTTTTTTTTGCTTGTACCCTTAATCGCACACAGGGTGCAATCAAGGGTAAGGATATCTTGCAACTTCATTATACTACTTAGATTCTTTGGTGAGTGAACAGGCGATAAACAGCATTAATGCTGATTCGTTTTACCTTTGTACTTCAATATTTGCCGGTCAAGCTTAACAACAAGACTATCAATAGAGGCATACATGTCAGCATTTTCAGCTTTTGCATGTAAATCAGAGCCACTAACGTGAACAGTCGCTTCAGCAATTTGATTTGATTTTTCAACGGTGAGAACAACATGAACATTATTGATATGATCAAAATGTCGGCTTAATTTTGCCATCTTAGTCGTGACGTTTTCTCGTAAAGCTTCGGTAATGTCAACATGGTGGCCAGAAAGATTAATTTGCATAAGCTTAATTCCTCATCTTTTCGTTAAAGTAAACTTTTTCGTTGGTTAGAAGGTGGAATAGAAAGTGACTCTCGATATTTTGCTATGGTGCGTCGAGCTACATTTATCCCTTGATCGGCTAATAAATCAGCCATTTTACTATCACTAAGTGGTTTTGCTGGGATTTCGGCAGCAACAAATTTTTTGATTAATGCACGAATAGCTGTTGATGAGCATTCGCCACCGCTTTCGGTGCCAACATGGCTTGAGAAGAAAAACTTCAGTTCGAAAATTCCACGTGGCGTATGCATGTACTTTTGTGTCGTCACTCGTGAAATGGTTGATTCATGCATATCGACAGCTTCGGCAATATCATTTAAAACCATTGGACGCATGGCTTCATTACCATGTTCAAAAAAGCCAATTTGACGTTGCACAATACAGTTTGACACTTTTAATAAGGTATCATTACGGCTTTCTAAGCTTTTAATAAACCATTTAGCTTCTTGTAAATTTGAGCGAATAAATTGTGTGTCCGCTGTCGACTTCATCGAACGTGACATCGAAGCATATTGCTGATTCACCGAAAGTTTTGGCGCAGTATCAGGGTTTAATTCGACCACCCAACGGCCATTTTTCTTTTCAACAGACACATCAGGAATAACATACTGATCGTCACTCTTCATCACACTATCGCCGGGTCTAGGATCAAGTGATTGAATAAGACGCACCACTTCGCGCAGTTGCTCTTCTTTCAGTCGAGTTTTACGCATTAATGTACGATAGTCTCGGCTACCCAGCAGATTAATATGGTCACGCAAAACTAACTTACTTTCTGCTAACCAAGGTGTAGCGGGGTCAAATTGATTAAGTTGAATGATTAAACATTCTGAAATAGAACGAGCAGCGACACCGACAGGATCAAAGAGGTTAATACGTTTTAGTACCACCTCAATTTCATCAAGCTCTACTCCTTCAATGGCAACACTTTCTAAAATGTCTTCACTAGATACCGTTAAGTAACCGGCGTCATCAACAGCATCAATAATTGCTGTCGCTATAGCGCGGTCTGTTTCGGTAAAAGGGCTTAATTCCATTTGCCAGCGCAAATGATCTTGAATGGAGTCTTGAGTCTCGCCTTGGTAAGTATAATCTTCTGAAGCTGGGCCTGAGCTTGAACTTGCTGCACCGGCCGTGTAGTTATCATCCCAAGTGGTATCCATGTTTAATTCTTCAGGGATATCGTTCTTGTCCATGGCTTCAGTGGTGGTGATTTCATCAATGGTAGGCGTAGCGTCTTCGCTACCATCAGAAGCAGGGGCTTCTTTAACGTCACCATTACCGGCAGTGTGAGCTTCTTCAAGGTTGTCAGTACTTTTATCTTCGGGATTATTTGAAGACTCATCCATTTCTAATAATGGATTACTTTCTAAGGCTTCCTGAATTTCTTGTTGAAGCTCTAACGTAGACAGTTGCAGCAATTTGATTGCTTGCTGCAATTGTGGCGTCATGGTTAATTGTTGTCCTATGCGGAGTTGTAGAGTAGGGCGCATTTAGGTCATTAACTTCCTATTATTTTTAATGGGATATTTTCGTTTTTTTCATACGAAGATACTATTCATTTACTGACTACTATAGCGTGAATTGTTCACCAAGGTATACATCTCTTACGTGTTGATTTGCAAGAATTTGATCTGCAGTACCTTCTGCAATAAGTTCACCATGACTAACAATATACGCATGTTCACATACATCGAGAGTTTCACGTACATTGTGATCAGTGATCAACACACCAATGCCACGTTCTTTTAAGTGTAGAATAATTTTTTTAATATCACCTACTGAAATTGGGTCAACACCAGCAAAAGGTTCATCTAATAAAATAAATTTTGGTTCAGCAGCTAATGCGCGAGCAATTTCTACTCGGCGGCGTTCACCACCAGATAAGCTCATGCCTAAATTATCTTTGATATGACCTATGTTGAATTCTTCAACAAGATGTTCTAATTTTTCTTCGCGTTCAGCATCTGATAATTCTTTTCGTGTTTGTAAAATAGCCATAATATTGTCGTAAACACTGAGTTTTCGAAAAATAGAGGCTTCTTGTGGTAAATATCCGATGCCTTTTCTCGCACGCTCATGCATAGGCGCTAACGTCAGGTTTTCGTCATTTAAGATAATATCGCCACTATCACTTTCAACTAACCCCACAATCATATAAAAAGAAGTTGTTTTTCCGGCACCATTTGGGCCCAGTAAACCGACTATTTGTCCTGCTGAAACTTGCATACTGACATTTTTAACCACTTTTCTGCCTTTATAGGCTTTGGCAAGGCCTTTTGCCATTAGGGTGCTAGTGCTCATAAATTAATTTTTTCCTGAGTTTTCGCGTCTGTGGTTGTCGCTTTAATTTTTTCTTTCGGCTGAAAAATCGTTTTAGTGCGTTCGTTAGATTTACTTTCAGCATTAACATACTGAGTGGCAATATTGTAAGTAATTCTACTGCCACTAACCTCACTACCTTCTTGCTGTAATAACGCATTTCCTGAAATTATCACTAAATTATTTGCGGGCTCATATCTTATTTCGTCTGCTTGTAAGCTAAGAGGAGTGCCATCGGCTAAGGTTTGTTTAAAGGTTGCTGGCTTCCCTTTAGCGATATAGGTTTTTTCTTCACTGCCAGATTGAGTCAGCACTTGTACTAAATCAGCACGTATAACTAATGAACCTTGAGTGATCACCACGTTATCAATATAGCTGAATATTTTATTTTTAAGATCAACGGCTTGTCTTGAAGCGTTAATTTCAATCTTTTGTTTTATATCAAATTTTTCAGCGAAAGCTGACGAAAATAGCGGAGTTGATAACAATAAGCACAGTAGGCTATTTTTTAACAATTTCATAAATTGATTTCACATGTTTAGTTAGTGTCATTTGGTTGGTGTTTAAGTCGACAATTAAACCTTTACCATCGATGGTAAATCCTTTACCGATAATTTTAATTTCTTGTTCTGAACTTATGATGTTAGTTTTTAGATCAAGTTCAAAGTATTTTCCTTGAACTTCTTGTAATAAGCTATCGGGATCTGTTGCTAACAGGCGGACATGCTTTGCTAATTTTACCCGGTTGTTATTGTATAATATGCCTTCATTGGCAGATATTTTCCATGCGGGCGCATCATTTTTTGGATGAAGTGTGTATTGAGGAAACTCAAAGTTGGTAATACTTAACTCAGGGTAATGTTCCATACGATGGGCATCAACAACATAAGCTAAGCTTCCTTGATGTTTATAAACATTACTGTGTAAATTTTCGGCAATAAAATCAGGGGTCAGCGTCTTATCAATCGCTTGTAATTGTGGTGCTGAGGAATTTCTCCATTCAATTATACCGTAAACGCCTCCCGCAATTAGAAAAAACAACAAGGTTAAACTATAAAGTCGATTCATATACTCGCACCCGAAGCATTTGCTAAGGTGTTTTGGCTAAGCATGATTAAATCGCATATTTCTCGAACAGCACCAAAACCGCCATGGTTAAAAGTGGTGTAATTTGCGATAGATAAAATACTTGGGTGGGCATCTTTAACAGCAATACCCAAGCCTACAGCGTTGATACACTCATAATCAGGCATATCATCACCAATATAAGCAATTTCCTCGAGGGATAGCTTTAATTGCTTAGCCATCGTTTTCAAGGCGGGTAATTTATTTTCTTCACCTTGCACTATATATTTAACATTTAAGGCTGACATACGTGTTGCGACAATATTTGATGTTCTCCCGGTGATCACCGCTACATCGACACCGCTGGCGCCTAATGCTTTTATGCCGTAGCCATCTTTAGTGTGAAAAGCTTTTAATTCTTCACCATCGTTACCCAAATAAATACGGCCATCAGAAAAAACGCCATCAATATCACATATCAGCAGCTTTATTTTTTTCATGGTATTGAATGCTGTGTCAGTAATTTCGCCATAGAGTGTTTGCATATTAGATAAGACCTGATTTTAGTAAGTCGTGCATATTCATTGCGCCAATAGGTATATTATTGTCATTAACAATAATTAAACCATTAATTTTTTTGTCTTCCATGATTTTTAAGCCTTCGGCGGCTAGCATATCTTGATGAGCCACAGTGGGATTTTTTGTCATCACTGATGCAATAGTATCAAGATGTATATCAATACGTTCATCAAGAATACGACGTAAATCTCCGTCAGTGAATAAGCCTTGTAATTGACCACTCTCGTCGACTACCGCCGTCATCCCCAAACCTTTTAATGATACTTCAACCAACGCATCCTTAATTTTAGCATTAGCATTTACAGTTGGTAAGCGCTCACCACTATGCATTATATCGCTAAGACGTAGTAATAGGCGTTTTCCTAAACTACCACCGGGATGAGAGAGTGCGAAGTCGTCAGCGGTAAAGCCGCGAGCATTTAATAAGGCAACAGCGAGTGCATCACCCATTACTAGGGTTGCTGTGGTACTTGATGTTGGCGCTAATCCTAGTGGACAAGCCTCTTGTGAAACAGCAACACAGACATGGGTATCGCCTAGTTTTGCTAAGGTTGAGGCTGGATTCCCCGTCATCGCAATAAGTTTAGCGCCAATACGTTTTATGACTGGCACTATTGCTAACACTTCACTGGTTTCGCCCGAGTGCGAAATAGTTAACACGACGTCATCACCGGTTATCATACCTAAATCACCGTGACTTGCTTCACCAGGGTGAACAAAAAAAGAAGGTGTGCCGGTGCTCGCCAGCGTTGCAGCAATCTTGCCACCGATATGGCCTGACTTGCCCATGCCAGCAATAATAACCCTACCTTTACAGTTAAACATTAACTGACAGGCATATTCAAAGTTCTCATCAATGTACTGGGCTAACTCTGCAATAGCCTGTTGTTCTATGTGAATAACGTCTAACGCTAGTTGTTTGAAATCGTTCATTATTAGCCCGTTTTTATTTTGTAAATTGCTATTATAGTGTTTGTTATTGCTTTATTTGACTAAAAAGTAGCGCTTGATAAGCGATAAAAGCGCCTATTAATAACAAACCTTTTAAGCGGCCAATGCAAAACTTTCCGGCACGACGAGTAAAACACAGTATAAATAATAATACGGTAACGCCAAGCATGTAAGGAGCGTCACGTGCTGCGGCATCTGAATCTACTTCGCCCGGTGCAATTAAGCCAGCGAGCGAGAGTACGGCCAAAATATTAAAGATATTAGAGCCAATAATACTCCCTAGCGCTAAATCATCTTCTTTCTTGATAATACTCATAATACTTGCAGCAAGTTCTGGCAAGCTTGTGCCAACGGCAATAACGGTCAAACCAATCACTAAGTCACTTATGCCAAATGCTTTAGCAATAAAAACGGATGAATCGACCAGGTAGCTAGCACTCATAGGTAAGAAAATAATACCAACGACTAGCCAAAGTAAAGATTTAGGTTTGCTAACCGCGTCAGGCACTTCTTGTTCAGCTTCAATGATCAATGGATCATCAATTGGCCGAGTTTTAGAGGCTCTTATGGTGATAAAAAGTAACGCAAATATATAAACAAAAAAGCCGATCATCAGTGATAAGCCTTCGTTAAAGCCAAAGTAATCGTCAGAAAGCATCCAATAGGCTAGGGCGGTAACAATTAAAATTAATGGAATTTCTCGTCTTACCGTTGATGAGGATACGTTTAAAGGTTGAAATAATGCTGTTATACCGAGTACCAAAGCAATGTTAGTAATGTTTGAACCGATTGCGTTACCGATAGCTGTATTATTGTTACCGTCTAAAGATGCTGTCGCTGCAATCATCATTTCTGGAGCAGATGAACCCATGGCAACAATAGTTAAACCAATAATCATCGGTGAGATACCAAAATTTCTTGCTAATGATGAGGCACCAAAAACAAATTTATCAGCACTCCATACCAGAGTAACAAGTGAAACAAGTAAAATTAGAATCTGTAATAACATTAAGGGCTCCTATATTAAGAGCGTAAATTGTCGCTGGTTGCGAAGCAAAAACAAAGAGAAATAATCAGATCTTGGTAAAAAAGTGCCCAAAAGGCGGTTTTTTTACATGCCATTGTTAAAAAATAGCCAAAGTAAAAATTTCATTAAAGCAAAAATATATCTTCTGAGAGTAAAATCTTACACTTTATTACGTTTTTACACGCTTTCTTACGATTTTTATTTACATTTTTAACGCAATTTTAATGACGTTTTTTGATTGCTCAGGTAAAATTCACCTGACTTTAATAATAACAACCAGTGACGTTATATAAATCTTATGCCTGAAAACTTGGTCGATATCCAGAACCTTACGTTTAAACGTGATGAACGAGTGATCTATGATGATATTAGTTTGTCGATCCCTAAAGGAAAAGTTACCGCGATAATGGGGCCAAGTGGTATTGGTAAAACCACCTTATTACGTTTAATTGGCGGTCAACTCAGACCCAATTCAGGTAAAATACTTTTTGACGGACAAAATATTCCAACATTATCACGCAGTGCACTTTATGAAGCGCGTAAACGTATGAGCATGTTGTTTCAAAGTGGCGCGTTATTTACCGATATGAGTGTTTACGACAATATTGCTTTTCCGATGCGCGAACACAGTACCCTGTCAGAATCGTTAATTGAAAAAATGGTATTAATGAAACTTGAGGTCGTTGGTTTACGCGGTGCACGAAATTTAGCACCTGGCGAACTTTCTGGTGGCATGGCACGAAGAGTTGCCCTTGCCCGCGCTATCGCTTTAGATCCTGAACTTATTTTGTATGATGAGCCTTTTGCGGGGCAAGACCCTATTTCAATGGGTGTTATTGTTCGCTTAATAAAAGATTTAAATGAAGCATTAGGTTTAACCTCAGTTGTGGTCTCACATGACGTTACAGAAGTAATGAGTATTGCCGATTACATTTATATTATTGCTGAAAAGAAAATTATTGGTCATGGCACACCGTCAGAGATAAGTAAGCAAACATCACCACTGGTGCAACAATTTATTCAAGGTGAAGCTGATGGTCCCGTACCATTTCATTTTCCTAGCGCCCCTTATCAAGATGAATTAATGGGTAAGGAGCCTAAATAATGAATAGTTTACAAAGTTTAGGTCATAACATTATTGCCACGATTACGGGATTAGGGCGAGCAATAGTTTTATTACTTTCTGCATTGCTTCATGTGCCGAATGTACGTAAAGGCTTTCCTCTATTGGTGCAGCAGTTATATTCTGTTGGCGTACTTTCACTGATGATAGTGGTGGTATCCGGTTTATTTATAGGCATGGTTATCTCTTTACAAGGCTATACTATTTTAGTGGGTTATGGTGCTGAAGGCAGTTTAGGACCTATGGTCGCACTATCTTTACTCCGTGAATTAGGCCCTGTTGTTGCAGCACTATTATTTGCAGGACGTGCAGGCTCGGCATTAACCGCCGAAATTGGTTTAATGAAAGCAACAGAACAATTATCAAGTTTAGAGATGATGGCAATTGATCCGTTACGTCGTGTGATTGCACCAAGATTCTGGGCAGGGTTTATTAGTTTACCTTTGCTAGCCGCTATTTTTTCTGCCGTAGGGATATTAGGTGGTCATCTCGTCGGTGTTGAATGGTTGGGCGTAGACAGTGGTACATTCTGGTCAGTGATGCAGGCTCAAGTTGATTTTCAAAAAGATATTCTTAATGGGGTGATAAAATCGGTTGTTTTTGCTTTTGTTGTCACTTGGATAGCTGTTTATAAAGGTTACGATTGTGTACCAACATCAGAAGGTATTAGTCGAGCGACAACTTCAACAGTTGTACAATCATCATTATTGGTTTTAGGGTTAGATTTTGTATTAACAGCATTAATGTTTGCGAGTTAATGTTTGCTGTTAGTTAATTTTTATAATAATTTTTATTTTAGGTTTGGTGGAAGACATGGTGTCGAAAAAAATTGAGTTAATGGTAGGTTTATTTGCAGCAATAGGTATTGCTGCGTTGCTTATGCTTGCGCTGAAAGTTGCTGATAGCGGTATTTCCGGTAATAGTGAGACATATCAACTTTATGCTAAGTTTGATAACATTGGCGGTCTAAAAGTTCGTTCAGCGATAAAAGTGGGTGGTGTTGTTGTCGGTCGTGTTAGTCATATTACCATCGATGCAAAAGATTATACGCCGGTAGTCACTTTAGATATTTATACACAGTATATTAATTTTTCAGAAGCAACGTCGGTCTCTATTTTAACCGCAGGTTTGTTGGGTGAGCAATATGTTGGCTTACGACCTGGCTTTGTTGATGAATCGGTAGGCACGCTAGTTCCAGGTGACTTTATTGAAGATACTAAACCCGCATTAGTATTAGAAGAATTAATAGGACAATTTTTATTTAGTCAAGGAAGTGACTAGCAGGTTTACCAATGGAGAGTAGTAATATAATGAAAAAATTATTTACAGTAATAATCGCTTTAGCATTAATGGTGAGTATTAGTGCAACAGCAAAAGCGGTTGACAGTAAAAATCCGTACGCGATGATCGAAACGGTAGCGAAAGTAACGTTTAAACGTTTTTCTGACGAACAACCAGAGATTCGTAAGAACCCTGAAATATTGAAAGATATCGTTCGTGAAGAGTTGATGCCTTACATTAATTACCGATATGCAGCATTGAAAGTTATCGGTTTTAAAAACTTTGAACAAACAACTTCGCAAAGCAGAGCTGATTTCGTTGATGTTTTTAGAGAGTATTTAGTTACCTCATATGCACAAGTCTTTACCTTGTATAAGCAACAAGAAGTTGAATTTGAACCAGAAAGAGACTTTGATGACGCTAAGGTTGTTGCTGTTAGAACCTCGGTTTTAGACCCAGGTAGACCACCTATTGATATTTCATTTCGTGTTAGAAGAAATACCACAACCAATGAATGGAAAGCTTACGATATGGTCGCCGAAGGTGTTAGTTTGCTTGATAGTAAAGAAGCAGAGCTTAGCGGCTTAATACGTCAAAAAGGTTTGCCATACGTTACTGAAATGTTAAAAGAAAAAAGCGATCAAAAAATCGTTTTTAAGTAGCGTTAATAGGCTATTTCTGTGAAGATTAGGAATTGAAGTGAAGAAAATTAGTTTTATTGAAAAAGATTCCCGAGTAGTTTTTAGTGGTGAATTAACCTTATTAACTATTGATAATTCATTTGAAAAAAAATCAAAAGCTTTGATTAAATCAGGGGTGTTAATCTTTGATTTGTCAAATGTTTCAAAAGTCGATACGGCTTGTTTAGCTTGGCTACTTGCCATGCTAGAATTAAGTAATAAGACTGACTGCCAATTAACTTTTGATAATTTACCAAAAGATTTAATTAAATTAGCTCAGTTAAGTTGTGTTGATATGTTCTTACCAAAAACTGATAGTACGCTTAATCAGTAACCGGAGATAAATGTGGAAGTTTCAGATATAGAAAAATTACTTAATGATGCCCTTGAACTTGATGAGTTACATGTTGCATTTGATGGATCACAATGCAAAGTGATTGCGGTTGCAGACTTTCTTGGTGAATTAAGCCGTGTAAAGAAGCAACAAGCAATATATGCACCTTTAGCAGAGACTATAAAAGCGGGTGCAATTCATGCGGTATCGATTAAAACTTTCACAACGTCAGTTTGGCAGCGTGAAAAAATGTTTAATCTTCCGCTTTAATTTTTCATAACCAAATAAGAATATTCTATTGGATGCATTTAAAATAACAGGTGGTACGGCCCTAAAGGGTGAAGTAACCATCTCGGGCGCAAAAAACGCCGCTTTACCGATATTAATGTCAGCACTTCTCTCTAAGACACCTATTACATTTAGTAACGTTCCTAAGTTAAATGATATTGAAACGACGATTAAATTGCTAAGTCAATTAGGTGCTAAAGCTCATTGGTCTGGTGACAATGAATTAGTTATCGATGCAAGTACCATAGATCATTGCCGTGCATCGTACGAGTTAGTTAAAACTATGCGCGCATCTATATTAGTTTTAGGTCCGTTATTGGCGCGTTTTGGTCATGCTGAAGTTTCTTTGCCCGGCGGTTGTGCTATTGGCGCAAGACCAGTGAATTTACATATTCACGGTTTAAAGTTAATGGGCGCAGACATAGACGTTGAAAATGGTTATATCATCGCTCGCAATAATGGGCGTTTAAAAGGTGCGACCATTTTTATGGATACGGTAAGTGTTACCGGCACTGAAAACTTGATGATGGCTGCAGCATTAGCTGACGGTATTACCACGATCGAAAATGCTGCCCGCGAACCAGAAATTGTTGATTTAGCTAAGTGCTTAAACGCTATGGGCGCTAAAATTTCTGGCGCAGGTACAGATACACTGAGCATAGAGGGTGTTGCCGAGTTATCAGGCACACAGTATCGTGTTATGCCAGATCGTATTGAAACAGGCACTTTTTTAGTGGCTGCTGCGGTTACTCAAGGCAAGGTTAAGTGTTTAAATACAGATCCTAAAGCTTTAGAAGCGGTTTTAAGTAAGTTACAAGAAGCTGGCGCAGAAATTACCTCCGGTGATGATTGGATCGAGCTAACGATGAATCAGCGACCAAAGGCGGTTAATATTCGCACTGCTCCTCATCCTGCTTTTCCTACGGATATGCAAGCACAGTTCGTGACAATGAACGTAATTGCAAAAGGTATGGCAACGACAACAGAAACTATTTTTGAAAATCGTTTTATGCATGTTCCTGAACTACAACGCATGGGCGCTGATATTAGTCTCGAAGGCAATACCGCTATTTCTTGTGGTGTTGAATCACTAAACGGTGCGCAAGTAATGGCAACAGACTTACGTGCATCAGCAAGTTTAGTGATTGCTGGCTTAGTGGCGACCTCAGAAACACAAGTTGACCGTATTTATCATATTGACCGCGGTTACCAAAATATTGAAGATAAACTACAAGCACTTGGTGCGAATATTACGCGCATTAAAGCGAGTTAGTCTGAAATTAAGATAAAAGATACGATTGATTAAAGCACCTTTTTAGGTGCTTTTTTTATCGCTCAATATAATGAATGGCTTAGCTGCATATTATCAGTGTTGTTATTTCGCTGAAATAACCAGATAAGTAAACTCGTTACGCTATTAATTAGCAATACCCTATTCTCTTAAACTGCTAGAATGCGACGTTATAGGTAAGCTTGAACAAAGCACGATAAATTGGCAAGTTATAAAGTGTTCAATACAAATAACACAGTAACAGAATGAGAGTATCCAGATGAATAGCATTGATCTTTTTGTAAAAAATTGGGGCAGTAAAAGCGCCATGGTACCGATAGCCAGTGAGGATATAACCGAGCTAGAATTAAAATTATCTGCTTACTTGCCTGATGCATATAAATATTTGATTTCGACTTACGGTTTGGTACACACGCCAAATGTATTAACTAAAATCTGTGATTTAGGTGTCGATATTACCGAAGTACAAGATTTTTTAAGCCTTGATGATGTTTTTTCGCTCTCAAAGTTATATGAAATGACCGGTATGCCAAAAGGCCATATCTTGTTTGCATCTGATTGTAAGGGCAGTATGTTTTGCTTCAAACTTAGTGATTGTGTGCACAGACAAGCAGACAGTGCAGTATGGTTCTATGATCACACGGCGGTAACGGTTAATCAGGTCGCTAATTCTTTTACAGAATGGCTGGAGGCGTTTAATGAACTTTGATATTACAGAACTTGGCGTTCAGGAAAAATATCGCCTACTCAATGGTGGTGTTACACCAAGACCAATCGCTTGGATCAGTACACGTTCTAAAGACGGTGTTGACAATCTTGCTCCTTACTCTTTTTTTACGGTGGCCAGTTGTAATCCTCCGGTACTTCTCTATACGCAGGTAACGCAGCGCAGTGGTCTTGATAAAGACACCTTACAAAACTTAAGAGAAACGGGTGAATGTGTTATTAATATTGTTAATAGCTCATTATTGGCCCAAATGAACAAAACGAGTGCCAGTATTAGTCTCGATGAAAGTGAGTTTGACTTTGCCGGGGTTGATAAAATAGGTAGCTGTAGCGTGGCACCATTTTCGGTTAAAGCGTCGCCAATTCGTTATGAATGCACATTAAGAGAACTTATTACTCTCGGTGATTTACCTGCTGGAGGAACGCTTGTGCTTTTAGATGTAAAGTCTATTTATGTTCGTGATGACCTATACAACGAAGCAGGCATAAACCAAGTGTTAATTGATTCTGTTGGTAAAATGGGCGGAGATGGTTATAGTCTCACTTCAGAATATCTAGCCCTTGATCGTCCATAAATTTATAATAAAAGTTTGTTTAAATGGTTAACCGTGACGAACTAAAAATATCAAATATCAAATACCAAATATCAAATATCAAATATCGACCTCATCGATTAGTCAGAATACTAATAGAATGACAGTCGTTTAGTATCTAATAAGAGCCGTTATTATGCATTCAAAAATACAATTAAGTAAAGAAGACCTCAGACAAGATAAACCGACCCGCGATGAATATGTAAAGCAGGCAAAAATCCCTTTAGTATTGGTTTTAGATCATGTCACTAATAGCTACAACATTGGTGCATTTATTCGTTTAGCGGATGCTTTTGCTATTCAAAAAATTATTATTTGTGGCGAACTCACAATTTCAGATAAAAAATTGAAAAAGGCCTCTAGAAATGAAGCGAAATGGGTCGATATTGAATACAGTGATAGCACAACGGCAAGCTTACAATCATTAATAGACGACGGTTATACTGTTTTTGGCGTAGAACTCTGCCAGCAGTCGGTTGACTATAAAGAGATGGCATATCCCACTGCTTGTGCATTAGTGTTAGGTAATGAACGCAAGGGTGTAAGTGAAGCGGCATTAAAACTAAGCCATCATCAAATACATATTTCTATGTTTGGTATGGGTAATTCTCTAAATGTATCAACGGCTGGTGCTATCGTCTTAGCTGAGTGCGCTGATCAAATCCGCAAGATATCAGCAAATATAGTTACGAATTAACCCGTTATAAAACGTTAGCCATTAACGCAGAACGTTTATTGGCTTAACTTGTTTCACCGGGCTTTGGTACATCACCTTTACTAACATTTTGTTGTTCAGATATTTCTTGTGCCCACTTATGCTCGGCCGTGTCTGCTTTTATACCTGCTTGATTATTACAACGCAGTGCAGTAAACGATAGTTGGGTTAACAGCGGAAAATGGTCTGAACCAATTGACGGTAAACGCTTAATTTTTTGTAGTGTAAAATGTTTGCTGTGAAACAAATGATCTAAAGGCCATCGAACCAATGGGGAGTCGACATGAAAAGTGCTAAATACTCCTCGTCCAACGCGAGGATCAAGTAAACCACTAATTTTACGAAACAGTCGTGTGGTAGCAGACCAAGCAACATCATTAAGATCGCCTGTCACAATAACGGGTTGCTCACTGTCAGCAACACTTCGAGCAACAATCATCAGCTCAGCATCACGCTCTGCAGATTCATCATTCTCTGTTGGGCTTGGTGGCGCAGGATGAAGAAAATGCACTCGCACTTTATCGCCGCTACGCAACTCTATTGTGGTGTGTATTGACGGAACATCTTTTTCAACCAAATAACAGATTTCTTGTTCGGCGATAGGTAATCGTGAGAATACATGCATGCCATAGAGATTATCAAGTGGGCATTTAACGCTATAAGGCATGTCAGTTTCTAGGACGTTAAGCTGTTCTTCCCACCATAGGTCTGATTCTAGTGTGACTAGCACATCGGGCTGATGTTTTTTAATCAGTGCTATCAGTGCATCGGCATTACGATTGGGTGTCAGAACATTTGAAGTAATAATGCTAAGTTGTTTATCAGCATCACATTCAGTAGAGGTTTTAACCTCTTTGGGATAAATAAAAGTATAGGGTATTATCCAAGATAACTGCCATATCAAACATAGCGTTGTGCTAATAATCAGTGCCTGCGTACTTACTCTTTGCGGATCAAGAAAAATAAAATGGGCGAGTAACAAAATCGTTGCAAGTATAGTGAACTGTAAGCGAGGAAAATCCATACCTCTAACAATCCAATGGGGATGTCGAGACAAGGGCAAAAGGGTTGTTAGCACAGTAAACAGGGTGAAAAATATGAGTATGGTTAACATTGAGAGCCTAATCTTGTTCGCTTAATCTTAATGTCTTGCGACTGTCGATATTTTCGTGATTGATTTTACTGATGCTTATAATAGTTGAAAATATAATGGGCTATTTATTGAAATAAATAGCGCTAAGCCTAGTTTACAAGTAAACACTTATAGGTGTTTACTTGTAAAAATCAACGCTTACTTTACTCTTGTGATACCGATAACAACAGCAATAACACCACCGATCATTCCTGCCCAAGCTTCAACAGGCGTATCACCGCTTAACGTACGAGTAAGTTGAGCGCTAGCTGAGTCATAAATGTTATAACCCCAAATCGCGACAGCAACACCAATAATGATAAGGGTAATACCAATAATTTTATTATTCATTTCTACTCCAAATATTTATAAGACGATAGTCTAATCGCGTTAATACTAACGAAAGCATATAACGCTATGTTAACAGTTTATCTACCACTTTCACCAATCAAAATATAATTCGACAATTTAATCACGCTGTAAAACGCTAATAAACTTAACATCAGCTTAAGTTATAGGCCTACAGATGAAAATTTATCATCGAAATTCCCACTTTAAATATGACTTATAATTCATTTTTACTACTTATATTGTAGTTTAGCCGAGCTGACTTACCTTATAAATGTAAGACATAACTTACATAATTAAGTGTGTATAGACTACATTTAGCCTTTTTTATACCTGTATAATATTACTCTTAAAATTTTTAACTATTTGTAGTTAATACAATTTTATCAAGAATTTAACGATACATAGAAGTATCGATATTATAAAAAAAGGAACGTACCACCATGAAAAAATTGTTAATTGTATCATCTTTGCTACTTGCATCAGGTTGTGCAACGGTAAAAGATTCAACCGTCACGGAGACGAAACAAAAAAAGGCGGCTGTTAGCCAAACATTGCAAGCGGATGTTGTCAGTAAAAAATACCTTAAGCGCAAAGTTGCGATAGGACGTTTTACTAATGAAACTAAATACGGACAAAGCTTCTTTATTGATAAAAATAATGATCGTATTGGTAAGCAAGCTATGGATATATTATCGGCTAAGTTGTTTGAAACCGATCGATTTATAATGCTTGAACGTGCAGATCTAGCGCAAGTTGAAAAGGAGCTTTCTATTGGCGGTGAGACGAGTCTCAAAAATGCGGCTGACTTTTTAATTGTTGGTTCTATTTCAGAGTTTGGCCGAAAAAACACCAGTGAAGTAGGAATTTTTTCAAGAGTTAAAAAACAAGAAGCCAATGCAACGGTAAACATTCGATTAATAGATGTATCAACAGGCCAGATAATCTATTCTGAGTCTGGTAAAGGGATCGCATTCTCTGAAGCGGGCAGTGTCATGGGCGTTGGTGATAAAGCAGGCTATGACAGTTCGCTTAATGATAAAGTGCTTAATGCGGCTATTACCGACTTAGCCTCAAATGTTATTGAAAACATGCTTGATAAACCTTGGAAATCTTACATTCTCTCTTCAGATGAAGGTAACCTAATTATCTCTGGCGGTAAATCTCAAAATATTTCTGAAAATTCTAAATTTACTGTTTATAAATCAGGTAACAAAGTTAAAAACCCACAAACTGGAATGTTTATTACCTTACCTGGAAAACCTATAGGTAACATTGTTGTGCTGACTTCTATGGGTGACACCCCAGAAAGTGAGATATCAATTGCTTCAATTTCAACAGGTGATTTTAGTCAATACATTGCATCAGATGACTTCTCTTCGTTATACATTCAAGAAAGTAAATAAAGGATTATAAAATGAAATTATTAAAAATATCATTGTGTGTGTTTATTGCCATGTACTTAAGTGCTTGTGGTTATAACGAGGGAGTTCGAACTGCTGAGCCCGTATCATATGTTTACTTCACTGGAAATGCCGAAGGGGCAGAAGTGACAGTAGGTAAAGGAGAGGCTTTCGTTGTTGATAAATTAGGTGCACGTAACATTTATAAGGTTGCTACGGGTAAACAGCAAGTAACCATCACCAAGAATGGTGTAACAGTAGTTAACAGGATTGTACTGTTAGGTGACGGCCAGTCAAAAGAATTTAATGTACCTAAATAACAGCTAAGGACTCACAATGAAAACTAAAATTTTAATGATGGCTTGTGCGGTACTGCTAGTAACTGGTTGTGCAAGTGGCCCTAAGCCTATGTATGACTATGGTGAATATTCAGAGTCATTTTATGCAATGAAAAGGGATGCGGGTGAAATTTCTGAAGGCGAATGGAAGTTTGCGTTAGAAGATGTTATTCAACGTTCTGGTAACCAAGGCTTACGTGTTCCGCCTGGCGTATACGCCAATTTAGGTTATTTGCACTTAAAGTTAAATGATACCACAAAGGCAATTTCCTATTTTGAGTTGGAAAAAAGTGTTTATCCAGAATCAGTTATCTTTATGAATAATTTGATCAGTAAAGTTAAGGTACAGGGATAGTGATTATGTTTAATAAGACTAGAACGTTGTTGGTTACTCTCGTTGTTGTTTTTGTTTCAGGCTGTGTCAGTAACAACCTCGTCACTAAACTAGACGAATTCCCAGAGATGTATAATGAAAAACCACGTTCATTATTAATAATGCCACCGATCAATTTAAGTACGGCAGCAGATGCGAAAGATTATTATGCGACTACGGTAGAAATGCCTATCGCGTTTCAGGGATACTATACTTTTCCATACGAGCTAACGTCAGAAATATTGAAACAAGAAGGTATTTATGATGCTGAACTTGTTTACGACATGCCACTTAATAAATTTCATGAGTACTTCGGTGCGGATGCGGTGTTATTTACCAAAATACTTAAGTGGGACACTAGCTATTTGGTTATTGCTTCAAGCTTAACCGTATCAATTGAAGCAGAAATAAAATCAACAAAAACATCTTCGACGTTATGGAAATATACCGGCACGGTTGTTGTTGATCTTAGTGGTGGAAATAATGGTGGTGGTTTAGCTGGGTTGATTGTTGGCGCAATAGCGACAGCGGTAAACACAGCAGCAGCTGATTACACCCGTTATGCAAGACAGGCTAATAGCCGGTTTGTTGGTACAGTACCGGTAGGGCCTTACCATCCTCTCTACCTTAAAGACCAGAAAGTTCAAATTCTGCAGCAAGCCTCAGAAAATAATAGTGCTAATTAACTCACTATAAATAATGCAGGATATTGTGTGATAATAAAATATAAAAGTGGCTTAGTTTCGCGCCACTTTTATATTATTTTCTTCACTCAAATATCTCAGCTTGTGCAATGAAACCATCAGGTAAGCTAGTCGAGTGTTTTCTTAAAACGCAGTGCTGAAACAAGTAAGCCAAAACAGGTAAAAGCAATTAACCATAGCATATCAAAACTCATCTCAATAACGGCAACATCACGTAATACTACACCTCTTATTAAGCGAATAAAGTGTGTCGCTGGCAGTGCTTCAGCAATATATTGTGCGGGCAGTGGCATACCTTCATAAGGGAACATAAAACCAGATAATAATATAGATGGCAGTAAAATAAATATTGTCATTTGCATTGATTGTAATTGGTTCTTAGCAATCGTTGATATAACTAAACCCAGTACTAAGCTGGCGCAAATAAACAGTAAAGTCGCAAGTGCTAGTTGGGCAAAACCGCCATTAAAGGGGACGTCAAATAGCCAATAACCTAAACCAAGAATAATACAGACTTGAATCGCACCAATAAAAATATAGGGAAATATTTTACCAATCATCAGCTCAAGTGAGCTAAGTGGTGTCGTAATTAACATTTCCATATTACCGCGCTCTTGCTCGCGAACAATGGCGGCCGAGGTAAACATTATCATTGTCATTGTTAATATCACGGCAACAAGTCCAGGCACTATATTAACCACACTTCGTTGCTCTGGATTATAAAGTAAGGTCACTTCAAACGTTGCGGTATTTCGGTTGGCGGGCTTATCTAATAACTCTGTAAGTGGCATATTACGTAAACTTTTAATACTACCTGCTATAACAGTATCAGAGCCATCAACTAACCACTGTGCTATTGGCCTGCTCGTTTCTTGTTTACTCGAGGGCGGCAAACCAAAACCTACACTTGGGTGTCGAACTAAACGCTGGCTAACGTCTTGTGGGATAATTAATACTGCACGCACTTCACTGCTATCGATAGCGGCTTGTGCTTCCTTTACCGAGTAATAACTGTGAGTAAATTTAACAATGCCGGTTGCTGCCACGGTTTGCTGTAATACTCTACTCAAAGATGTCTGACTATGATCTACAACACCAACTGGGATATCTCGCACATTAGTGTTGATGGCAAAGGCAAATAGCAGTAATTGTACTAGGGGGATCATTATGACCATGCCAAAGGTCATTCTATCGCGTCTAAGTTGCAGTAGTTCTTTTATAACAATGGCTTGAATTCTTAATAGTGATATTTTCATGACTGTGTCACCCCTTGGCCGGTGCAACTAACAAAGACATCTTCAAGACTGGGTCTAACAATAACAAGTTTAGCTGTATCATTTAAGCAGGGCTGGCGCTGTAATAATGCGATAGGGTTACTTTCTTCTTTATTCACTAATACACGTAAGTGGGTACCGAGCTGGGCGGCAGAAATCACTTGTGGCAATTTGATTAAGTGCTCTTTTATTTGACGTATATTGCTTGCGCCTACCTCAACCACTTGAGCAGCCATATTATTCATTAAGTTTTGTGGGCTATCATCCGCTCTTTTTATACCATTTTCTAAGATGGCCAGCTTATGACAACGCTCCGCTTCATCCATGTAATGCGTTGAGACTAATATTGTGGTGCCTTGATCGCAAAGATCAAATAATTGTTCCCAAAACTCTCGTCGGTTTTGCGGATCAACCGCCGAAGTGGGCTCATCTAAAAAGAGTAACTTAGGTTTATGTATCACTGCGGCGGCAAGCGCTAGCCTTTGTTTTTGACCACCACTCATACTGCCAACAAGTTGATGACTTTGCTGTGTTAATTGATGAGTACTTAATAATTCACTCAGTCGTGATTTTTGTTGATTAGCCGTTAGACCATAAATTCGACTGATAAATTGCAAGTTCTCTTTAACGGTAAGATCCTCATAGAGAGAGAACTTTTGTGTCATATAGCCAATTTTCATTCGCAGTTTATTGGCCTCTTGCGGTAAATGACAACCCAAAACGTTAACCTGACCACTCGTTGGAATTAATAAACCTGTCAGCAATCGAATTGCCGTGGTTTTACCTGAGCCATTGGGGCCTAAAAATCCGTAAATAGTTTGCTTCTCTACAGATAAATCTAGCGCAGATACTGCCGTTAATTGGCCAAATTTTCGAGTGAGCTTTTGTGCGCTTATCGCAAAAGAGCTATTAAGATTTTTTTCTTGGCTATCGTTTAAGTGCTTCATGGCATTATAACTTGCGCTGGCACACCCATTGGCAGCTCTGCAGCACTATCAGGTAATTGTATTTCAGCCAAATACATAAGGTTTGCACGCTCTTCTTGGTTTAATGCAAAGTAAGGGGTAAAAGCAGGTTCAGAAGATATCCAGCGCACAGTACCAATAATCGAATCTGTTAAACCATCAACTTGTACGGTTAATTTATCAGCGACTTTAATTTTTACTCGGTAGGGTTCTGGCACATAGACACGTGCAAAAGGAGCACGTCCCGCTAATACAATTGCTACGGGGCTACCGAGTGTGACACGTTCACCGAGGTTCCATGGAAGATTGTCTAATAGACCATCACGTTTTGCGGTAATGGTTAAATCATTGAGTTTTTTATTTTCACTGTCGAGTACCGCAACCGCGGTTGCTAAAATAGCTTCAGCTATTTGTAAGTCCTCGATACGAGCACCATTAATTAGTTGTAATAGTTTTTCTTGAGCGCTGTGTAATTTAGCTCTATTTTCATCGCGTAATGCAAGGGAGTTTTCGAGCGTTACCTGACTAGATAATGCTTGCTTTATCAGTATTTGAGTGCGTTTATAGTCTGCCTCACTTTTGATCAGTGCGGCTTTCGCACCCTCAACTTCTGCAGATGCAGCGGCAACTTCTTCTTTACGCGCACCATTATGTACTTTTTCTAAGTTAGCTTTTGCTTGTTGCATCTGAGCTTGAGCTTTAGCAACGAACGCTTTTTGAAGGGTGTCGTCTAGCCTAACCAATATTGTACCTTCAGTAACTTGACTACCTGCACTAACAGGTAATGCCGTGATAACTTCACTCACTGTTGCTGTGTGCGCTATGCGTTCTCTTTCTAACGTACCTAAGGCAATACCTGGTTTTTTGTTATCACAACCGCTAAGTGTTGCTAAGGTTATAAATAATGTGAATAGACAAGAACAAGTAGCGAAAGCTTTAGTAGACATAATAATTTATCTCATTGAAATATAACCTAGTTTTTAGTCTATTCTCAATCAGTTAAAAGTCAATTTATTCTCTAGTATAAGCTAGCTGTTAACTAGGCTGAACATCAAGATTAACTAGTAGGTCAATAAGAGGGGAGGTAATAGCAGTATTCGTTAAAATAACCTTTAGCAATCAAATTAATGGCTAATAGCGTGCTTATTTAAGATCAAAAAATCAAAGATAGCATCGAAAATATCTAAACTCATTTATCAGCTGAGGTCATTTTTTATGTTTGTTGTTATACATAGCTTTATCTGCTGTTGCGATTAAGCTATCGGTGGTAATACCATCATCAGGATAAATTGAAACACCAATACTACAACTCACGGTTAACTCTTCATCGTTAATCTTAAAGGGTCTGCTAATCGTATCCATAATAGTCTTAATCACAGAATCTACATTAGACTTATCAATCATATTCTCAAGTAAAATAACAAATTCGTCACCTCCAATTCTTGCAACGGTATCTGAATTACGAATTGACTGCTTAAGACGTAAAGATACTTCTACTAGCACTTGATCACCAAACGCATGACCCTTGGTATCATTAATTATTTTAAATTTATCTAAATCAATAAAAAGCAACGCAAAAGTTCTCATATCACGTTCAGACTGATCAATTAGGTGATCAATTCGGTCAAACACTAGGTATCGATTTGGAATTTCTGTCAGTTGATCATAATGAGCTAGGTGCTCAAGACGTTTAGTCTCTTTTACCCGGTCTGATATATCTCGATTTACACCTAATGCGCCGACGAGCTGATGATTAGCATCAAAAAGTGGCACACACATAGATTCAATCCAGCCAATATGACCATCTTTATGGAGCATTCTAACTTCACCAGTCCATTTTCCGTACTTCTCTACAGCGCTGATAACTTCTGAAGTAATATGTTCGGTGTCTTCGGGGAGATGTAAAATATCAACAGGCTGACCAATGATCTCTTTTTTGGAATAGCCGTATAATTTTTCAGAGCCTTTATTCCAGTCAGTAATAATGCCTTGTAGGTCAGTGATCACCAATGAATCAAAGAGGTAATCGAATGCTTTATTAATTTGTTTAAATTTATCTAAATCCATAATTCTTATAACTGCCGTTTTTATATACGATTCCCTAAAAATAATAATATATTACGAATGAGCTTTAGTCATGTTAGTTTGATAAAATTTATTCATTTTTCTTAGCTTAAATATCCAACAGCTACATTGAATGAGAAGGTGATCACTTCCTAATATACATTATGACTAAAACGCGTAACTGACAATAATCCTGAAACGTTATAAGCGATAAGATGATTTTTATCCGGTTTTTAGAATGGATGAAATATCTGATTAAATATCTGATTAAATGTCGAAAAATTAATATGTAGATAACACTTTAAGGCCAGTTATTGACGATTCATGTTTGGTTTAAAGGAACTAAACTTACTATTAAATATACTCATGTATATGAGCTTTTAATATCCAGGGTATTAGCGTTGTTATTAGAAGGAGATAGTGAGCCACTAAAAGTAATTTCACTTAATATGACTATTTTAAGTAACCCAAGAGTGCAATCTTCATTGCTCTAATAATAACTAATGCCATGTTGGCGGCATTAGTTATTTATTTGAAAGAGCACATTTAGATTTTTTATCAAAAAAAGCACTTTAAATTTTAATAAGTGAAACATCACATTTAGCATAATTGGCAACACCATTTGCTGTTGACCCAATCAAAGCATGAATACCTTTTTTAGAGTGGGTACCAAGTATAATTAAGTCTGCCTTTTTTCTTTCTGCAAATATGCAAATTTGCTCGTAGGGTTTCCCAAATGTGACCGAGACATCTTTCTTAGATATACCTAATGATGCGGCTTTTGATTCAATTGAAGGTAATGCACTTTCTTTTAATTCTTTTTGATAGTCTTTAGGAAGTAATGTATGTGGGATGATATGAGTAACAAACAATTTAGCTTGGTATAGTTGAGATAACTCATGGGCTTTTGAAAGTACTTCGAGTCCTTCATCACTAGCTTCTATTGCGCAAATAATAGTTTTATACATATTACAGCTCCATTAATAATTTGTTTTATATCATATTGATTAAAATGCAATATGTTGGCGAATAGTACAGCTTATTCTCTTGAGCATATCGATTATGTTTTGTTAAAAAAATATAATAAAATATGACTAAGTTTGGTTAACATATGAATGTTTCTTAACCTGATAACTAAACCCTCTAGTTAAATCAATATTTAGTCGTTATGAAACAGATATATACGCTTAGCCTGATGTTGAAATAATCTCATTACCTGGTCCATTCAAAGCTATAACAAAGGTCACTGGTATGACTAGCGACCTTTTTAGGCTTAGTGCTGTAGAGGATAGGCGATAACCCAGTCAGTTGGTTCATTACCTTGTTTATCAAATTTATATTTAACAGAGTCAAATCCACAGCCTTTTACGAGCCCGTTAAAGTCAAAAGGTTGCTTTACGCCTGCTTTGGATTCCATGAATGCCGCATCGCTTGGTATCATAACTTTTGCATGTTCGGCTGAGATCACAAATGCAGCTTCGGCTAATATCAGATCGTTATTATGTCGCTTGATAATCTGAGCATTTCCTAAGCTATTTCCATCTAAATCTTTGAACTCGAACTCTTCTGGATGATTAATCTCGATAACATCACCGCCATCAAGTTGATATGCAATTAACATGTTTACCATTGTTTATTTATCCCTATTCTATTTGTTTTTATTTCTTAGAGGGCTTTGAAAGATCATAGCCTAGTAAGCAAGTCCGATCTTATACTACATTAAAAATAACAAATTATTATTGATATGAACGTACTTAAAACAAAGTTTTGCTAATAATTTACTATTAACCATGATAATCAATAAGCCGGCGTGAGAATAAAAACCTCTCTAGCTTAACTGAAGCAGCAGAAGGCTTTTTTAGAGTAACAAAATAGGGAGTGTTAAAGAGTAAATAATCTACTTAGTTGTGTAGATACAAAATTTGTAAAGCTAAACGCATTTTTATACACAACTAAACCGCTTAGTCATTCGCTTCATTAACACTTTGTGAGTAACGTTAATAGATTTATTAGAAACCTAAAGCTAGAGGTCGTAAACGGTCATGGGTCTATAAAAATCTAAAAGATGAGTTTAAAGAGCCTAATTGATGAAAATAGCACAAATGGTGCAGTAGGCTTCACAAGTAGGTCAAAGTGTCTTTCAGTTCTCGTAGAGTGTGGCTTTTAGGTGGAAAGGAAAGCTGAAAACATGAATGCTTGTAATTGTTTAGCGATGCATAATTTTGATAATACACTTTAAGTATCTAAAGTTTACAGTAATAAATAAGCAGACATAAAAAAACATCAATCATGACAATTGATGTTTCTATAGATTGAGATTATAAAAATAAATTAAGATTGTTTCTTAAATCTGCGTACAGCTAAGCCCATAATACCTAGTGCAAAAATAGCAAGAGTAGTTGGCTCTGGAACGTCTACAACTGTGTCGTGATAATATGCAAACCCTGAAAGTCCACCGCTTGCGAAAGCTCGGCCTGTGTTATTCTCTGAAACTAAACTCGAATTGTCCTTACCAAATGCTCCACCGTTACCGCCATCCCAGTCGTTAGAACCAGTAATTAATGCTTGTTCAGAGAAAATATTTTCACCAATGAACATACGCATCAAGTTGTCGTCCAATGATAAACTTGCAACAATATCAAAGCTCTGACCAATCAACGATGTGACATCTAAACTGATCGTATTAATTCTAGCTCCTGTGCGTTGTGAGAATGTGATTTCGTTGGCTGCGTTGTAATAGATACCTATACCGTTACCTGCCCCGCCAGATTCAAATAAGTATTGAAATTTATTATTTCCGGTGAATGCAGTCAGGCTTTCAACATTCAACTTAAAGGTTGCACTGTCTTTTGATGCATCGCTGGATGTTCCAAAATCGGCTCTATTGAAAGAATTACTTCCACCAGGTATTCCTGTTAAGTTACCGACTGTAGCCTTTGTATAATCAGCTGTAAGACCATTGAGACCGTCAAGGTTAGTGATAAGACCTGCATTTGCAAAACCGGTAACAAGCAACGTTGCGCCAGTGATAGCAGCTTTTAATAATTTGAACTTCATTTGTGCTTCCTTTTTAATCCCTTTCCATTGTTTTGGTAGGTAATAGGTAAAATAGTAATAATTACTAAATTATACAATAATCATACCAAGATTATAAAGGTTAACAATATCAGTGTTGTAATTTTTAAAGTGAATTTTAATAAAGTTGCATTGTAAAATAACTTGACACACCCAGCTCATCAACCACTTGTTTTTGTTGTATAATATTTATAATCATACGATTAAGTTAGCTTGACAGTAAAATCAAACTGAAAAGGTTAAATTATTACTATAACTACAGGAAAGTTAATAAATAATCAGGTGTAGAACACCTAAAATAACGATGTCAGTAGTAAACTTGGTTAAACGTCAGTGATGCTGTTCTTGTGGTTAATCACTTTAACCCGGATTCCAATAGGTTAAGGCAATATGTGCTCAACAGGAAGGAACTGATATGTAACCTCGGCTTAATAAAAACGATTAGCTATAAGTCATTTAAAAAAGTAATCGCCTCTTATTTTAAGTCCGCAAAGTTTCTGTTTTCCAGAAATATAGCCTACAAAAAATTTAGCTTGTTAAATTTTGCATAAACGAATAAATCCGAATATATAAAGTAGTGAGTTTGAAATGTTTGATTGATATAGAAGGTAGAAATGGTGGCCCCTCCCTGACTTGAAATAACGAAGTAATGAGGTGTGTGTTCCGATTCTTATGCTGGTTTTAGGGCTTTTTTAACCTTTTTTGACACTTTAATTTAATGTCAAAAAGGATATAAAAATGAAACAATCCACTAAATTTAAGTTCACTGAAATTCGGATTAAATCGCTTAAACCTGAACTAAAAACTAGAACATATTCCGATCAATCTTTATGTAATTTAAAGCTTACGGTTACCTCTCAAGGAACTAAAACTTATTACGTCAGGTTTAAAGTCAAAAATAAACCCATCAACCACCGTTTAGGCGATGCCAGCCAAATTCTTGTAGATGAAGCTCGTAGTAGAGCCGTAAATTATATTAACTTTACTTCTGATTTAAGACTTGAACAGGAGACTGGATTGACGGTTAACGACGTATTCAATCTATACCAAGAAAATGAATTATCTAAAAGAGCGACAATAGCTGGTAGGACTCATGCACTCGAAGTTTCTTATAATAAACACCTTAAGCAGCGAATAGGCAAAAGGTTTGTTGCAGAGGTAACTCGAAAAGTAGCCAAGGAACTTTTTGTTGATCTGGAAATACTAGGTTACAGCGTTCACAACCGTTGTCTTACAGCAATAAAATCAGCATTCAATTACGTGATTGAATATGAAGACGATATTAATTTATCAATTAATCCATTTCTAAGCGTAACAAAGATGACAGAAGTTCAGCGAAGCCGATATTTGACTCATGAAGAGGCTAAGCGACTATTGTCAGCATTAGATAAAGAAAATAATCAAGACGTTGCTGATGTATATCGAATAGCGTTGTTCACAGGAGCGCGGTTATCTAATGTTAAAACGATGCAGTGGCAGGAAATAAATTTCTCGAATAACCAGTGGCTGATCCCCGCGACTAATACCAAAACGAATAAAGTTTATGAGTTACCGTTGCATAGATTTGTCATAGATTTACTAATAAAAAGAAGAAGCCGAGCTTCTGATTCTCCTTTTGTTTTTGCTTCAAAAACTTCAAAATACGGTTATGTAACGGGGGGGGACCCCATATGGAAGTCTGCAATAAAAAAAGCGGATTTATATCATGAGAATCCCAACATAAGACCACGACCGCATGATTTGAGACGAACTTTTGCTACATGGCAACTTCAGGCGGGTACGGATATTAGCGTAGTGTGTAAAGCTCTGTGTCATACATCGTTAAAGCATACAATGGTCTATGCACATACAAACTTTGATCAAGTGAGAGATTCAGTAAACAAAGCATTTTCAGGACTTTAACTAGTGCCATTCCAGTTCAAGTCATGGGTTGTGACTTGAGCTGGGGTTGTCAAGTTTTTAAAGTTCGGCGTAATGGTTTTTAAAGCGCAAAGACGACATTAGCAAATAGTTATGGCTAACGTCTGCTGCAAGCTCATAGCTGTCAGTAATAGTTCCTCAAATACTAAATTCATTGAAGTATGTTGCCTCTAAAAAGCAACACTGTTAAATATTGATTTTAAACATAGTCATACCTTGAGATGGTATTATTATAAGCATATAAAATACCTTATGAATAAATTTAGGAAGGATTCTTTTGTCAAAAAATAAAATATCAGACTTTGTTACTTATTGTGAGAATGAACTAGGTAAAGAAACGTGGATTCCTCTATTTAGAAACCTCGATTCTGATGATAAAACGGTTGATGGTTCGCAATACTCTTGTTTATCTCCAATAGTCGGAAGGGAAGTTTATATGGACTCTTACGGGTGGGATTTATCATACGGTAGCGGTTGTCCTTCAATAATAACGTGTGGTGATGATGTAAGTTATGAAGAACATACATCTGAATTTTTACCGTTGGTTTATGTTCGAGACTTTATAGGAAGAAATGAAAAGTGTAATGAACTTCTTCAAGAATTAGTATTGTACTTGAGATTGTACAATGACGCTAAAAACTCTAAATATGTGATTGATGATGATAATGGAAAAGAGATTGAAGTAATTCGATATTCAAAAAAAGAGATTGTAATTAGAGCTTCATTCTTAAAAGCATTCATGGCAGCAAAACAAATGAATTTACTTTTGTTTTTTGAAAGCACTTTTCATTTTAACGAAAATTTTGATAACGAAGAGATAATTAAAAAAGGTAGTATTAGATACGATAAATATTCCAATGACTCATATGTAAAAGGTTATAAGAACTTTACAAGAGTGGTAGGTAAAAAATTAATAGAGTGCCTAGGTTTAACAGAGCAAAATGCATCACCTGTTAGTTTAGAAGAAGACTATGAAGAATTTATCATTGAAGGAGATGAGCACGATTCAAAATCTCATTCGTGTGATCCATCTATTCTAGCTGATTATTTTGGTGGTAATCCCGATTCGCCACACTATTTAACTCAAGTTTTTTTTAGTAAAGATGTTCTACAAAGATACTTTAATGCATCTACAGAATATGAAGTTTCAGATAGCATGATTTATAAAATTGGATATTGGCAGTTAAGAATTGATAATAATTCAAAAGATCATGTTTGTGTCTTTTTAGGTGATTTAGGAAAGGACTTACCCCATTCGGAACAAAAATATTGGAAATGCTTCAATATTGGGGTAGAAGATAAAAAGATGAGCAAAACATACTTTGAAAGGAGTATGTTAGGGCAATGGTCAAATCCTGAAAGCCCCGACTTAATCTTTAAGGGCGTGTTTGAAAGGTTTCAAAATGAATGGTTTAAAAAATTCGGTTGGTATTTATTCTTACCTTTAACGGACTCTGATAAACATTGTTTTAATACATTACATTGCTTAACCAAAAGTGAACAATCTGAATTTGATTCACAAGTTTTATCACTTGTTAAAATAACCATCGACTCGATAAATGTGAAAGGTATAAAAGCGGTTATGCCTAGTGATGAAAAGAAATCTATGAAGTTGTTTTCTGCATTTATTAAAACAAAAGAGATAGATTTTGATGCTGCTAGGTTCTTGGGTGGGCTTCAAGGGGTTCGTTCTTCGGGAGTAGCACATAGACGAGGTAAAACGTATGAAAAGACTATTAATCGTCTTGAGATTGACGATAACGACCTAATAACTGCATTCGATAAGATTTTAGATCAAATGACAGAGCTTATTGACTCTCTTACAAAGATATTAGAATAATAATTAATGTAAAATATGATGGTGTCCAAGAATTTAAATTGAATCGGAACTAATACAAGCTGTCTTTTTTTGACAGCTTGACTTTAAACCCCTATGACCGCTTTGGTGGCTTTTGCGACTGTTAAGTTAGATTAAAGCCTCACAGCCTAAATTATCTGACCGACTTTGATCCACTACAAAGAATAAATGACTTTATTTATCCTGAATAGTGGTAGTTATATAGAACTAAATAACCCCCTAGAAAAGAGAGGGGCTATTATTTAAATTTAAATACAATACGTCGGTTTTTGTGCGCTAGCTAAGTCTAGTTCGAATATATCACCACAGTTGCCGCTATCACAGGCTCTAACGCCAAGACGTGTACTGCCTTGCATGTTGATGGTGGTGCTTGGATATGCCAAGACGCCACCGCCTACAGGGACGATAAGTTCAGCGTTACTGGTGGTTAGATCAACATCTTGTGTGTTTGACGTGTACATTTCGTAATGGATATTGGCGACAGGTTTGTCAAAATAACCAAAGTTTGCTTGATAGCTATTACAGGCTTTTTCTTTGCCGATAAGGTCTGCAATCGCGTCTAAATACACCGTTTGATCGTCATTAACGATGTGGGCAAATTGGTGTACCACGTTGCCTGTTTCAATTGTTTCACTGCTAAAGGTAGAAGCTACGGCTTTATAGCCGTTGCCTGCGCCTGCGTTGGGCAATAAATGTTTGCGCTGTGTGGTTTGACCGATTTCGTTGGTGTCATAGCGTGGCGCGGTATTTTTAATAATTGCCATAATTTCCGCAGGGTTAAGGGTCGGTTGCACCATTTTAATTTGTACCACCATTGCCGCTACTAACGGTGAGGCGATACTGGTGCCGCTGATTGTTGCAAAACACCCGTCATTGCCGCCGATCGTGCCGTCAGGTCTGGTACATAGTGATGCGAGTGATTGTGCGTCCTGTGCATAAACAGATCCATTGATGCGGGCGGCGTGTACACTGCTACCTAACATACTTACATCGACCAACTTGCCAAAATTACTGAAACTGGTGATTTCACCTGACAGATCGTGAGCGCCTACGGTCAGGACATTGTCACACGATGCGGTCGTAAAATTCGCCGCATCTACGGAGCTATTGCCTGCCGCCACGACCACGGTAACCCCGCGTTCATACGCGTAATTCACCGCGTCTTGTAAGGCGTCTGAGCAACCATTGGCGTCATTGCCGCCTAAGCTCATGTTGATGACATCCGCAGGGGCTGAAATATCGTTCACATCTGCCACTGACATGCCCGCCGCCCAATAAATTCCGTCAATAATGTCGTTACTGCCGCCGCCATCAGGGTTCATGACACGCACAGGAATAAGCTCGACATCGCCATCATCATTAAGGGCGGTAATGCCTAAGCCATTGTCATTTTTCATCGCGATAGCGGAAGCTATAGATAGTCCGTGACCGCCAATATCGACCGTGCCATCAGAGATAGGATTATTGTTACTGTCATAAGTGAACTGCCATCTTTTATCTGTTGCATCGTTGTCGCGTGTGCCGATTTGATAATCGCTCATGGGGCAAATAACATCACCGCCGCCATGGTTGTCATCACCAGAGGCACAGGTTGCCGCCACTTGACCTGATAACATATCGACTTCATCAGTTGACCATGTAATATCTTCGTTTAACCACTTGCCCTGATCTAACACCGCGACGCGCACTTTGCGGGTAATTTGTTTGTTGGCGGCAACATATTTCATCGCCTTAACGAAATCACCTGCGCCCATGGTGTAAGCGCCTTGCGACTGAAAAACCACTTGTTTTGAAAAAAACGGGTCGTTAAAGGCGTTTGTTTCTACGGCTTGTGCTTGATAGCTGTTGCTCGGTGTTGCTTGACGAGCAGGCGATGAAACGTTAACAGGGTCACTTTTGTAAAAGGTGTTTGGCGAGACATAGTCAAAATAGCCTGTTGCCATGAGCGCTTGTTTTGCTTCAAGAAACGTATTAGCTTCTACGGTGTACGTGTCGGTGCGATTCGCCCCAGAGCGTACGTGTTCTAACGTATAGCCTGATAATTCGCTGACGGTAACCGCAGGTGAAGCAATGACTTTTGCCTGACTGTTAGACACGTTTTCTGTGCGTTGTTTAGCGCGTAATACGCGTTGCTTTGGCGTATCAAAAGCGGCTTGATAATCGGCTTGTTCTTTCCATTTCACCACAACACTGAACGTGTCAGCGTGTGCCGTGATTGTTGATAATGTGACGATAATCGCACTTAATATTAACTTTTTCATTTTATCTCTCCTCATTATCATTAAAGACTGTTGTTATACGCTTTACGCGCGATAGCATCTAAGAATTTGAATGCACTGTTGAATACCCACTCGCTGTTCACATAACTGCCATAGTTGGTGTTGCCGATAAAGCGCGAGACACGTGCCGTAGTGTTCAGTGTATATTCTGCATTATCACTGACTAGCACCTCGCCTAAGCCAAGTTCCGTGGCGTACTGATTGACGATAGCAATCACGTACACCCCTGTTGTTTCTAAGCCGCGAATGAGTCCATCAATCAAGTTGATCGCGTTTTGTGCTCTAGACGCATCGGCATAAAATTCACTCATGTTTAGGGTCGCTATGTAACTGTTGTGGTTGTTTCTCGCGACATCCACATTCATGACGCGATTTTCAATATTGGTCAGTGCAAGCAGTCGTGCTTCGTAAGTTTGTTGACTGATAGTGTTGTTAATTAACAACGCGTCAAGCATAAATTCAGCCGCTAACTCTAATTCCATGCCTTGTGATAAGTGACGCCCTAATTCTGCGACTTTTTCACTCATGGCGACTTGATTAGCGTTCCACGCGGTGGCTACATTGACGCGGATCAGCCCGAAATTGGTCAAGCCATCTTCACGAAAGGTAAAGGTGTATGCCAGTGGAATATTTTTACCTGCACCGCCTGTTTTTGGGGTAATGGTGATGGTTTGTGCGGTTGCATCGACTGAAAAATCCAGTAAATTTTCAGCGCGGTCGCCGTCATTGTAATAATCGACACCATGGAACGCATAATGCTCGGTATCTAGGGCGTTTACACGATAAGTTAGGGTGTACGATTGTCCCTCAAACATGATATTAGGCACGTTTTCGACAGAAACTTCTGATAAGGAAATGGATTTTAAGAGGGTAAAACGTGCCTCGGCAGTGGCGGTAAGACTGCCTGCATCGCGCACGGTAATACTGGCGCTAAAGTCGTGACTGGTAATTGGTGAAGCGGGCATTTGGATGATAACCAATTGATTTTCCACGTCCACTTCATACGTAAAGGTGAAAGGAAAATTTGCAATCGGATCTAAATCCGTAATAACCACGTCATACGTCAGAGCATTGGCGGCAGTTTCTGCATCGCTTGCGGTAAAAGGAATAACCAATTGTGTACGGTCGATCACGGTGTAATCGGCAATGCCTGAGTCGGTGTTGATGACTATGCTTGGGTCAGCATTAACCACTTCGACAAAAAGTATAGACACGAGCGTATCTATTGTAGCTGTATTACCAAGGGCATCAGTCACCAAGACGGTAAAGGCTTGATCCTCCGTATTTACGGTCACATCGCCTGTGATAACAACCGCTTCTTGTGTGTCACTGTCGTAGTTCACGGTGAGCAAGTCATTGCTTGTCGTTACCTCAACACTCACGATATCGTCTTGCGGGTCGCTCATTAGTAAGGGGATGCGATTGGTTGTTTGCTCAAAAAATTCATAACTAGATTGCTCGGTAGATATGATAGGAAAAACATTGTCTGGGATATTCGTCACTGACACTGAGATGGTTGTCATTGAACTGCCGCCTTTCCCATCGCTTGCTGTCAACGTGATTGTACCTGAAACATCGGCATCAACATCTATAGCTGTGATGGTAAGCGTGTTACCCGATAAGCTCGTACTGAAAGCATCTGAGTTATCACTCACACTAACAGACACATTGTCGGCATCCGCATCAGAGGTTGTGATGGTTAACGTAGTTGCAGAGTTTTCATCTAATGTAACAGATGAAACATCTGTTGATATAGTAGGCGCATTATTGATTGGTGTGGTGCCGCCTCCGCCATTGTTTCCACCAGAGTTGTCACTACCACCTCCGCCGCCACACGCTGTGAGGATAAATGTACTTATGATAAGTGCTATTAACTTTCCTTTGTTCTTCATTGAATTCCCTTGAATAGATAAATAAGAAGCTCTAGTTATTAAGAAACAAGCAGAGCCTTTTGTAAAAAAATGAGATCTGGTACCAAATATCCGACTTAATCGCTACTGATTGATCCGAAGTGTTTATTGTTGGCAAATGTTTATTAACATATTGAAACTAGTGGGCATTAAAGTAACTCAATACAGCTAAGTTTCAATACAACGTATTTTTAATCAATTTCCGTAAAAAATTTATTATTATTTTATAAATCAAGCTTTAGGATGGGGCATCTTATTTAAAATGGCCTTACCCTTCCTGTCAACTAAAACTTAGGTGGTAGTGTAAAATAACCTGAATAGTGAAGATACCGAAGTAAAAATAATTTCTCAGCAATTAAAGAGGGTTAGATTGTTTAAAGGGCTTAGCCAGCAGGCTGTTGGTAACGTTTTAAGCGTGTCAAATCATCAATACAGTAAGTTTGAAAGTGGATTAAACCGAATATCCGCTTCGCAACTATTAAAGATCGCTAACGAATATTCAGTGCCTGTCGAGTTATTATTTTCAGATGTTGAGTTTCAGTGACTATTACAAAAACTGAGAGATTAAACGCTGGTCATTCCCCACCAGTTTTTCCCAGCTGATTGCATTAGGGCATGGATTTTCAGTCCATGTTCTGTGTAGAGCTTTTTTGTTTTAACTTGAGTAATTATTGAGCCTATGATCTGCCAGCGTTCGTTGTTGGAACGAAGCGGAATTTGCTGCTCGGCTTCGAAGAAAGTTTTGATCTCTTTTATACGTTCGTTGTACATAAAACACCTCATTAAGTGAGGCATATTATAGTTTAAGTTTGGCTATTATCCAAATATGTATAATAACATCAATGGCATGCAGTGGTTGTGTTGTTTTTTATTTTTTTGGTTTAACGCTTGGATTTCTATTTGTTGATGACAAATTCGTACCGTCATCATCTTCTTGTCGTTTCATTCTAATGTATGCATTGAGATCATAGTAAGAACTTAAGCTACAGAGCCTTTTTACTACGCCGTTATCATTCTGAACAATATGTATATCTTTATATGCACTTACAGCGAGTTGAAATAGTAATCCAGATTCTAATAAGTTACCGAATGTTATAAGTTTTAAATTGTCGTAGTGTGTGTCTTGAATTGATTGAGCAAGACTTGTAGCGCGATTACCATTCCACAGTCTTCTGTCGTCCCATAACTTGTCAAACATCTGTTTTGCGTATTTTACAGGTGTAGCTTTAAGTGCATTGGCAAAGCTCACGTCTTCTTCAATCATCAGCTCGATTTCTTGACTCAGCCAGTCGATACAGGTTCCGTCATTTAATGCGTCGGCTAATTTTTCTGATAATTTATAAGCGATTGAATATATAGGTAGGTTCATATGTTTTTCTCCGTTGTTTATATTAAAATTCTCATTTCAGAAATAAACATCAAGAGCGGAAGCGCGAGGAGTAAAATAACGCCATTAGGTATTGATTTAAAGCTTCCTTTTTATTTTGGGAGTGATTTTGGCTGAGTCAGGCATATCAGGGTCTAAATCTTCGATATTACTGATCATGTTGCCTAATTCATCACCTGCTTGATTAGAGATTCGAACAATATCATTAAGTTTTGGAGCGATCTCTTCAGCTTGCAAAGAGGCGGCTTCAACTAGATTTAAAAGATAGTTTGATGCCCATAATTTGATACTTTTAATCAACTCTACAAAGCTTTGTTTTAACGCTAAAATTTTCTTTTCGGCTTTAATTACTTTTTCTTTTTGAACGACCCACTGTGGACGGTTTTTATTTTGTCTTCTCTTTGGAGTGTAATCAAGATTATCTATTCCAACAGTTGCTTTAACTCCTTCGTTGAAGGCCATTTTTACAGTGTGTGTTGTACATTTTTGCGTCATTTTCTTCTGCACTTTTTCATTAATGACATTAGACACGACAAGATGTATATGGCTGCACTTATCAGGTGATTCGCTCTCGTCATGAAGCACAGCAAAAGAGTGTTCTCGAATTTCTTTTAGGCTTAACCCTGTTTCTTTCGCGATATTACGGTAAGTTAGATGAAGTATTTTAGACCACTGCCTGCTATTCAAAGGAATTTCCCTAGGTAGCGACATGATGAACACTGTTGCTGCGTTTTGAATACCACCTCCGCGTACTCCAGCCTTTTTCCTTGCCTTTTGACGGCATTCTATCGATTTGATTATGTTATTCGCGTTATCCGTCAGCACATAAATTTTCGTGTAGAAATGTGAGGAGCGACTTTTATCTGTTAAGTAATTAATGTGGTTGTAGAAATTATTCTTTTTAAGTTGTTTTGTTTTAACGACCCAGTTTGGAGTTGCCATAATTTTCTTCGTTGTTAATTAATGTTTATCACATAGGTAAATCTAAACAAGGGGTTCAAAACAAATTTGATAAATGAAAGGATTAGCCAGATAGGGGCTTTAAAATCGTTTCACTCTTTAAAGCCCCTCCTGGCTATTTGCTGTCGCCAATAGAAGAAGAATTTTTTGCGGTTAAAATTGCAAAAAATGGTGGGATAAGAGTCAGATATAGGCAAAAAAAAATTCAGTTAAATGAGTAGGTTAATATTTTATTTATATAAAAAAATAGGGAGAGTAAAGGATGCGTTATCAACAAATACAATAACTTACCGCATGTTTAGATGAAGAAATATTTTGATAACAGTTACATCCCGCTATACTAAGTGTAATTATTTAATTACTAACTGATAAATCTGAATGCAAGCAACGAGCCTACATAATGAGCAAAGCGTTATGCCAACAAGCATAGCAAGCTCGTTATTGCATTTAGAAGATGAACGCTTACAGTTCGTCGCTGATATATTTACAAGTGAGGGTTTCTCCCCAAAAGATTTACGAAAAATATGTGTTATGGCTTCCTCCATGGCTCGTCAGATAGAGTTGGTAGAAAGTAATGCCCATTCACATAGTTCAATTCCTAAACCAACTAATTATTCATGTGCAACCGTTGATACTACATTTGACGCTAAAAATGATGCCATGGAAAGTACTCAATTGTCCTGTGAACTATCAAGGGTGAATGAGAATAAAAGCTCTAAGCAGTGCATGAAAGAGTTCTTGCAAGGGTTTTCAGGTGAGGCAAATAAAGTTATTGAAGGCTATAAGGGAATGTCTGTTCGATGTGGACAAAAGAGAAAAGCAATTTTTTTACGAGAAAATAACCATTCTAAATATTTCTCATTAATCTGGTATGACAAAGATTATCTGTTTAGAGATGAAGATATAGAAACTCTAGTAAACGCTCATGATCGGTTTCTACTGCGTTTGAAAGATAAGCATCCATGGAGAGACAAAAATTATATTTTGAATGGAGAATATCGCGAATTAAAGACTTTCAGAGAACTGTTAGAGTTTCATATGGAAGGAAAAACGCGAGAGTACCAAACTAAAATCAAGCGTTTTATTAAGCGTTTTTTTTCTGGCTCTTGGGGAGAAAAGCTTATGGCTAACTACTGTCGAGAATCATTTAAAATTGATTTCTTAGAACGGCCAATTACAGACAGGGGGGCTTCCGATAACAACGAGCTTATGAAAATTGTTCCTGCTGCGATTAATAGCGCTAAGAACCAGATGAATATTAAAATAGATGTGCAAAAGCTATTCAATAAAGGGGATCGTTCGCGAGCAGACAAATCTGATAAACAACCACCTAAGTTGTCAACATTAGCTTTATTCATCGAGGAAGCTTATCGCCTTGGGCATGATAGATTAGGATTAAGTCTAATTATACAATTAATGGCATCAACAAGACGTAAGCGCACAAACACACAGCTTTGGGAGACAGTAAACTTTATTAAGCAATCCATTGTTATTTCTTCTCTTGAGAGTAAAGGTGGCTTTGTGCGGCACCCAATACCATTGAGGTTGGTTGACATTCTGACAACAGAGAAGCTTAAGCAGGTAAATAATGTTCTATTACAGAAAGATAAGTGTGGTATTCCTGTATTTATGTTCGAAAGTGAGTTTAATAGTGGGAAACCTTTGACCAAGTTTGGAGATTACTTTAACTATGTTAAGCAAAGCTTGCTTGACAAAGAAAAGGCGCGAGGAGCTGATGGAATAGGATTTAAAGAGATTAAAAATTTTCAACAACATAGAATTAGAGATATTGTTGAACAACTGTTATTAGATGTTGGTGCATCAGAGGGACAGAAAGAAAAATGCCTAGGGCGTTTGCCGTCAGAAAAAGCGGATTCATACGGTAAGCTAGATATAGATACACTTAGTGGTTTAAAAAATAAAATGATTGCAAAAATAGAACTAGAGCATCCTGAACTAAAAGAGCTATTTCTGGGCTTAATAGACAACGAAGCTGAGTAGTGTTAGCGTATTAGAGTGTTAAAAAAGGTGTTAAAAGTTTGACTTAAGATACTGTAACCCTTTATTTTAAAGGGATTGTAAGAAGAAGTGGTGGCCCCTCCCTGACTTGAACAGGGGACCTGTCGATTATGAGTCGAATGCTCTAACCAACTGAGCTAAGGGGCCATCTTTTTATCCGCTTTAAATTGAGACTTCAACTTAAAGCGGCGTGAAGTATAAGCATTTTTTATTTTGTTGTCACTAGCGTATTTTTAAAAAATGATAAATTTTACGTTGTTCGCTTAATTGTTAGGCAATACGGGTGATTTTATATCACTATTGCCTAGATACTATTTATTGATAATGACTTTTCTCTTGGTTAATAAAGATAATGAAAGGATTGTTAGCCATAATATTGTGCCGCCGCTACTTGGTGTGTTGGGCGTTGGTGTTACTACAACAGGTGCGACTACTGAAACAATAACACTCCCTGTACTTGATGCGCCTCTGAAATCAGTAGCGGTAAGTTTAAATGTTAACGAGGTAGCGTTATTTGGGGCTGTAAAGCTAGCTGATAACATATCAGCGTTAGTTATTGATACCGTTGAGCCTGCTGTTTGCTCCCATAAGTAGGTCATACTGTCGCTTTCTGCATCGATGGCTTGAGCCGTTAACGTTACACCTTGATTAGTATTTACTTCAAAATTTTCTCTTAGGGTAACCATAGGTGCTGTATTTTGATCATCATCAGCAATAGTGAATATAATCTCTGCATTATTACCTAACCGACTATTATCGATGCTTGATAAGGTTAAGGTGAACGTTTCATTTTCTTCTTCTTCAATATCATCAATAATAGTTAATATAATTTTTTTAGTATCACTTTCACCTTCGCCCCAAGATACTTGCCCCGATGCATCAATGATATCGCTACCAATAATCGCTTGCCCTGAAGTCAGTTGATACTGGAATGAGATACTGCCCGATGTGCTACCCATTCGGTTAACATTTACGGTGTATTCATCAACATTCTCTGCGATTGTTTGCTCGTCGAATTCAAAGCTTCCCGTTCCTTTGTCTATTAACCCAGTAATATTGATAGTGTTGTAACTGTTTGAGCCAAGTGTTGCACCATTTGTTGGATTATATAAACGTATAAAAAAAGACTCTGACAATTCGGTATTTGTTAGGTCATCTGCAATATCAATACTTATTGTCTTATTGGTATTATCGTTTGCAGCCCAAGTGAGTGTGTTGTTTTCTACATCAAAGTCAGTGCCTTTTTTGGCGCTACCTTGAATTACTTGGTAACTTACCGCAGTACTTTCTGTAATGTCTGAACCATTACGTTGCACAATGAGGTTGAGTGTTGTTCCTTGAGCGGTTTCTGTGCTTTTACTGGTAAAGCTGAACATTCCTTTCGTTGACGCTTTTGCGTTATCTTTTAATACATACAGACCACTGTTAATATCGCTAACGAGAATATTTCCTGACGGTAAAAATGGATAAACGCCCCATGCACCATTAAAGCTTGCTGAGTTACTCGGTGTGAAAGTATCAAAGAACCCAACTTCAGTAGGCGTTGTAGGATCCGTAATGTCTAAAATGGTTAAGCCACGTTCGTAGTTAGACATATAGTATCTATTACCTCGAACAAAACCATTATGATCAATCGCTTGTGTAGGACCTGTCCATTGGCCAACCTGTGTTGGGTTCGTTAGGTCCCCAATTGAAAATATTCTAACAGTGGTGTTTAATCCACCACGAAATTCATCAAATTCATCATGTAATAAAATGAACTGCTTATCTTCAGTGCCCCAACCAGAATGTACATATTTATTGTTCGGAGCTACGTCGTTATATTCAGCCGCACCTAACTGAGTTGAGTTATTTGGATCGGTGATATTCCATAACTTCATGACGTCTTCATTAAAATCAATGAAAACAGTACAGCTACCTGACGTTAAACCACAATCATTAACTGAACGTTGATCATCTATAACAAGAGAAGCCCCATCATGGGTGTAGCCATTACCAAAATTGTTAGCAGTAACGTTGACTAATGTTTTTGGGTTTTCTAATGAATAGCTTTGGAAAGCTCCACCCCTACTGTTTGTGCCAATAAGTTGCAGTGAAGCTGTTTGATCTGGAAGCGTTATATTAAGGGTATGATCAACATTAGTGATATAAACATTATGGGCTCTACTGACGACTTTATTCTTTTCAACTAAGGTTATTGAATGAGGAAGATTGTTAAGGTCAATGATAGTCACATAATCTGTTGGACCATTTCGAACACCTTCGGTTGTAACATAAGCATAGGCTTGCCATAAATTGATATTTTCATCAAAGTATTGGTAAACTTTTACATCTCGCCATGTTGACGTTACTCCAGCTATTGTACCCACTTCAACAGGAGTGGTTGGGTTTGTAACATTAACCACAACAACGCCATTTTTTACACCCATAATAGCAAATTCATTACCCGTATTTAAATCTACATGGCCCCAAATATCGTTGCCTTCAACAGGATCACTCGACATTGCAGTTAATGGGAAATGAGCGAGTAAATCAATGTTATTGCAGTCAAAAATATCAGCTTTGCCATTAACACAAGGTTCATTTGCTTGGCTCTCACTGAGTTGATAATAACTTGCAAGTTTTTGTTTTAAATCTTTATCTTTAGCAAAGGCTTTACCATCTGCAATAACGCTAAAACCGTTGCTACGAAGCTCATCAACCATTTCAATTGGAATATTATGTAAAGTGGTAACATTTGACTGAGGGCTTTGTGATTGGTAATGATCAAACTGATTATAGCCTCCGACGACTGAGACAAGAGCGCTTTTTAAATAAAATAATTCTTCGCTTGAAGTGATTGTAAAGTCGCCTGAAGCAACAAGTACGTTATCACCTTTGTTTGCTTGGCTAACCGCATAGGCAATTGTTTTACAGGGTCTAAGAACATTATCACAGCGGTCTTTATCTACGCCATTAACAGCAACAAACCTCGACTTATCATGCTCTGAATGAGCGAATGTATTTGAAGAGAGTAAAAAATAAGATATTGAAATAATCGCAATGCCAAGAGGTAATGATATTTTAGCCATAATGTGCTCGTTTTTTATTTAGCTGCTCAATATTTGATGGCTTTACCATAGCAAGTTAACGTACAATTTAAAACCAACTCGTTAACATTACTTTAACTTCATGTAAATATTACTTTGCATTCAACGATTAAGCCTTATTCAAATGAACCGTTATATATTAAAAAAAATTTTATCTGTCACAACTATTTTTGGGTTAAGTATTACCTTACTTTCAGGATGTTTTCAAAAGTCACAGCCCACAAAAATTTCTTTTCAAGCTGTTTATAAAAATACTGACATTAACTGTGCAAGCAGTTTCTCTGATGTTCATGAATTAAAAAGTAGCGAATCACAAAAGTGGCAATATCAGCAGTTACAGTTTTTTATACATGGCGTTGAAGTGAATACCAGTAGTAATGGTTGGCAGCCTTGGCTGATGACAACAAATGCAAATCAAGCAGACAATGTCGCTTTACTGGGAGAGATATGTGATAGAAAAAATGGCAAAGGTTATTGGCAACTCGAATTAATGCCATTAGATGAAGCGGCTGTTGTTACTGATATTCGTTTTACTTTAGGTGTACCATTTGCACTTAATCACCTGAATCCATTAACCCAGCCTAGCCCATTAAATGACGCTTCAATGTTTTGGGGATGGCAAGGGGGGCATAAATTTATGCGGGCCGAGTTAGTCTCTCAAAATGATGACTGGCTATTTCACCTAGGCTCTACAGGTTGTAAAGCATTAAGCCCAGTACGAGCACCAAAAAATGAATGTTTGTATCCTAATCGCGTGGCTGTTGCTTTACCTTTTACCTTGGAAAATTCTACCATTGAATTTGATTTAGCGTTGTTAGTACGAGATGTTGGATTAGCACGCAAAAATAGTTGTCAATCGGCAATCGATGAAGAGAGTTGTAAAATGTTATTTAAAAACTTAGGTTTGGGAGCGAATACTAGTAATGAATCGTTGTTATTTAAGACAAAAAATAATGGGTAATTGGCTTCTACATCGACTTAAATTAATACTTCAGTGCTTATTCACTTTTGGCATTTGCTTGGCTTTGCAGTCATGTAGTGATGATAATAAATTAGAAAGTGATTATCAGTGGCCAATTATCGAAGGTTTTCCTAAACCACAAGTACCACAAGATAACCCAATGACCCAAGCAAAAGTTAATTTAGGTAAACAACTCTTTTTTGATAAAAATTTGTCAGCTAATCAACAACAAGCGTGTGCAAGTTGTCATCATCAAGAGTTTGCTTTTGGTGAAAATATTCCCCATTCATTTGGCAGCACCGCACAACCACATCGACGTAATGCCTCTGCTTTAGTTAATATAGCGTATAACAAAACGTTAACGTGGGCACACGACGGTTTAACCTCTATTGAACAGCAAATACTATTACCTATGTTTGGTGAATCGCCGGTTGAGCTAGGCATAACCGGTCATGAAGAAGAAGTTTTAGCGCGATTTAATACCAAGAGTTATCAGCGTTTATTCACTGAAGCCTTCCCAGGAAAAACCATAAGTTTCGATTTAATTGTGAAAGCATTAGCGAGCTATGTTCGCAGTTTAGTTTCTTTAAATTCGCCTTTTGATAGCTATGCATATTTGGCTGATGACAATGCTATTTCTGCCTCGGCTTTGCGCGGTATGAATTTATTTTTCTCAGAGCAGCTTGAATGCCATCATTGTCACGGCGGATTTAATTTCACTCAGTCTACCAGTCATGAAAAACAGCTAATTGATCGTAGGCCTTTTCATAATACGGGTTTGTATAATGTTAGTGATAGTCACAAATCAGGTTACCCTAAACATGATACTGGTTTGTCTGAAATTTCAACGTTAGCAAGAGATAATGGCCGATTTAGAGCGCCAACATTACGTAATATTGAAGTTAGTGCGCCCTACATGCATGACGGCAGTATTGGAAGCTTAGCGGAAGTTATTGATTTTTATGCCGCGGGTGGACGAAATGTTACTACGGGTAAATATCAAGGTGATGGTCGAAGTAATCCACTGAAAAGTCAGTTCATTAAAGGGTTTGTCTTAACAAAAGCAGAAAAAGAAGACTTAATTGCTTTTTTGAAAACCTTAACGGACCAAACATTTCTATCTGATCCCAAGCATATTATTGTTGATAAGTAAGTCTTAAAACGTGAAGGTTAAACCTGCTGATAATTCACTTTGCACCCACATATCGCTCGATATTGCGATTTTACAGGTATTGTTATCACAGAAAAGTGCGTCTTGAGAGTCAATAAGTGTCGCATATACTCTTGCACCTAAACGAATCGCTATACGGTCATTGAGTTGTAATTTACTGTAAAACCCTAGGTTTACTGAGAGTTTAGTTTCATCATCAAGTTCTTTTGCCTCGGGTGAAAAATGCGTAACACCAAAGCCACCAGAAAACCAAAAGGGGACTAAGCTATTTGAAAGTGGCACATTACCACCGATATGTAGGTAAGTTACCGATAAGTCACTAGTATAAGGGCTTAGTAAACTGGCAGGAATTAATTCACTTTCATAGTGACTTATCAGCAACTCACCTTGTCGTTTATTGTCATAAGGCCAAGCAACAATCACCCCAAAACTTGAGCCTTCATCTATATCTACTGCTAATGACTGAGGTTCATCAACACCATAAAAATCTCCAGCAATAGTAAAATCTCCTCCCAAACGGTAACCTGCAAAGGGAGTTACTTCGATAGGTCCAGATTTAGCCGCTAAAGTAGGTAGTGTTAAAAATAAAGAAAATAGTAGAATGAGAGAGCGCATTGAAAGTCCTTTTATGAAAAATTTGATTGGCTGATTATTGAGTCGAGTTAATTAAAGACAAAAAAAATCCAGTAATTAATTACTGGATTTTAAGTCATCTATTTAAAAATGAAAGCTTTATTCGCCGTCTAAGAAACTTTTAAGCTGCTCAGAGCGAGAAGGGTGACGTAATTTACGTAACGCTTTTGCTTCGATTTGACGAATACGTTCACGGGTAACATCAAACTGCTTACCTACTTCTTCTAACGTATGATCGGTATTCATATCGATACCAAAACGCATTCTTAACACTTTAGCTTCACGAGCGGTTAAGCCAGCTAATACTTCGTGTGTCGCATCTTTCAAGTTTTCAGCGGTAGCCGAGTCAACAGGTAGTTCGCCATTACCATCTTCAATAAAATCGCCCAAGTGTGAATCTTCGTCATCACCGATAGGGGTTTCCATTGAAATAGGTTCTTTAGCAATTTTCAATACTTTACGAATCTTATCTTCCGGCATGATCATGCGTTCAGCTAATTCTTCAGGTGTTGGCTCACGTCCCATTTCTTGTAACATCTGACGAGAAATACGATTCAATTTATTAATCGTTTCTATCATATGTACAGGGATACGAATCGTTCTGGCTTGGTCAGCAATTGAACGGGTGATCGCTTGACGGATCCACCACGTTGCATACGTTGAAAATTTGTAACCACGACGGTATTCAAATTTATCAACCGCTTTCATCAAACCAATGTTACCTTCTTGGATTAAATCTAAGAATTGTAAACCACGGTTGGTATATTTTTTAGCAATCGAGATAACTAAACGTAGGTTAGCTTCAACCATTTCTTTTTTCGCACGACGAGCCTTAGCTTCACCGATAGACATACGACGGTTAATATCTTTAATACCGTGTACATTTAAGAACGTTTCTTTTTCTAATTGGTTTAATTTATAAATACAACGTTCAACGTCTAACTCAATATCAGACATTTTTGCTGAATAAGCATGACCTGCAGCTTTTTGCTCGTTAAACCAATCTTTAGAGGTTTCATTACCTGGAAAGATTTTGATAAACGTTGTTTTAGGCATGCCAGCACCAACAACACAGTGCTTCATGATTAAACGTTCTTGAATACGTAATCTATCCATTACGCTACGCATGTTTTTAACAAGCTTATCAAAAAGTTTAGGGATTAAACGGAATTCTTTAAATACTTCAGCTAAATCATCAATCGCTGCTTGTGCGTCTTTATGACCGCGACCTTTAGCATTAATAACTTTATTTGCTTTTTCGTAGGCATTGCGAAGTAGAGTGAACTTTTCTTTAGCAAGTTCAGGACAAGGACCGGTATCTTCTTCTTCCTCATCTTCTTCGTCGCCATCAGACTTATCTTCGTCGTTGAGCTCTTCTTTTGAAAGCTCTGAACCAATATGCGTCGCTGCTGCTGGAATTTCTTCTTCTTCAGCATCAGGGTCTAAAAAGCCAACGATAATATCGGTTAAACGTACTTCTTCAGCTTCAAAGTTGTCCCACATATCGAGTAAAAAATTGATTGCCGGCGGATATTCAGCAACACTACGCTGAACTTCCTTAATGCCTTCTTCAATACGCTTAGCGATAACAATTTCGCCTTTACGCGTTAATAGCTCAACCGTACCCATTTCACGCATGTACATGCGGACAGGATCAGTTGTTCTACCAATTTCGCTTTCAACCGTAGCAAGTGCTTGGGCAGCTGCTTCAGCAGCATCTTCATCAGTATTACCTTCTGTCATCATCAAGGTATCTTGATCTGGAGCAGTTTCGAATACCTGAATACCCATGTCGTTGATCATTCTAACGATGTCTTCAACTTGGTCTGAATCGATTATATCTTGTGGCAGGTGATCGTTAACTTGAGCAAAAGTTAAGTAACCTTGCTCTTTACCTTTGGTAATGAGCTCTTTAAGTCTAGATTGTGGGGCTTGATTCATTGACGAGTGTCCACCTAAATTATGGCTATCAAAATGAAAACAGTAAGCCGGAAATTATAGCTAATTGCTTAGTATATTGCCAGCGTTAAAGTTTGTTCAACTTATTTTTGTTTGCTACGCACTTAACAAACTATGTAATTCTTGTTTCTCACTTTTACTTAAGCCAGTTGCATGTTCTTTGGCAAGCAATTGCTCCGTACGTTGTTCAATAAATTTGTTTAAAAAACTTTCTATTACATCAATAAACATCGATTCAGCATTTTCAGGTTCAACATGATGTTGTAAGCACATTAACTTTGTTAATTGGCTACCTTCAGTGGTCCCTCGAAAATGTTCAATAAGCTGAGCACTGTTAATTTTTGAATTTTGTTTACATAAAACTAACAGTCGATTTAGCAAAGGAATACCTGGCATATCGAGTTGTTGTAAAATAGTAATATCCGGTAATGCACTAATGATATGGGGGTGCTCAAGTAATAATGCAATAGCAAGGCGTAATGGTGTGATCTTACTTTGCTTCTTTACCGTACTCGCCTTGTTGTTTTGATTGTTCTTTTTACGTAATTCGTCTAAACGTTTTTCGTTGCCACGGGCGAATTTATTGGCTAATTCAGTCAAAATTGAATCTTTCAAGGTACTATCAGGCAGCTTATTTAAGTAAGGCTGGAAGAGCTCAATCATTTTTGATTTTCCTTCCAAAGTACTCATATTGACTTGCAGAGAAAGGTGATCAAAAAGAAAAACTGACAAGGGTGTGGCGTTATCTAGAATTTCTTCGAAAGCTTGTTGACCTTTTTCTCTGATCAACGAATCAGGGTCTTCACCGTCAGGCAAAAATACAAATTTTAAACTCGTACCATCGTTGATTAAAGGCAGGGCATTCTCCATGGCTCGCCATGCAGCATCTCGGCCTGCTCGGTCACCATCATAACAACAGATAACTTCTTTAACGGTTCTAAATAAAGTTTGGCATTGTTCTGGGGTGGTTGATGTACCGAGCGACGCTACAGCATAGTCGACACCATGTTGTGCTAATGCCACAACATCCATGTAGCCTTCAACCACGACCAATCGAGACAATTGTTTATTGGCTTGTTTTGCTTCAAATAATCCGTAAAGTTCATGGCCTTTATGATAAATACGTGTTTCTGGAGAGTTTAAATACTTTGGCGTACCATCATCCAATACACGACCACCAAAACCAATAACGCGACCTCGCTTGTCACGAATGGGGAATTGAATACGACCTCTAAAACGATCATAAGGACGATTTTTATCGCCAGGGATTGCCATACCTAAATCTACAAGTTGCTGAGTGCTTTCAGGATTTTTGGCAAAATGGTTCATCATCCCATCCCAAGCGTCACTGATATAACCAATACCAAAGCGCTTCACCACTTCACCGCTTAAGCCGCGACCTTTTAAATAATCAATGGCGGAATCTTTATCGGTAGCAACTTTTAATTGTTGTTGATAAAAACGACTGATTTTTTCCATCAGTTCGTAATCATCTTGTTTTTGTTTATGAACTTGTTGTTGCTGCTTTAGTTGCGCAGGGCTCTGGTTATTCTGTTCACGTGGCACCTCCATATTATAATGTGAGGCAAGTTCTTCAATCGCATCAGGGAACTCTAAACGGTCAAATTCCATCAAAAAGGAAATAGCATTACCGTGTTCTCCACAACCAAAGCAATGATAGAATTGCTTATCTTGGCTAACACTGAACGAGGGAGACTTTTCGGTATGGAATGGGCAACAAGCTTGATAATTTTTGCCGGCTTTTTTTAGCGGCACTCGAGAGTCAATTAATTCAACAATATCAGCGCGCGCTAATAAATCATCAATAAATTGTCGAGGGATCATACCAGTCATGTCTACATTTTCTTTGGTTGTTTGTGCGAAGGTTATTTTAAACCTAATTGACCTGTACTGGATAGGTGTTTTTTAACTTCTCACCCAAGTGAAACGATAAATAGGTATTATATAAAACAATAAAGCCGTGAAAATAAATTTCACGGCTTTAAAATGTACATTTTAATAAAACGAAAACAGTAAGCTTTAGTAAAATCCGTTATGCATTTAAGGTATTACGAACTTGGCCACTTACTGCGCCTAAGTCTGCTTTGCCTTGCATTAATGGTTTTAATACCGCCATTACTTTACCCATGTCAGCCATTGAAGCAGCACCGGTATCAGCAATAGTTTTGGTAATTAACTGACTAATTTCTTCACTTGAAAGTGGCTGCGGAAGAAAAAATCCTAACGCGGTTACTTCTTCAGCTTCTTTAGCAGCTAACTCATCACGACCACCGTCAGTAAACATTTTGATGGACTCTCTGCGTTGTTTAACCATTTTGGTTAAAATCACAATGATGTTCTCATCAGTTGGTTCAAGGTTATGATCGATTTCGGCTTGCTTAATTGATGAAATGGCCATACGAATAACACCAAGACGACATTTGTCTTTAGCACGCATCGCAACTTTCATTTCATCTCTGAGTTGGTCTATTAAACTCATTTATTTTACTCGATAGTCTTAAATACTACTAAGGTATCTTAGTACATGCGAACGCGGCGAGCGTTTTCACGAGAAACTTTTTTAGCAGCACGCTTAACAGCGGCAGCTTTCTTACGTTTACGTTCCCAAGTAGGCTTTTCGTAAGATTCGCGACGGCGAACTTCTGAAAGGATCCCTGCTTTTTCACATGAACGTTTAAAACGACGTAATGCAACGTCAAATGGTTCGTTTTCTCTAACTTTAATTACTGGCATGTATAACCTTAGTATGTATCTATATGATTGGTGTATCGCTTAAGCATTATTGCTTCGCAAACACCCACTCTATCAAAATTGGGTGACGTATTCTAAAGCTAAGCACTAGTTAAAGTAAAGTGTAATATTTTCTAAAATTAAAATTAACTGATTTAATACTAATTTTATTATATATCCACTGACTTTCACGGGGGGAAAACGAATAATAATTTATTAAACGTTGTCGCTGATCATTATCTATTTTTCTGATAAAAAAGTAGATCACAACCTTGATCAAATGGGTATAATAGCTAACGTATTTGGCGTTAAAATCGCTCAATAAAATGAAATAAACATTATTTAGGCTTTTAGGTTAAGGGTATTATGCGAATTTTAGGTATAGAAACATCTTGTGATGAAACGGGTATTGCTATTTATGATGACGGAGAAGGTGATTTACCTAAAGGTATTGTAGCCCATCGTTTATATAGTCAAATAGCTGTTCATGCTGACTACGGCGGAGTCGTTCCTGAATTAGCGTCACGAGACCATGTCCGTAAAACAATACCTTTAATTAAAGAAGTGTTAAAAGAAGCTAACTTAACCCCTGCTGATCTAGACGGCGTTGCTTATACTGCAGGGCCTGGTTTAGTGGGTGCATTATTAGTAGGCTGTTCAATTGGCAGAAGTTTAGCTTACGGCTGGGGACTTCCTGCTGTGCCTGTTCATCATATGGAAGGGCATTTACTCGCGCCTATGTTAGAAGAAAACGTGCCAGAGTTTCCTTTTGTTGCCCTGCTCGTTTCGGGTGGACATACTATGCTAGTGCGTGTTGACGGCATTGGTCGATATGAATTACTCGGTGAATCAGTTGACGATGCTGCGGGTGAAGCGTTTGATAAAACAGCTAAGTTACTTGGGCTTGATTACCCCGGCGGGCCTGCTTTATCGAAGATGGCTGAAAAAGGCACAAAAGGGCGTTATAAATTGCCGCGTCCAATGACAGATCGTCCAGGTTTAGATTTTAGCTTTAGTGGTTTAAAAACCGCTGCGGGTACCGTTATTCGCAAAGAAATAGCGTTACAAAAAGCACAAGGCAATGAAGGTATGGATGAACAAACTCATGCCGATGTCGCTTATGCATTTCAAGAAGCGGTTGTTGATACCTTAGCAATAAAATGTCGCCGTGCTTTGCAGCAGTGTGAGTTAAAACGTTTAGTGATTGCTGGTGGCGTTAGCGCCAACACATCGCTTCGAGAAAAATTAGCGGAAATCACTAAAAAGCTCGGTGGAGAAGTTTTTTATCCACGTCCTGAGTTTTGTACTGATAATGGCGCGATGATAGCTTATGCGGGCTTGCAACGTTTAAAAGCAGGAACAGATGCAGATTTATCGTTTAAAGCGACACCACGTTGGCCGTTAGATACTTTACCAGCGGTATAACTAGCGGTAAAGTTGGCACATTAATGACTTCATTTGGCCTTAGTAAAGGATATTTTACCTTCATCTCCTTTCATTAATCGCCAAATGTTGTCCTTGTGGCGAAAAATAATTAATACCGAAAGCATCATCACTGGGTACATATATAGAGGTTTTAATAGCCAAATATAAAAAGGCGCAAGCGATACCGTAATAATAGCGGCTAAGCTTGAATATCGGCTAAAATAAATAACACTTACCCAGGTCAGTATCAATAAACCCCCAAGATCTAAACCTATCGGTAATAATACACCCAGTGCGGTTGCAACGCCTTTTCCGCCTCTAAAGTTAAAAAATATAGGGTACATATGGCCTAAACAAGCAGCCAGTGCTATTAACCCTAAATTAAGGGGGTCTAAATCAAGGAAATAAGCGCCCCACACCGGAATAGTGCCTTTGAGGATATCAAAGACCAGCACCAGTGCAGCGATGAATTTGTTACTGATACGCAAAACATTGGTGGCGCCAGGATTGTTTGAGCCGGTAGTGCGAGGATCTGGAAGTTTTAATAGCTTACACAATAAAATAGCACTAGAAATCGAACCGACCAAATAGGCAGCAAGCATTATTATCAGTGTTACTAATAGAGCGCTAATACAAAAACCTCTCAATTCATTGTTAAAATGATGGTTAATTATAACAAGTTTTCAACAATTTTAGATATTCTAGCCTTTCATAATGTCAATGGAAATAAGTTTTTCTATCGTCTATTAATAAAAAAAATGAATTGATCCGTCAACCACTAGTTTTTATAACTTTGCACAGGTAAAATCGACCTATATTTTTAGTTGTTTTATTAAAGATGAGTGTACGTTAATGGATAAAGTTTATATTGAAGGCTTGAGTATTCAAACCACCATAGGTTTTTTCGATTGGGAAAAAGAAATCAAACAAACCTTAGTGATTGATTTAGTTATGGGGTGGGATACCGCCAAACCGGCCGAAAATGATGAGCTAGCTAAAACACTCGATTATGCCGAAATATCAGTAAAAATAGCCGAATTTGCTAATAAAAACCCCGTAGATTTAATTGAAACATTAGCAGAGCGTTTGGCTAAATTCTTAATCGAAACTTATCAGATCCCTTGGCTTAAATTAAAAGTAGCCAAGCCTAATGCGGTGCATAATGCCATCACAGTTGGCGTTGAAATTGAACGTGGTAGCCAATCAAATAACAGTAATCATGGGTAATGGCGCGTTTATATATTTCGCTTGGCAGTAATGTAGACCGTCAGCACTATTTACAGACAGGATTGACTGCCCTTGAAGCGCTGCTTGGTGAGTTAACGCTATCATCTTTATTTGCTAGTAAAGCCGTAGGATTCGACGGTGCTGAATTTTATAATATGGTGATCGGTGCGACGACCGAACTTAATATAGTACAAGTGGCTAAAGCACTCCGCGAAATTGAGCTTAACAACGGTCGAGAAATTGATGCTAAAAAATATAGCCCACGCACCTTAGATTTAGATTTATTACTGTTTGACGATCTAGTGTTGGACACTCCAGCACAAATTCCACGTGCCGAGATCACAGAAAATGCCTTTGTTTTATGGCCATTGGCTGAAGTAGCGCCAGATCTTAAACACCCCATTTTAAAAAAATCGTACCAACAGCTTTGGCAAGCTTACGATAAAACACAACAACAAATAACCACAGTAGACTTTTCTTGGTCAAGCCAATTATAAAAGTTAGATATTAAAAAATTGAATTATACATAAGGAATATAATAAGCAATGACCATTACAGAGATATTTATTTTAGCTATTCTCCAAGGATTAACGGAGTTTTTACCCGTATCAAGTTCAGCACATTTAATCTTACCCTCAGCTGTTTTAGGCTGGAAAGACCAAGGTTTAGCACTCGATGTTGCTTTGCATGTTGGAACATTACTCGCGGTTGTTTTATATTTTCGTAAAGATGTCGCGAATATGGCTGTTGCTTGGGTGGTCAGTATAAAAGGTGATAATACTAGTTTTGATGGCAAGCTTGCCTGGTGGATATTATTTGCGACTATCCCATTAGGAATATTTGGTTTGCTCGGCAAAGACTTTATCGAAGCACATTTACGTACTGCGTTGGTTATTGCTGCTACTACCTTAATTTTTGGATTTTTACTGGGTTTTGCTGACATTAAAGCGGGTAAAAGAAAAGCGACTGAGCATATTGATTTTGAAAAGCTAGGATTTAAAGGCGCTATGCTGATTGGTTTAGCACAGGCGGTAGCATTAATTCCGGGGACATCGCGTTCAGGTATAACAATGACTATCGGTTTGATGCTTGGCTTAAGTCGAGAAAATGCGGCTCGATTTTCTTTCTTATTGTCAATTCCTGCCATTGCGATGGCGGGGAGTTATTTAACATTAAAATTAATGACTGAAACGGGTCCTGTTGATTGGAATGCTATTGGTATTGGCAGTGTGTTAGCTTTTTTTAGTGCTTATGCCTGCATTCACTACTTTCTTATTCTATTGGAAAAAGTCGGTATGATGCCATTTGTTATCTATCGCTTAGTTCTGGGTGTCGCATTACTTTGGTTTGTGCTGGGTTGATTGATCTAAATCGGTGCTGCTATCGTTTAGTTAATTAGAAAAAAATAATAATAATAAATTTAAATATGCGATTTAATTTTTAAATACGCATCTAAATACAAATAAATACAAATTTAATATATAAAAGTGAGTAACGAATGAATTTATCATTAACCGAAGAACAGATGATGATTCAAGATATGGCAAAAAAATTCGCTGAAAGCGAATTAGCTCCTGTAGCGGCCGAACTTGATGAAACCCAAGATCAAACACTTTTCCTCAACAACCTTGCGCAGTTAACTGAACTGGGTTTTATGGGCTTAAATATTAAAGCAGAATATGGTGGCGTTGAAGCAGGCACGGTTGCTTTTAGCTTAGCGATAACAGAAATAGCACGCGCATGTGCAGCAACCGCAGTAACAACATCAGTGACAAATATGGTTGCTGAAGTTATTCAAGCGGTTGGTAATGAAGAGCAAAAGCAAAAGTATTTACCTAAAATATGTAGTGGTGAATATAAAGCCGGTGCTTTTTGTTTAACAGAGAATGACGCCGGTTCAGATCCTGCTGGCATGAAGACCTCTGCGGTACTCGACGGTGATGCCTACGTACTCAATGGCAGCAAACTCTATATTACCAGTGCCAGCTTTGCTGACATCTTTGTTGTTTGGGCGGTAACGGACGCGACCGCTCGAAAAGGTAAGGGTATTTCATGTTTCTTAGTGGAAGCAAATACACCAGGTATTACGGTCAGTAAGCCAGAAGAAAAAATGGGGCAAAAAGCATCACCTACTAATGAAGTGAGCTTTAGTAATTGTCGGATACCTGCTAGTGCCATGATGGGCAAAGAAAATAAAGGCTTTGGCGTTGCGGTCGGCGAACTTGCGGGCGGTCGAATTGGTATTGGTTCATTAGCGCTAGGCATTGGTTTAGCCGCCATGGATTACGCTCGTGCTTTTATCACTGAACGTAAGCAGTTTGGCCAAGCATTATCAAACTTCCAAGGTTTACAATGGAAACTTGCCGAACGTTACACAGATTTAGAGGCAGCCCGTTTATTGTTAATGCAAGCTGCTTATACTAAAGAACAAGGGTTACCCTTTGGTAAAGCCGCTTCTATGGCGAAGTTATTTGCCGCAGAAAAAGCGAATACTGCTTGTTATGACGCTTTGCAACTAATGGGCGGTGCCGGCTATATTAAAGAATACCCGCTTGAGCGCATGGCTCGCGACGTACGTATTACCACTATTTATGAAGGCACCAGCGAGATCCAAAAAATCATTATTGCTCGTGAGTTATTAAACGAAGTCTAATTATTATTAGACTTCTATGATACGAAAGCTGAACGTCCCTTTATTGATAGGCGTTCAGCTTTTTGTATTAAGGCACTTGCGCTTTTTATAATTGCCCCAAAATATAGATTATAGACGCTCATCAATAAACTAAATGGAAGTGAATGTGACTACAAATGCCATTGAAATTACCCTAGAAAATTTTCAACAAATTATTTTAGAAGAATCAAAATCGAAGTTAGTCTTAGTTGACTTTTGGGCGGCACAGGTCCCTGAAAGTTTGGAGCTAAAAGATAAGCTAGCCATCGGCTTGCAGGGTTTTGAGCAGTATATATTATACGCCACGGTTGATTGTCAAACTCAGCAACAAATTGCCCAACAATTTGGTATTCAAGGTTTACCTACGGCGATTTTAGTGAAAGATGGTCAACCACTTGATGGTTTAACTGGGCCACAAGATGACGACAATATAAAAGAATTTTTAGCGAATCATTTACCTAAAGAAGAAGACTTATTACTCATTCAGGCGCAAAAGTTATTAGCTGATAATAATATTAATGATGCCTTCACGGTCATTAATAGTGCTTATCAACTTAATAGTGAACGTGCCGATATTAAATTAATGATGGCAGATGTTTATTTACAAACGGGTAAAATAAGCGAAGCCGAATCTTTATTAACCACTATTTTAATGGTTGACCAAGACAGTCACTATCAAGCGCTTATCGCTAAACTTGAGCTTGCCAGTCAAGCCGCAGACTCACCAGAAATTAAAGCACTAGAAGCACAGTTAGTGGACGACGTTGACAACATTGCTTTACAACATCAACTTGTTGCGCAATACAGCCAAGTCAATCGACATGAAGAAGCGTTGACGTTACTGTTTCGTTTAATGCAAAAAGACAGTAGTGATGCTGCCAGCAAAGATCTTTATCTTGATGTGTTAAAGGCTTTACCTGATGGCGATCCATTAGCCAATAAATTTCGCAGAAAACTGTATACCTTGATGTATTAAATCAGTACTGGCAGTAGATGCGTGACACTGATTACTTCAGTGTTACGCACTTTGTGGAAGGTGAGATTTTATTCTCAAGCTGACAATATGGCTTTAAGTTTATGATGGTTTTAATTTACCCACGAACGTTTTTCTAAATTTTGCGAGCTTAGGCGAAACAATCGCCTGACAGTAAGGATTACCAGGATTATTATTGAAATAGTCTTGATGAACATCTTCACCAGAAAAGAACTCTGACGCTTGAGTTACTTCGGTCACAACCGCTGAGCTATACATATTGCTGGCGTCGACTTCTTTAATAATATCTTCAGCAATTTGCTGTTGTTCTTTGTTGTGATAAAAAATCCCTGAGCGATACTGGGTTCCTATATCGTTACCTTGACGATTTAATTGGCTGGCATCGTGTAGCGTGAAAAACACTTCTAATATTTCACGAGAAGTGATCGCTGCGCTATCAAAAGTTAACTGCACGACTTCTGCATGACCGGTTTGACCCGAGCAAACGTCTTCATAAGTTGCTAGCGCGGCGCTACCGCCCATATAACCTGATACGGCAGACTTAATGCCGATTAATTGGTTGTATGCACCTTCAATACACCAAAAGCAACCGCCTGCCAGGGTGATTTTTTCTTCATGTGATGACATTAAAATAAACCTTAATAAATTTGATTAAAATAACTGTATAACAATAGACGTTTAGATGTCTATATGTTTTTATCTGAAATTTAAAATAAACTGTTTTTGATCAGTTAAAATTATAAAAATTAGCGTAACATCAACAAATACGATTAACCAATATAAAAATATTATGTCTTTATTTTTTAGAAAGTTTAACCAAGTTCGCACCGTTCTTTTATTGCGCAGTGCGGCAATTATTATTCAGCTGATATTAATACTTTTTGTTAATGGCGTTTTAAACTATCAGCTGCCTTGGTTACCGCTCATTATTGTTATTTCAATTGAAGCTTTATTTACGTTAGTCAGCTATTTATATTATAAATCTGGGAAAGAAGCCGATAAGCTCGCCTTACTTGGGCAGATTTGCGCTGATATCTTATTTCTCTCACTTATTTTGTATTTTAGCGGCGGAGCAACTAATGCTTTTGTCTCGTTATTACTTATTCCTATTGCTATTGCTGCTGTGACGTTAACACCGCTGTTACTTGGAAGTGTGGCACTATTAGCGATTGCTTCATACAGTGTTTTATTGTGGTTATTACCCATGTCAGTAATGCATGGCAATATGCAAAGCCACTTTATTGGTATGTGGATCAATTTTCTTTTTTCTAGCATTGTTGTTGCAACCGTTGTTGGCCAAATGGCACGAAGAATTTCTCAAAAAGAACAGGCGATAGCTGCTTTTCGGGAAGAGCAATTAAAGCAAGAAAAAATTATGTCATTAGGGGTCGCTTCTGCGCAAATAACTCATCAGCTCGCTACTCCGATAGCAACTGTACAGCTGCTTGTCGATGAACTCAGTGAAGAGCTACCTGAGCACCCTGCGATTGTTGACCTACAAGGACAGTTATTACGTTGTAGCAGAAGTTTAGCTGAGTTTCGTAAAATGGTTTTCGAGATTAAAGAGCAAAAGTCAAAAGAGGTACTTTGTGCTGATATTGTGCAAGAAATGCGTGATCATATTAACTTAAATTATCCTGATGTTAGGGTGAACTTTTTGTCTGAGACGCACCAATCAATACTCAGTGAAAACGCTAAAGTATTGGCTGATGCTTCATTATTGCCAGCGATTTTAAATTTAGTTAATAATGCGATTCGAGCCACTAAAGCCAGCGGTAGTGATAAAATTGAGTTATCTAGCTTGTTTGATGAAAAAAATTGGCAACTCAGTATTCGTGATTTTGGTTGTGGTTTTACCCAATTAACACTAAGTGAGTTAGGCGTTAAACCCGTAAACAGCAAGCAAGGATTAGGTATGGCGGTATTTTTGAGTCATGCAAGTTTAGAGCGATTAGGTGTGACACTTACCTTAACCAATCACGTTGCGGGTGGTGCATTAGTAACGTTGAAGTTACCGTTAGTGGTTAATGATATGCAGGAAAAAAGTGAATGAAATTATTAATTGTTGAAGATGACAGTACCTTTGCTAATACGCTTAAAAGGCGTATGGAAAAACATGGCTACAGCTGTTGGTTGGCCGATAATATTAACGATGCATTATTAACCTGTCATCGTCAATTGCCAGAATTCATATTACTCGATATGAAACTCCATCATGAAAGTGGCTTAAATTTGATTAATCCGATGAGGAAGCTATTGCCAAAGAGTCGTATTATTTTATTAACTGGTTTTGCCAGTATCGCTACTGCAGTTGACGCAATAAAGCTTGGCGCAGATGATTACTTAACCAAGCCGGTCGATACACAGACTTTATTATCGGCTTTGGCTAAAAACGCTAACAGTTCGTCGCTAAAAAAATCAACATTGGCTGCAAATTCAGCAACAAACATTATAAATGAGCCAACGTTGTCAACCGAGCAGGTTGAATGGGAGTATATTCAACAAGTCTTAAAATTTAATAATGGTAATGTTTCAGCAACGGCTCGTCAGCTTTCAATGCACCGCAGAACCCTACAACGCAAGCTACAGAAAAAACCAACGGTTAATGGCGAAGTTGATTAACCTTAGTTTTCAATATTATAAGCAATATGCTGGTGAAACCTTAACGTTAATTCATCTTTATTAATGGGGATTTCGAGTTCGGTCGCTAATAAACGCATTGCCTGTTCTATTTGGTTAATAAACTTGCCATAGCCGCTGTGCTGGGAATCTTCTGCGGTAGCCACAAAGATAAGTTGTACGTTATCAACTAACTCATCGGCTTTCCATTTACTCACCAAGCCACAGGGACTCTGTTTAGGGTTATAACCTAACATTTGTAACTCACCCATCTTAGAAATTATTTCATGCAAACTATGTCGGACAATGGGGACTAAACCATTAGCGATTAACGCCCCATTATTTAAATTAAAGCGCTTAGCCACCAGTGAAAAAGTATCAGTTAAATAAGTATAAAGCGGATTGTATGGATCTTTAGAATTGGCATCAATGTCGACTAAACCCAATAAACGGTTATCAATCGTTAGATTAATTACCGCATAACTTATTGCCGATGCGTTCGGTGTTATAACAACGTTTTGTGATTTATAGCGTTCATCAATCGGCCGTAATTTATGTGCTTGTGTGCCTAAGCAGCCTTTATTTTTAGCAAATAAATCATAAGTAAGATGTTGATGATCACGTAAACGTATCGCTTGGTTAGGTAATTTTGTTTGCTCGATAAAACTATGCAGTAACCGAGTCACTTTTTGATGAAATGCCGCGGCATTAAAACGAATGTCGTCGCCAGAGGCTAAAAACAGCAGGGTGATCTTTTTTGCGCGAATACTGGCATCAAAAAAAGAATTTTGTAATTGATGACTTTGAGGATCGTAATAAAATAAAATTTGCTGGCTGGTTTGCCATTGGTGCATTTCTTGACTGTAGCGAACGCGAACTAATTTATCGTTAGCAATAAATAAGCTACTTTGTATCGCATAGTCATTACTTAGCGTAAATAATAATTGTGATAAACTTTGATAAAAATCATAGTAAGGTTGAGTGCTATGCGTTGAAATATTTGGAGAAATTAACTCTATTAATTCATCGGTAATGGCAAACTCAGCTAAAATATATTGGTTATCTCGCGCATTTGAAGGAATATAAGCTTTGTGCGCCGCACTGCGTTTTCTTATTATAGACATGTTCGTTCCCTGTTTGAAGTTAGTCGATAAACTTAGGATGATTATAAATAGACCTTGTGACACTTTTATGATGTTAAAAGGTTTTGAGTTATTATCCCGACAAGAAAATTTAATAAGTAGAGAAACTATGTTTTCAGATCAACAAGCTTTGCTCGATGCTGTAAATCAAATAATGCCTTTTGGAAAATATGCAGGTAGACCCTTACTAAAATTGCCAGAGCCTTACTTAGTGTGGTTTAAATCAAAAGGTTTTCCTGAAGGTAAGCTAGGACAGCAACTTGAATTAATTTACGAAATAAAACTCAATGGTCTTGAAGGCATGTTAGAACCACTGTTACGCTCAAGTCGCTTAGGTATTCCACAACATTAAAATAATTTTTTATATAAAAATAACTTTTAATAATCATAGGTAATAACGCTTGTTGCTAACAAATTGTTTTATTTATTTAATCTTATAATTAGGATTTTTCAGCTCTCAATCATTAACTGTCGAACACTTTTTAATCGTAATTTTACTTGATTTAGCCTCTTGCTTATTCTTAACTGAATTGTCGACTGCTGTTTTATTCGACAAGTATTAATAAGTATCACCAAGACAATGATGGAGAGTTATCGATGCAAACAAAGAAAAGAGATCGTCTAGGCAGAGCACATTCCAATGGTTATAAAGCAGGCCTCACCGGAAAAACAAAAGAAAAATGTCCTTATCAAAATACGGATGCAAAATCAGAATGGCTAGGGGGTTGGCGTGATGCGTTAACGGATAAAAATCTAGGACTATTCAAGTTATAAGTTAACATCTTATTTTTAATAAAAAGGAGCCCTTTGCTGATGTTTACTAAGGGCTGTATCTTTTTTTAGTTAACCTTATGCTTGTTCAGGCAACTGCCAGTTTATCGGAGTCATATTTTTTGATTGTAACCATTGGTTGGTTTTTGAGAAATGCTGACAGCCAAAAAAACCGCGATATGCCGATAAAGGTGAAGGATGTGGCCCGTTTAATACAAAATGCTTTTCGGTATTAATGTTTTTTCCTTTCTTTTGCGCATGAGCTCCCCAAAGTAAGAATACACAACCGCTACTTTCTTGATTAATGTGCTTTATTACTGCATCAGTAAATGTTTCCCAACCTAACTTAGCATGAGAATGAGCCTGTGCTTGTTTGACGGTTAAAACCGTATTCAGTAATAACACCCCTTGCTCTGCCCACTGCGTTAAGCAACCGTGGCTTGGCTTATTAAAGTCAGCAAACTCATTAACAAGCTCTTTATAAATATTGACTAATGAAGGTGGGACTTTAATGCCGGGTTGCACAGAAAAAGCGAGTCCGTGAGCTTGATCTTCACCGTGGTAGGGATCTTGCCCTAAAATAACCACTTTAGTGTCTTTAATATCTTGATAACAAAAAGTATTAAAAATATCGTTTTGCGCAGGAAATATAACTTCGCCCTTTGCTCGTTGTTGAGAAATTACTTGGTTTAGTTCGATGAAATATGGCTTGGCTTGTTCTTGATTAATAAGTTGTTGCCATTGCGGCTTAATATTTTGATTTATCATGAGGTATAAAAATGGCCGTTAATCTAAATTAACGACCATTATAAACGTGTTTTTAACTGAACGAAATTAGTGATCGTTTAATAATAAATAATCACGTAAGTCGCTAAAGTTAGCGGCCATATCTTTTGATAAAATGGTTTCGCTGGCGCAGTCAGCAAGCTCTTTTGGTAGACCGATTGGTTGTCCTAAAATACTTTCAACCACCTCTTTGAATTTTGCTGGGTGTGCGGTGCCTAAAAACACACCAAATTCACCTTCATCTGCATTGTACTGTAACGCTTTATAGGCAACGGCTGCATGTGGTTCACTGATGTAACCCAGCTTGGCTAACTGTAAAACAGTTGACTGTGTTTGTTCTTCATCAATTGAAACTGAACTAATACAATCGCTAGGAACTATGCCAGACTTTAGCATATGTTCAACGCGAGGCCAGTTGTTAGGATCGCTAACATCCATAGCATTTGAAATTGTCGCTACAGTAGCATTAGGCGTCCACTCACCTGTTTTTAGGTAACGAGGCACAGTATCGTTGGCATTTGTTGCCGCAATAAATCTTTTTATCGGTAAACCGAGTGCTTTAGCAAATAAACCAGCGGTTAAGTTACCAAAGTTACCACTGGGAATCGATACCACAACATCGTTTAATTCGCTTTTACACTTTTGACGAGATAACTGTGCAAACCCTTCAAAGTAGTAACATACCTGAGCTAATAAGCGGCTGATATTTATTGAGTTAGCTGAATTTAAACCTATAGTAGTAGCTAGCTCTCTATCATCGAATGACTTTTTAACTAACGCCTGACAATCATCAAAACTCCCGTCAATAGCGAGTGTTTCAATATTGCCGCCTAAGGTCGTAAACATTTTTTCTTGTAGCAGGCTGATTTTTCCTTTCGGATATAAGATCACCACACGAATATTTTCAATGTTATGAAAAGCATGAGCAACCGCCGCGCCCGTGTCACCTGAGGTCGCCGTTAATATAGTGATCTTTTTATCTTTGCTAAAAACTTGCAAACATTTAGCCATAAAACGCGCGCCAAAATCTTTAAAGGCGAGTGTTGGACCATGAAAAAGCTCTAATATAGCTCTGTCTTTATTGATGGGTTGAATTTGTGCTGGAAAGTTAAAAGCACTGGTCACAATCTCAGTTAATTGCGCTTTAGTTAAATCACCTTCTACAAACGGGTAGAGGACATGTACACTTCTTTCAACTAAAGGCATAGCGAGTAATTCATCGATATTATCTAACACTGGGATTGTTTCAGGAAAAAAGAGTCCCTGATTTTTTCCTAGTCCTTGCTTAACTGCACCAGCAAAACTGACTTGTTCATCGTTTTCTTTTAAATTATAAAATTTCACAACATATTCCTAATAAATTTGGTATTTTTAATAAAGTGATTAAGCGGGCAATCTCTCAGCACCCGTTAAGTCAACCTGACAGACATGAACAAAACCTGAGTCTGTTTGTAAATAATTTTTTTGTAACCAAAGCGCGCTATCTTGGGCTTTTTCAAGCGAATCACAGACACAAAATAAGGTAGGCCCTGATCCTGAAATGCCTACAGCTAAATGACCTTGAGCGCTTAAATAGTCTTTAGCTTCGATAAATTTTGGTAACAAGTGCTGACGATAAGGCTCTGCAAGTACATCTTTGAGTACTGAAAATGCTTGTTGTTTATCATTACGGTGGCAAGCATCAACAAAAGTTGCTAAATTTTGTCCGAAAGTAATGGCGTCAGCACGACTGTATTGCTTGGGTAAAACATCGCGCGCAGCTTTCGTTGAGACATTAATACCTGGGTAAGCCATTACGTAGTAGCAATGATCAAATAGGGGCAAACTCTGGCTAATAAGCTGTTTGTCTGGCACCATTAATTGCAAACCACCTAAATAACATGGTGCGACATTGTCGTAATGCAAACTGCCACTTATTTTTGCCTCCATTTGACCCATCATAAATAACAGTGTTTTATCATCAAAATATTGCTGATAGAATTCATTGAGTGCGACCAGAGCTGCGACTACAGAACAAGCACTTGAGCCCAAACCACTGCCAACCGGCATCTTTTTATCTAGTGTTAGTTGTACTTTTTTAACCGCTTGTTGCGCTTTTTCAAGTGCTAGGTTGTATAGCTCTAGACAATGCCAAACAATATTGTCTGTGGCCTTACCCGGTAGTTTATTGGCAAATTCACCAATCACAATCAGCTTATTCTCTGTGGCTAACTCTATAGTAACTACATCACCTAACAAAGTACCATCAATGGGCTTAACCGCTAGACCTAAAACATCAAAGCCAACGTTTAGGTTGCCTATTGATGCGGGAGCAAAAACAGATATAGTCATTAGTGCTGTTGCTCCCATGCTAATGTTCTTAATAGATCACCAAACACACCGGCGGCGGTAACCGCAGCACCTGCGCCATAACCGCGTAATACAAACGGTAGTGGTTGGTAATAACGGCTATGTATTGCCAACGCATTTTCACCATCTTTAACACTATAAAGTGGATGATCATTGGCAACAGCTTCAATGGCAACTTTACATTTTCCATCAACTATATTGCCGATATAACGTAAAACTTTACCTTCAGCTTTTGCGACTTTTACTCGTTGAGAAAATTCATCATCTATTTTCGCTAAGTTCTTCATAAATTCACTGACATCACCACTCGCATCAAAGTTTGCAGGTAACACTGATTCTATAGAGATATCTGATAACTCAAGCGGTATTCCTGCTTCACGCGCCATGATTAACAATTTACGCGCTACGTCCATACCGCTTAAATCGTCACGAGGGTCAGGCTCGGTAAAGCCATTTTCTTTGGCGATAGCGGTGGCTTGAGAAACGGTCATACCTTCTTCTAGTTTTCCAAACATATAGGAAAGTGAACCAGACAATATCCCTTCAAAACGTACTAATTCATCACCCGCTTTTAGCAAGCTTTGTAAGGTATCAATTACGGGTAAGCCAGCACCAACTGTTGTTTCATATAAGAAGCGACGGTTAGACTTCTGTGCTGCACTGCGCAACGCTTGATAGTATTGCCAAGAGTCAGTATTGGCTTTTTTATTTGGCGTTACAATATTAAAACCCTCTTCAAGGTACTCTACATAGCTCATCGCTAAAGACTCACTAGATGTTGAGTCGACTAATACCGGATTAATCAGGTGATTCTCGCGGACAAAAGCCTTGATGTTTTCAACATTTACTGGAACAGCGTCACTTTTCATTTCTGCTTGCCAGTTATCTAAATCAATACCTTCAGTATTAAAAACCATACCTTTACTGTTAGCAATGCCGTACACCTTTAAAGAAATATTTTGCTTTTTAAGCTTAGGTTGTTGACGAGCAATTTGCGCAAGAAGCTCGCTACCAACGACACCGCAGCCAACAAGGAATACATCAATAGTGGGTTTGTGGGTGAAGAAATTTTGATGACTGACTTTCATTGCATCAGTACATTTACGTTTTTCTACCACAACAGAAATACTACGCTCTGACGAATCTTGGGCAATAGCGATGACATTGACACGCGCTTGGGCTAATGAACTGAAAAACTTAGCAGCAACTCCTTGTTGATGATGCATACCGTCACCAACTAAAGAAATAATCGATAATTCATGTTGTAACTTCAACGGTTCAAGTAAACCATTGAGTAACTCTAGTTCGAACTCTTGTTGTAAGCTTAGTTCGGCTAATTCAGCATCACTGGTGTGAATACAAAAACTGATACAGTATTCGCTGGAAGACTGGCTAATTAAGACTAAAGAAATTTTTTCTTGACTCATAGTGGCAAATACACGACTTGCCATGCCAACCATGCCTTTCATGCCCGGTCCTGATACATTGACCATGGTTAAATCATCAAGATTAGATATCGCTTTAACTTTTTTAGTTTGATCATCCTCGTTAGATATTAAGGTTCCTGGCGCAGCAGGATTACCGGTATTTTTAATCAAACAAGGAATATGAAATTGAGCGATGGGGCCAATCGTTTTTGGGTGTAGCACGCTAGCACCAAAATATGAAAGCTCCATCGCTTCTTGATACGATAAGTAATCAAGTAATTTTGCTTCCTTTATTAGGCGAGGATCTGCGTTAAACACACCATCAACATCCGTCCATATTTCACAACACTCAGCTTGAGCACAAACCGCGAGAACAGCGGCAGAGTAATCAGAACCATTGCGGCCAAGCGTCGTTACTTGCCCTTGTTTGTTAACACCGATGAAACCCGGCATTAAGGCAACTTTATTGAGATTGTTGTAATGGTTTTCGAAGTTTTCTTTTGATAAGACTAAATCAGCGACTGCATTAAGAGACGCATCGTTGGTGATTAAAAATTTTTCTGGTTCAATAACAGACGTTTTAATACTTTGTGCGTTCAACACTGATTCGAGCAAGGCAACACTTAAACGCTCACCTATGCTGATAATTATAGCGCGGATATGATCCGGACAATAAGACAACATAGTCGCACCCTGCAGATAACGTGAAAGCTTATGCTCCCAGTTTATAAGGACTTGCTCTGCATGTAATGGGCTGAATTTTGGTAAGCTGGCACCAAGATCATCAATAATGGTTATAATAGCTTTTCTGAAGTGTTCTAAATCATTCTGTAATTTTATTTCATCACTAATATTCTCTGCCATAGCCACTAAATGGTTGGTTACGCCTTGTGGGGCGGAAACAACGACGGCAACGGCAGAATCGTTACTTTTGTCAGCTATAATTTTGGCAACTTGCACAAAACGTTCTGCTGACCCTAGAGATGAACCGCCAAACTTTAATACACGCATTTTACTTCCTTTTTATTGTAAATTCTTTGCGAGCCAAAGAACTTGCAATGATTAAAACCTTAAAACAAAAAAAAGCCCGGAACCTAAGGGGTCACGGGCTTTTATTTATGTGTTTTTTACACGTCAGCCGATGACAACCATCCCATTGAGGGTGGTAGTGATAATAATAATGGTAATACGACGGACAAATGTTTTCATGGTTATAAAATGCCTGAGCAGTGTTTTACTGTCAATAGTTATTTATGAATAAAAAGTTATATTTTATTCATAAATAAGCAGTAAGAGGGTTTTATTTGGATAATAAAGCGAATATATTCAGTTTTTTAGGCTGGAATAGTCTCTTTTGCAGCGCAAACTATGTTTCTTCCAGAAGCCTTAGCGTCATATAAGGCAAGGTCTGTGCGGGATATTAAGTCTTCATAACGGGTGTCTGCTTCGGTGATGACTGCAACACCAACACTGGCGGTAACATTTATTTCGACTTCTTGAAAGTTAATGATATTTTTGCTGATCGCAACACGGATCCGCTCAGCAACATCTAAAGCGCCAACAAGATCGGTATTAGGCAGAATAATTGCAAACTCTTCACCGCCATAGCGACCGAATAAGTCACCTAAGCGCAGTAGTTCACTGATCACTTTAGCGGTTTCTATTAATACTATGTCGCCACCTAAATGTCCGTAAGTATCATTAAGTAATTTGAAATGATCTAAATCGAACATAATAAGCGCTAAACCATGCTGATAACGACGTGCGCGCGAAAATTCTTTTTCGAGACACTCTTCCCAATGCTTGCGGTTAAAGACTTGTGTTAAGCCATCGATACGATTAGCCTGTGCAAGCTCTTCAAGTGTTTTGTTTAGCTTACTTTGGTAATGGCATACATCGGTAACATCTTCGATAAGAATACAAACGTGCTCGTTAGCCTCTTTATTTTCAAGCGGCAAAAAGGTACAGTTTTGAGCCATAAAGTGACTGTCTGTCGTCATAGGGCGGGTATGAGGCAATTCAAAAAGGTGATGTCTTTGTTCCCATGAGCAAAAAGACTGGGTTTTTAGTTGAAAGACACTTTCAATTTTTCTTTTGAACCACTTTTCTGGCAGCTCGGGAAAGACAATAAAAATATCTTGTCCGATAACATTTTCAGGCTTTTTGTTAGCATGAATTTGTAAATACCGATTCCAAAATACGATATTGTATTGACTATCTATGATGAGAATACCGGTATTTAATTTGTTGGCAATATCAGGACAAATATCATCAGCAAGCATTTAGAACTCTTCCAAAATTCTGTCAATAACTGTTTTTATATTAATAATTGCTGACTCAGGAATAAACAAAACCATATCGCAATTAAATGAATAGTCAGTAACTTGATAAGTTATTTTAACTTTTAAAGCTAAGTCCCAATTAAATGATTGTTGGGCAAGATGATCGGATATTGCACTTTGTGAACCCGCTAATAAACGCGGCGCACTGTAAGACATTTGATTATCTATTTGTTTAGCAAAAACATTTAAGAAGGTGGTGGTTAAAATAGAGCTTAAGTCGATAATTTGTTCTTCAACAGATAATTCATCAGGCTCATAGCCCAGTAAATCTGCAAGTCGATCAGAATCTTTTGGCTTGTACATAAGCAGTGCTTCACCGCGAATGCCTTCGTAACCAAAGAAGCCTTGACTTACTACCGCAGCAGAATTTTCATCACTGTTTAACGAGTTAAGCAGGCTTAGCGTACTGACTTGTTCAATACTAGGTACTTTTAAATAAACAAAGGTATTTAAGTATCGGGCAAGTTGGTCACTTGCTTGACCCATAGCAACATTAATTATTTCTTGTAAACAATCTTGCTGATCTTCATTTAAGTTGAGGTTGCTCATAAAAAACCATGATTTCTTAGGTTAGTGTTAAGGACTTCTAATTCAACTGGTTTACGTAAAAAAGCTTTGGCACCGAGTTCAAGCACTTTACTTTGCATTTCTGGTTGTATATCGGCTGATATAACAAAAATTGCCGGTGTAATGTTTTCATCTTTTAGGGTTTGGAGTACACCTAAGCCATCTAAAACAGGCATGGTAAGGTCTAGAAATAGAATGTCAAATACTTGACTGCGTAAAAGTTCAACAGCTTCTTGACCATTTTTTGCTAATTGTGCATTAGCTGATAGTTGCTCTGGTAAGCTACGTAAAACTTGTTTACGGGCCATATTAGAGTCATCACAAACAAGAACTGAAAAGCTCATGTAATGGGTAATCCTTTATTTTTTTTATTTTATGGCGTTAATCTACCTTAAATAAGCGGTACTGTTAATTAATAAAGTACAAAATGCTGATTTTTTATGCTTTTAATGAAGATCTCTCTAATAATTGCACAATATAACAACAAGCTAATAATAATACGGTCAAAAATTAGTGATAATTTTGCCGTGATACTTTTATTTTTTTACCTAATTAGAAGGTGATTATTAGGTTAATTAACACGATAGACATTATTGTCGAAAGGGTATAAATCGCAATAGCTTTCCAGCTGTATGTTTTGAATTTCATCATTTATCTCTTCATCTATTGATTATAACAATGGCTAATAAATTGTCATATCCTGTGAATTTAAATTAGTATTCAAATACTAAGCGATATTCGTGCCACAATATAATGTAAGTTGAAGAAATTGTTGATAATTTTATTAGTCTAATACTGAATTGATTTTATCTTCTTTATAAAAAGATTTATTTATTCGCTCATTTATCCCCTACGAGGATATTATGACCATTAAAGAGTCGGCCATTGTAATTGGTTTTGGTGGGATTTTAACCACGTTTTAGCTGAAGCGTAGTTAGGGTAGTTAAGCGCAACTAATTGCCAAAACTTAGTTGAATGATTCATGTGCCTAAGATGACAAAGCTCGTGAACTATTACATAATCGATAATCCATTTAGGCGTCATGGCTAATAAAGAACTGAAACTCAGTTCACTTCTACTATTACAGCTGCCCCATCTAGACTTATATAATCTGACTTTAAACGATTTGGGTAAAACACCAATTTTTTCCGCATAATGAGATAAGTTTTCATCAATATAAGCATAAGTTTGCTGCTTTAACCAAGCTTCAAGTTGTTGCTTTACATATTTATCTTGGTTCTTTATATCATCAGCTACTTTGATTTTTAATTTACTAGCGAGAGTCGCTATGATGATATCTTGATGAAGCGTTATTTCTGGAAATAGACCATAATGAATATCAAGTGTTTTAAGTTCGCCATTAATAAGCAATTGGCTATCTTTTTGATAATGATTATTTTGAGTGGCAGGTTGTGCGTTTTGCTCGGCAATTTTTCTGTGCAGCCAAAGGCTTTTTGATTTAACAATGTTCGCTATATCATCTTCAGAAACATATTTTGGCGCACGGATTATAATTTTTCCGTGCTTAACTTGTAAGCCAACCGTTTTTCTTTTAACGCTACGAATGAGCTGATATGACAACATAATTCAATATTATCTAGTGTTAAGTAAAGATAAATTCAAACCAGTACAGCGCACTTTATTTACTTGTGCTCGCTTTAGCCTTACGTGGCGCTTTTACTTTTGCTGTTGCTTCAATTTCTGGCGACGAGTCAGTGCTATTTACTGTTTCAACTGGTGCTGTAACGTTCTTTTTAGCAGCAGTCTCTGGCTTAGCTTTCTTAGCTTGCAAAGCAACAAGCACATCTTCACGATTCTTAGCTAGATAAATACAGAGTTCTTCACGCACTTTTTCATCAATATTAAAGCTGCTGGCTTCAAACATCTCGGCTAAGCTGTCAGCCATATCAAGCATTTTGTCATACTCGTCTGCTGCTTTTTTATCCATGAATGTTTCTACCTCCACACCTTGTCTAATGACGACAAATCGACTTTCAACTGCCATTTTTTTTCCCTTATAGGATCAATATTACGCTTGATGGTTTTATCATATACGATTTAAAACCGCTTATACAATCAAAATTAACTGTACAAAACAACAGTATCATACGAGGTTTTCATTAAAATACAATCATTTTATAAAACCTCGTTATTGATAAATACTGTTTTAACCGATAGTAACTATAGTAATCTCACTCTAAATTTACGACCTTTTAACTTGCCATCACTAAGTTTTTTAAAGGCTTGTTTGGCAAACTTTCGACTTACAGCTACATAAGCCCAGTTATCTGATAATTGAATTTTTCCCACTTCGCTAGCTGAAATAGTTTTATCGCCAGTTAGAGCGCCAAGGATATCGCCCGCACGTACTTTTTGCTTTTTACCGCCATCTATTTGTATTGTTGCCATTTTCGGAGAATACACCGAGGCGTTTAATACACTAGCGTCTGGCAGTAATTCGCCTTCGATAGTTCGGTCAAGGTAATCTTCTAATAAACCTATTTTGTAGCTTTCTTTTTCACTGAAAAAAGAACAAGCAATACCTGTGCTACCCGCTCGGCCTGTGCGGCCAATACGGTGTACATGAATTTCGCTATCACGAGCGATATGATAATTAAATACTGCATCTAGCGCATCAATGTCTAAACCACGCGCGGCAACATCGGTGGCGACTAAAATTGAAATACTTTTATTGGCAAAGCGAACTAATACTTCGGTACGATCTCTTTGCTCTAAATCGCCATGTAAATCTTGAACATTAAAACCGTAATTACGTAGTTCATTGACAACAATTTGTACGTCTTTTTTGGTGTTACAAAAAACGATGCTTGATTCAGGTTGATGCTTTAATAACAATAAACGGATACCGTCGATACGCTCGCTGTCATTCTCTACCTTATAAAAATGCTGTGATATGGTGCTTTCTTCGTGATTCCCCTCAACGGTTACCTTGGTCGGTGATTGCATTATTTTTTTAGCAATATCGGCAATTTCTGCCGGGTAAGTTGCACTAAATAATAAGGTTTGTCGTTGTTGAGGAATTTGGCTAATAATAAAGTCAACGGAGGCTTGGAAGCCCATTTCTAGCATACGGTCGGCTTCATCGAGCACTAGCATATTCACATCGTCTAATTTCAATGTGCCTTTACCTAAATGATCTTCAATTCTTCCTGGCGTGCCAACAATGATATGAGCGCCATGCTCTAAAGAACCGACTTGCGGGCCAAAAGGCATACCGCCACAAAGGGTCAATATTTTTATGTTATGGATGGCACGGGCCAATTTACGAATTTCTTTCGCTACTTGGTCGGCTAATTCACGTGTTGGACAAAGGATCAGTGTTTGAATACGAAAACGTTTTACGTCTAGTTTTTCTAAAACACCTAGGCCAAAGGCAGCGGTTTTACCAGAGCCTGTTTTACCTTGGGCAATAACGTCACCACCGGCAATAATAGTTGGCAAGCTTTGGGCTTGAATGTCGGTCATCTGTTGATAACCCATAGACTCTAAATTTTGAATTAACTCAGGTTTGAGTTGTAAGGTGGAAAAACTAAGCTGGCTCAACGGGAATTCCTTGGCATAAAAATAATACGTCATTTTACCTTGTTTAAATGCTTATTACTCGATAAAAAAACGAATCATATTGCCAGCACACTTTTCTGGTTGTTCAAGCGGTAACATATGGCCGGTGTCGGCAAGTGTTATTAAAGAAATCAGCGGCGATTGCGTTAAAATAGCGGTAATGCGCGTTAACTTAACCAGCGAGTCATTATCACCAATTAAGAACTGAATGGGGATGGCAAGCGTAGGAAGTTTTACTAATAAATTCTCGCGTTGGGTGGTCACTGTTAATTGATGGATAAGTGTATCCTTACCCAACTCAATATCCATTGCTCTAATACAGTTAATGATGCCTTGATTGTTGTGTTTGCTTGCATGCAGCAGGGCAGTTATACGTTTGCTGGTGATGCCTGAGTAACCATGCAATTTAACATAAGCAATCGTGCGGCTGCGCTCTTTTAATTGAGCAGGTGGCAACAAATAAGACATATTAGAAATAAGCAGTAGTTTGTTAATTTTATTAGGATATTTCAGCGCAAAAGCCGACGCGATATATCCCCCTAAAGAAAAACCCGCTAAATTTATTTTTCCTACTGGGAATTTTTGTTCAAGCGCAGTGACTATTTTATCAATACTATTTTCTACGGGGATGGCAATGTGGATAAGCTCCACATTTTCAGGTAAGTAAGTGATGCAAGCCTGCCACAGACGTTGATCGCACATGGTACCCGGTAGGCAATATATTTTAATCGTCATATTGTGTGTTCATAACAAGCTAAAAATAGATAACGCTACTGAATAACATCATCAAATAGTTGCACGTTAACCATTTCATTAGCGGGAACGTTGCCTTGGTTTGCCGGTAAAACAATATAACAGTTGGCCGTCGACATGCTGGTTAAAATTCCTGAGCCTTGACTACCTGTACTGGTAACTATCATCTCGCCTTGGTGATTGGTTGACAATATCGCCCGTTGAAAGTCCATGCGTCCGGCGCGCTTATTTAATTGGGTGGCTGTTTTTACTTTTAATAGCGGTAACTTTTTAGCTTGAGCATGCTGTAATTTTAACAATGCGGGTACAGCCAATTGATGTGCGGTGACCAAGGCTGAAACAGGGTTGCCGGGTAAGCCAAAAAAGTAACTATTAGGTAATTTTCCAAAAGCAAAAGGCTTACCGGGTTTCATGGCTATTTTCCAAAAACCAATTTCGCCTAATTGTTCAAGTATCAACTTAGTATAATCGGCGTCACCTACAGAAACACCTCCTGAGGAAATTACAACATCGGCTTGCTGATCGGCTTGTTCAAATGCAGTGCGTATTGCTTGTTCATCGTCAGCGATAATACCAAAATTAATCACCGTAACATTCAGCTTAGTCAACATCGCAATTAATGCATGGCTATTACTTTCATAAATATCACCGTCATTAAGGACTTCGCCCGGAGATTTTAATTCATCGCCGGTTGCTAATACAGCAACAGTAATTTTACGATAGACTTCTACTGTTGGTACACCTAAAGATGCCAGTACACCAATATCTATCGCCGAAAGTTTTTTACCTCGGCTAAAAACGGGTTGGTCTATTGCGATATCTTCACCGGTAAAGCGAATGTTATCGTTAAATTCTCGGTTTTCTAGGAATGTAATGCCGGTATCTTTTGCTTGGCAGTTCTCTTGCATTTCAACGGTATCACAACAACTTGGTAATTTTGCACCTGTCATTATACGAATACATTCACCGATTTTACATTCACCTTGAAAAGGCGCGCCAGCCATTGACCGGCCAATCATAGTTAATGTATCGGTCGTTTGTAAACTTGCCCATTTAAAGGCATAACCGTCCATAGCTGAATTATGATGAGGAGGAACATTTAATGGGCTCGAAATGTTGAGAGCTAACACACGATTTAAACCTAATGCTAAAGAAACCGACTCAGTTTTATCGATCGGCGTAATCGCCGACAACATTTTTTCCATCGCTTGTTCGAAAGGTAATAATCCAGGAGCAGAACAACAATCAACCATAAGTAACTCTTCTTTTATATTTATTTTTACACGGCAAATTAGCACCGCCTGCTTGTTATTCCCATTCGCGTCTATTGCAATTTACTTAACGGCATAGGAATACGTTATTATGACGTAAATTTACTCATCAATAATACGTGTAAAGTGATGACTTTTTGATGCAAATCAAAATTACTTATCGTCTAGCCGTATTTTAATAGTGAAATAGTTTACTATACTTGTATTCATTAAATGAATTATTCGCCGAGCTTTTCTAGCTAAATCTTTTTTTAGAATGCTATTTAAGCCGTGGTTAATAGTAATTTTGCTATAACCACCAGGGTTAACAGGGAAACTTGTTAGCCTCCCTACATTTGGAAAGGTGAGATGTTAACAGACAACTTCGGTCGCAAGTTTTATTACTTGCGCCTCTCTATTACTGACGTTTGCAACTTCCGTTGCACCTATTGCTTGCCTGATGGTTATTCATGCGACCATGATCGTGATTTTCTATCCTTTGACGAAATTAAGCGTGTTGCCAACGCTTTTGCTCAAATGGGTACAGAGAAAATCCGTATTACCGGTGGCGAACCTTCATTGCGTAAAGACTTACCTGAAATTATTGCTGCTTGTAAGCAAACGCCCGGTATTAAAAAAGTCGCGATAACCACTAATGGTTATAAATTACCTGAACATCTGCAAGGCTGGCTAGATGCTGGAATTGACGCGATTAATATCAGTATTGATAGTCTTGACCCGCGCATGTTCCATTCAATCACCGGTCATAATAAGTTACCCCATATTTTAAAAGGCATAGATATGGCGTTGGCAGATGGTCGTGCAACAATTAAAATTAATACCGTATTAATGCGCGAATACAATGGTCACGACATTAAAACCTTTCTTGATTGGCTGAAAGTGACTCCGGTGACTTTGCGCTTTATTGAATTAATGCAAACGGGTGATAACCAAGAATTTTTTGATGCACAACATGTACAAGGTGCACGTATTAAGCAAAATTTAATATTAGATGGTTGGTTACCTGTAGTTAACGATAAAGCAGCAGGCCCAGCACAAGAGTTTTATCATCCTGATTATCAAGGTAAAATCGGTTTAATTATGCCGTACAGTAAAGACTTTTGTAATACTTGTAATCGTTTGCGGGTCAGTTCATTAGGTAAATTACATTTATGCTTATTTACCGAAGAAGGTTTACCGTTAAAAGAGTATTTACAGCAAGATGATATTGAGCCATTGAAAGCACAGATTCGCGCGATGATGACCGATAAAAAAGCCACACATTTTCTGCAAGATAAACTCACCGGTGCCACCAAAAATCTTGCGATGTTGGGTGGCTAAGATGAATGCAGCTTTGTTTAATCAAGGATGTTTAGGCGTAGTGCTAGCGGGTGGGAAATCTTCTCGTATGGGTAGCAATAAAGCTTTGTTAATGCGTAATAAGACTGCAGTAAATGGCAAAGAAAATATGCTCAGTTTTAGTAAGAACTTGCTGAAAAATATTGGTATAAATAACATTGTCGTCAGTGGAAACATTGATGGGGCTGATGTTAACAGCGAAAATTTTGTTACTGACCAATTTGCAGAACTTGGCCCAATGGGGGGTATTTACAGTGTTATTAAAAAATACCAACCTAAATCATTATTGATATTACCGGTTGATTTACCTTTAATGACCAAGGAAACACTTGCGCAGTTAAAAATAAAAGGTGAGTTAGCTCAAAAAGCCTGCTTTTTTTCTGATCATTTTTTACCACTTTATTTACCTAACAATGCTTTTGTTGAGCAATTCTTTACCACGCATTTTCTCCAGTATTTGCAAGGTAATAAAGGTGCGTTAAGCGAAAAAAATAACCCTAAGAAAAATGGTCCGTCTATTCGTTCGATGTTTGCACAAGTGCCACATCAAGTTTTAGCTGTAAAGTCACCACAGTGTTTATTTAATACCAATACACCGCAAGAATGGCAACAAGCGCAGCAACGCTTTTCTGTGTGAATTTTTGCGTTTTTTATTTAACAATCAACAGAAAACTAATAAAATTTAGGAAAAATCATGAGCTCTTTACATAGCGGTAACGCTTTTATTCCCTTATCAATTGCGGTATTAACTGTTTCTGATACCCGTGATGAATCAAATGACACATCAGGGCAAGTACTTGTTGAACGCTTAACTGAAGCGGGTCATAAACTTGCCGATAAAGTGATTGTTAAAGATGATGTTTATCAACTACGCGCCATTGTTTCAAAATGGATTGCTGACGATAATGTCCAAGCGATAATTTCGACCGGCGGCACCGGATTTACTGCTCGTGATAATACTCCTGAAGCCTTAGTACCTTTATTTGATAAAAATGTCGAAGGTTTTGGTGAAGTTTTCCGGGCTATTTCGCTTGATGAAATTGGCACGTCGACAATTCAGTCGCGAGCGTTTGGCGGCATTGCTAATAGCACAGTTATTTTATGTGTGCCGGGCTCAACTAATGCCTGTCGTACTGCTTGGGATAAACTCATTAGAGAGCAACTTGATGCGAGCCATCGCCCTTGTAATTTTGTACCTCATTTAAAAATGGCAGAAGTTTGTGAGACGCGCGACTAATGACTACTTTAGCAAATAATAACCATGTTAGCGCCTTAAGCCATGTCAACAAACGTGGTGAAGCAAATATGGTTGATGTCACCGATAAAGCGCTGACGTCACGGTCTGCGACGGCCGAAGGTTATATCCAAATGTCGGCACATACCTTGTCGTTAATTACCCAAGGTGATAATAAAAAGGGTGATGTATTTTCTGTCGCTCGCATTGCAGGTATTCAAGCAGCAAAAAAGTGCAGTGATTTAATTCCTCTTTGTCATCCGTTGATGTTAACTAAAGTAAATGTTGATTTCACCATCGATGAAGAACGTAGCCAAGTGCATGTGACAAGTTTATGTAAACTAACCGGACAAACGGGTGTCGAAATGGAAGCCCTAACAGCGGTTGCTGTTGCGTGTTTAACATTATTTGATATGTGTAAAGCCGCTGACCCTTTAATGGAAATTCACGGTATTCGTGTAATGACTAAGGAAGGGGGTAAATCAGGCTCTTGGCAAGCAAAAGCAGAGCAAGCTTTAGAAGATTCAAAGAATAAAGGATAAGCTATGATCAAAGTAATATTTTTTGCCGCGTTGCGAGAACAGCTCGGCTCTGCGGGTACTGAAATAAGTGCTGACCTTGCCACTACCGTCGCTGAAGTTAAAGTGGCGTTAGGTGAAAAAAATAATGATTGGCAACATTACCTCACCAATAATTCATTACTTTGTGCGGTTAATCATCAAATGGTTAATAATGATTTTTTGGTGAAAGCAGGAGACGAAGTGGCTTTCTTTCCACCCGTCACCGGAGGATAAAATAGTTAATATGGCGAGTCTCAATAATAAGTACCCAGAGATCAGTATTCAAACCGAAGACTTTGATCACGGTGTTGAAGTTAATCTGTTAGAGAATGATAATGTTGAAGATGGTGCCGTTGTTACCTTCAGTGGTCGAGTGCGCAATAATAACTTGGGTTTGAAAGTTAAAGGATTATTCCTTGAGCACTACCCTGATATGACTGAAAAGCTATTAGCTGAAATCATTGATACGGCAAAAAAACGCTGGGATATTGGCCGTGTAAAAGTCATTCACCGAATCGGCCAGTTAGCCATAGGTGAACAAATTGTTTTTGTTGGTGTAACTAGTAAACATCGTCAAGATGCATTTGCTGCTAATGAATTTATTATGGATTTTTTAAAAGTGGCCGCGCCATTTTGGAAAAAAGAACTCACTGAACTTGGTGAAACCTGGTTAGCAGCGAAAGCCAGTGATAAAGAAAAAGCACAGGCGTGGAGTAAATAGCTTTGGCATTAATGCTGGCGAGTATATCTACTCGTTTTTTATTGATAGCGCTACTTATGTTACCGATAACTTTAGTTGCGGCTAAAGACACGGTAAGTGAGAATGAAGCACCCTTGCGCATTGCCGTTGCTTCGAATTTTGCACCGACATTAAAACAGTTACTAGCTCGCTTTAATTCAAATCAAAAACAATTTTTATCACCAATTCTTATCGCGGCATCCAGTGGTACTTTATTTCTACAAATTGAACATGGCGCTACTTTTGATGTGTTTTTATCTGCTGACAGTGAACGACCACAATTATTATCAACAAGCGGCTTAGCGGTGAGTGGAAGTCTGCAAACCTATGCTTTTGGGCAGCTAGCTCTCTGGTCTGCAAAGGGTAATATTGACAGCGATCTCTTGGTAGCCCTTAATAATAATAAACATCGTCTTGCCATTGCTAACCCCAGGATTGCGCCCTACGGTAAGGCTGCTAAGCAAGTATTAGAAAATTTACAACGTTGGGATGATTATAAAGACCGATTAATTCAAGGAATTAATATTGGCCAAACGTTTCAGCAAACACGTTCGCAAGCGGTAAACTTAGGCATTGTCAGTAATAGTCAATTAGTGCTCAATAATTTTAAGGGAGTATTGATCCCCTCACATTTACATCAACCAATAAAACAGCAATTAGTTATTTTAAAGCACAGTAAAAAAATAGCCCAAGCCGAACGTTTTGTTACCTTGTTGATGAGTAAGCAAGCTCAACAGTTTATTACTGAATCAGGTTATGCATCGTCGAATGAGATCAATGCCAATGAGTAATACCCACCCAGATATGCTGGCGCTGATCACTACATTAAAAATGGCGGGCTTAACCACGGTTATTTTAATGTTAATTGGCACGCCACTCGCTTGGTATCTCGCTAAAATGAAAAGCCGTTTGAAAGTTTTTATTGAAGCATTAGTGGCTTTACCTTTAGTGCTACCACCGACAGTACTGGGATTTTATTTATTATTGTTGTTTTCTCCACAATACCTTCCAGGACAAATTTGGCAACAGGCAACCGGTCAACAACTAGCGTTTAGCTTCTCTGCTATTGTTATTGGCTCTGTTTTATACTCTTTACCCTTTGTTGTGCAACCATTACAAAAGGCATTTGAGCAATTGGGCGATGACTTATTAGAAGCAGCAGCTATGCTTGGTGCTAGCGCTTTCGATCGATTTTTTACTGTTGTTATGCCAATGACTAAAGCCAGTTTTATTACCGCAGCCAGTTTAGGCTTTGCTCATACGGTTGGTGAATTTGGTGTGGTCTTAATGATTGGCGGTAATATTCCAGGTGAAACCCGTGTGCTGTCAATTGCCTTGTTCGATCATGTTGAAGCGTTCGATTATGCACAAGCACACCTTATTTCAATAAGTTTAGTTATCTCATCGCTTGTTCTATTATCTTTAATTTATTTACTGAATCGGCCTGCTAAAAATAAACGAGTTAAATCAAAGAGGTTTAATTAATGGCTGAGCTAGCACTAAATTTCACCGTTGAGCATGACGAGTTTTCATTAACAATTGATGACAAAATATCTTTAACCGGTATCACAGGGATTTTTGGTCATTCTGGCTCTGGAAAATCAACCTTATTAAAAGTGATCGCCGGATTAGAACAACAAGCACATGGCAAGGTATTACTTGATGATGAATACTTATTTAATAGCGAGGCAAAAACGTTTGTTGCGCCACATCAACGTCGCATAGGTTTAGTTTTTCAAAATAGTCGCTTGTTTCCTCATTTAAATGTCGAAGAAAACCTACGTTTTGGGCAAAAGCGACATAAGAATTGTCGGTTAAGTTTTGCAGAAATAGTTGAACTCACCCAGCTTGAAAGCTTGCTCGATAAAGCGGTTACTCAACTCTCTGGGGGCGAGCAACAGCGTGTTGCATTAGCGCGCGCCATATTAGCTGAGCCAAGATTGTTATTACTTGATGAGCCCTTGAGTGCACTTGACGATAAAAATAAAATTATCTTGTTAGCTTTACTCGACAGGGTCAAGAGACAGCTTGATTTACCAATGTTATATGTCAGCCATTCTTTAGATGAGCTTCAACAACTAGCCGATAAGCTATTGGTTATTTCTTCAGGAAAAGTGAGTCATCATGGTGATATTCACCACGTTATTCATCAACTAACCACCAATAACGAAATATTGCATCAAACCAGCTTATCATTGATGGTGAAAGAGCATTTACCCGAATACGGCTTAACAAGTTTACGTTTAGGCGAGCAACAAATATTTATTGCTTGTGACAGTCCATCAGACAAAAAGAAAAAAGTGCGCTGCATTATTGCCGCTAGTGATATTAGCATTACTTTACATGAACCTATCGAAAGCTCTATTGTTAATCACTTACATGGCGAAATAACAGCAATTAGTCATATCATATCGTCTGATGGCGCTAATGCTCAAATGCTAATAACGGTTAATTGCTCAGCACAACCCTTTTTTGTCACCATTACGACTTGGTCGGCTAAGCGCTTATCGTTAATGCTGGGTCAAAGTATATTTATTCAATTTAAAGCGAATGCAGTACGTTCACTGCGTTAACTTTCTTTAGGAACTATTTAGCTGATGTTATCTCAACACGAACAACTACGTTACAGCCGTCAAATTATGCTCAATAAAATAGGTGAGCAAGGGCAGTTAGCCCTGCGTGAAGCCAAAGTACTAATCGTTGGTGTTGGTGGGCTAGGTAATCCGGCCAGTTTATATTTAGCGGCCGCCGGAGTAGGAACTTTATTTATTGCCGACGGTGATAAGGTTGAGATGACCAATTTACAGCGACAGATATTATTCACTGAAAATGATATCGGTAATAATAAAGCTGATGTTGGTGCTGAGAAATTGCAACAGCATAACAGTGACATTACTATTGAAGTCGTTGATGAGATGCTTGATGAAGAATTAGCAAACTATTACATTGAACAGGTCGATGTGGTCCTTGATTGCACCGACAATATCACCACACGTTATTTATTAAATAAAATCTGTGTTGAGCAAAAAACACCATTAATCGTTGGGGCGGCTACGGGGTTTGACGGTCAGCAATTAGTCATTGATCCTCGAAATCCAGCAAGTGCTTGCTATCAGTGCTTATTTCCTGAAAGTGAAAAAGCGCCGACCCAAAATTGTCAAACCCTTGGTATTGTCGGTCCGGTATTAGCGATTATAGCCGGTATGCAATCGTTACAGGCCATTAAATTATTAACAGGCAACACCATACATATTAATCAGTTAAATCTCTTTGATGGTTTATCAAATCAATGGCAACAATTTACCCTAAATAAACAGGACGATTGTCCGGTTTGTCGAACGAGCTAGATAATTCATGCTCATTAACGACACTGAGTTAAATGAACTAACTCAGTGTCGCTTCATATGGCTATGAGTGTCTACTCACTTGCGATGCTTTTTTTCTTATCTTCTGCTGCGATTGTTAGTAACGTTGTGGCAATATAGGCGTTAATTTGGTCTTCAAGTACGTTTAGAGGGACGGAACCATTTTTCAAAATTTGATGATGAAATTCGCGAACATCAAAATTTTGTCCCAATTCAGCTGCTGTTTTTTTACGGAGATTTCTGATGGTTATCTCACCAATTTTGTAAGATAACGCTTGTCCAGGCCATGATATATAACGATCAATTTCTGTTTTCACATTGTGTGATGAAAGTGCGGTGTTATCGGTCATAAAGTTTATGGCACGCGCTCTTGACCAGTCCATAACATGCATGCCGGTATCAACAACAAGACGGGCTGCCCGCCACATTTCATAGGTCAGGCGACCAAAATTACTATAGTGGTCTTGGTATATGCCGGCTTCAATACCTAACCATTCAGCATACAAGCCCCAACCTTCACCAAAAGCTGAAATATAGGCATTTCTTCGGTATGAAGGTAGGTTATCTAATTCGCCATTTAATGATATTTGCAGATGATGCCCAGGGACACCCTCATGTAAGGTTAAAGCGGGTAATACATAAAGTGGACGTTTGTCTAACGCGTAGGTATTAACCCAATAATAACCGGGCTGAGTATCATTTTGCGCACGAATGTAGCGCCCAATAGTATACTTAGGTGCGATGCTGTCTGGTACTGGTGCAACGCCATAAGGTGTGCGGGGTAAATGCTTAAAGAGTGCGGGTAATTTAGCATCCATTTGTTTGGCAATATACGCAGCTTCTTTAAGTAACGCTAACGGCGTTTTTGCATAAAACTGTTCATTAGTTCGTAAGAAATTGGTGAACTCAGAAAAAGTCCCTTTAAAACCAGTTTTTACAATGATTTCAGCCATTTCTTGACGAATACGTTTTACTTCACTCAAACCTAAGGTATGAATTTGCTCAGGTGTCATATCTGTTGTGGTGTAGTGTTTAACTCTATTGCGATAAAATTCATTACCGTTAGCTGTCGCTGAAACGCCAATATTTTTACGGGCATTTGGAAAATACTCTTTGGTAAAAAATTGATAGTAGTGCTGATAAGCAGGAATAACTTTAGTTTTTAATAGCGCAATAAGCTGGCTTTTTTTATCAGAAAGCACGTCAGGTGCAATTAAATTTGACGCTGTGCTAAAAGGCTTAAGAAATTCAGAATTTTCAGCATGCTCAGGAATAAAGGCAAGTATTGACTGTTCATAGCCGATTAATACCGCTTGAGGTTGAGTGATCCCTGTCGATAATCCCTGCTGCATCCAATAAATGTTTTGATCAAAATATAGCGGAAGCGCCGATAATTTATTCAAATAGAAGTCGATATCTTTTTCTTTATTAAATGCTGTATTGTTGATGAAAAAACTTAAATTAGAGTGAAAGCCTGATTCAGCATTGAATGGCATGTAATGAGCTTTAAAATAATACTCAGCAATACTATTATCAAGTTGGGCTTTAATAATTGCATAATTAATTTTATTATCGTCTGACAGTGACGTTTGATTTATCTTTTCAAATGCTGCCGCGATAGTGAGGCGTTGTTGGTATTTTTTTTCCAACATTTCTGGTGATAAATCAGGCCAATAGCTTTCTTCGTTTAGTGCTGCACTTTTTTGATAAATACCTTTACTGGCACGATGATCTAACAGGGCTTTAACCGTACTATCAAATTTTTCGTTAGCGGTGGTCTGTGGCGAGTTTTTGCTATTCATGGTGAGTTGACAAGCGCTAAGTGAAACAAGAATAGCGGGCACGACCAGAAACTTACACAAAGAAAAATTCATATTTTATTAAATTCCTACGGTTATAAACAGCTAATAAAGTAACGTAATTTTATCCAAGTAAATAGTATTGTACGACGAATTGTTCTTCTTATCCGATCAAGCACCTGACAAGTACAGCATTTGCGCGAAACTGAGTTTTCGTTATCTTAACGAAAAGCAGTTGAGTTTAGAGTATTTTTCTATAAATTGCTTTTATATGAATTAATTTTGCGTATTGGTTGTTTTAATTGGTTTTTGATTGCTCATTAGTGCGGTTTTGCTAGAATTATTTATCGAAACAACGTACGAGCCGTCAATCATGTCACTTGAAAATCACTTTCTTCCTTTTAGAAATAATATCATTGGTCAATCATTAAGCCATGAAATCAATGGTAAGCAATTAGATATTGTTTATGCTGATTGGACTGCAAGTGGTCGACTTTATGCGCCAATTGAACATTATATCAGCCATACCTTAGGGCCTTTTGTCGCTAATACCCATACCGAAACTAATTTAACCGGGTGTGCGATGACGAATGCATATCACGATGCGCAAAAAATAATAAAACGCCATGTAAATGCCTGCGATAATGACGTATTGATCACGGCAGAAGCAGGAATGACCGGTGTTATTAATAAGTTTCAACGTATTCTAGGTCTACGTATTCCTGAGCGTATGCAAGAGCAAGTGAAGTTCGATGACTGTGATAAACCCGTTGTTTTCATTACCCATATGGAACACCATTCAAACCAAACTACTTGGTATGAGTGTGATATCACGTTAGAGATTATTGACCCTGACAGCCATGGTTTACCATCGCTTGAACATCTACAATTATTGTTAGAAAAGTACCAAGCTAGAAAAGTAAAAATAGGCTCGTTTTCTGCTTGTTCCAATGTCACTGGCATTAAAACCCCTTATCACTTGTTAGCAGAAAAAATGCACGAACACGGCGGCTTATGTTTTGTTGATTTTGCTTGTTCAGCTCCTTATGTTGATATTGATATGCATCCAACAAACTCCAAGCAAAGTTTAGACGCCATTTATTTCTCTCCTCATAAATTTCTTGGTGGGCCTGGCAGTTCGGGAGTGCTTATCTTCAATAAAGCGCTCTATAAAAACAGAGTACCCGATCACCCCGGAGGTGGAACAGTCACTTGGACCAACCCATGGGGAGAGCACAGCTTTTTCAATAATATTGAAATGCGTGAAGATGGCGGAACTCCTGGGTTTTTACAGTGTATTCGTACTGCCTTAGCGATAAAAGTAAAGAACGCTATGGGCGTTAACAACATTACCGCCCGTGAAAAAGAAATTACTGATTATGTAATGACTGAATTAGCCAAAAATGACAACGTAGTGATGCTAGAAAAGAATGTTAAAGACCGTTTAGCTATTGTTTCTTTTTACATACCTAATGTTCATTATAATTTAGTGGTACGATTGCTCAACGATAAGTTTGGTGTTCAAACGCGTGGTGGTTGTTCATGTGCGGGCACTTATGGTCATATATTATTGAATGTTGATCATGATACGTCTAACAAAATCACTGAAAAAATTAATAGGGGTGATTATGCTGAAAAACCTGGTTGGATACGTGCGTCATTTCATCCTACGACCTCTGATAAAGAAGTCAGGTATATTGTTGAAGCGATTAATCAAGTCACTGAAAATATTGTTGAATGGGCGAAAGAATACCGTTTTAACCCTGCTACAGGAGACTTTGAACATAAAAATTCTGCGGTTGAATATCCAAGTCTCAATGACTTTAATGCCTTAGTGCTACCCGATGTTGCAAGGATAGACACTCAATGTCAGGGGGATCTAGTACAAAATCACGTGGCTGAAATTAAAACACCAGCTTCATTATTTAAGAAAATATTTGGCTAGTTACTGAATGTCATCCGAATGAGTGGTGTAATGATTATTTTTCAAAGTGAATGATCATTTCCGCAGCCACACAATGACATTCGTCTGGGCATTCTGGGCATTCATAGCCTTGCTTACTGAGTTCATTCCAGCGTTCTGGATGTTCTTTAATTAACACGCCACCACATTTAGTGAAATATTTTACTGCGCTATTACCGGGGCTTTGTTTCCATAAATGACTAACACCCGCATTTGCACCTTGTTTAATTGCTGCTTGTGTTGATAATTTGAGTAGCTGACTGCCAACACCGTAACCACGATAATTCTCATCAACGGTATTACATTTGAAATAACAAACTTTTTCGCTGGGTTGTTGCCATAATTCAGGGCTGCACCAAGCGTCAATTTCCCATTGATTAATGGCGTAAGTTAAGCGAAAACCTATCAGTACGTTATCTAGATAAGCGACAAAGTTTGCATTGATTTCGCTACTATCAGCTATTTTTAATATACCTTTTCTATACCAGACGCCCATGTTTGAGTCGTCAATATAACCAGCACCATGAACAGCTGTGCCTAAGGCAATTATTGCTGAAAAATCGCTGGGTAACATTTCACGATATAAGACTTGAGACTTTACTGAATTAAACTGTTTTTTCATTTTTTATATTTGTTTAAATAAAGTGATTTTTAGAAAATTGATCTTAGCAAATTTCCTATAAATACGGTAAAGTTTCTGTGGTTTTCTTTCTTAAAGTAGTTTTGAAAAATGTACGATCCTTTACACGATAAATCTCCTGGTTGTGGTGCCCCATACCCTAAAAGTTACTGGGCTGAAAATGCAGATGTTGAAACAAATGCCCCAGCAAGTGATGGACAAATTAATCAAGACGTAGATGTTGATGTTGCTATTATAGGCGCTGGTTATACCGGGCTTTCTTGTGCGCTACATTTAGCGCGTGAACATGGTATTAAGGCGCATGTGTTAGAGGCAAATCAAACGGCTTGGGGTTGTAGTGGGAGAAATGCTGGCTTTATTCTCAAGTCTTCAGGACGTAAGTCTTATAGCGATATGGCGCAAAAATGGGGTGAAGAAGTGATGCGCGGCATTTATGATGAAATGTGCGCTGGCGTTGAAACGGTAAAATCACTGATCGCTGAAGGTATTGACTGTGACGTACAAACGCGTGGTTTTTTAAAAGTAGCGCATAAGCCGAGCAAATTAGCTGAGCTTATTAGCCAAGCAAAACTGCAACAAAAAACCTTTGCAGGTATTAAAAATAGTGATGTGGAGATTTTAACGAGAAACGAAGTTCGTCAACAATACATGGACGATAAAAATGCTTATGGCGCGATTCGCTATCAAGACGGTTTTGGTTTAAATCCGTTGAAACTGGCCTGGGGCTATCAGCGATTAGCACGTGAAGCAGGCGCTAAAGTTCATACCAGCTCTCCAGTGTTAGATATTTTAGATGAAGGGCACCAACAAAAATTGATAACACCTCAAGGTGTTGTTACGGCTAAAAAGATTGTTATTGCTACCAACGGATATACACCTAAAGGGTTTCATTCATTAACAACCGATCGAACGTTGCCGGTACTTTCACAAATTATTGTCACCGAACCTTTGTCAGAGCAGCAGTTAGCCGATTGTAACTTTTTAACGTCGAATGTAGTGATGGATACACGAGCGCTAAAATACTATTACAGAAAGCTGCCCGACAACCGCATTCTATTTGGTGGGCGTGGCGCAATAACGGGCAAGTCTGCTGATGATCCTTATTACGCACAGCGTTTGTTGGCAGTGTTAAAAACAAGTTTTCCACCGTTAGCTAAGTTAAACTACCAGTATGCTTGGTCAGGTTGGATCTGTATGTCGCTAGACGACTTACCTCATATTTATCAAAATCCTAAGAAAAATGTTTTTTATAGCATGGGTTACTGTGGCTCTGGCGTGTCATTTTCGGTGCAAGCAGGTAAGCGGTTGGCTGAAAAAGTCGCTGAAAAAGCTATTGACCCTAAAATAGAAAACTTGCCTCTTTATAATTGTCAGTTACCAAAATTTCCATTTGCACCATTGCGACGGGTTGGCCAATGGGGATATTTTCATTATGGAAAGATTAAAGATGAGTGGCTCTAGCCATTTTTCTTTGCAAGGTACTCAACTATAATAACGGGTAGTTAGCCAATATTTATAATCCAGTCGCTGGAAACACAAAAAGAAACCGTTATACTTTTACTTATGATGATACTTAAAAAATTACTATTTTTCTTTTACCTTTTTCCGTTCTTTATTTTAGCCGACAACCGTCTAAAGACAGACGGTAATCATCTAGGTAAAGCTAGAGTTACGCTGAAAGTCGCTATAGAGGAAATAGGTTATTCTCCCTATAATTATAAAGAAAATGGAGAAATAAAAGGTTTTACTATTGATGTTCTCGATTATATTAAAGCAAACTCAAAATATGATTTTGAGTTTGTCACTTTACCTTGGCCAAGAGCACTTTATCTCGTTGCAGAAGGTAAAGTTGATCTGATACTTACATTATTTAAAAATAAAAAGCGTGCAAAAACATATCACTTTATTGAACCCTCTTACGGTTATGAGATTAATCAATTATTTACGCTTGCCGATAATAATTTTCAATATAATGGGCGATTAAAGCAATTATTACCTTATTCAATTGGAACCAAAAGAGAGTTTTCCTATGGAAAAGCTTTTGATAGCGCTAACTATCTCACCAAATTACCAGCATTAACTGAAGAAGTATTATTAAAGCTGTTACTGACCAGGCGCATCGATATGGCTATATCTAATCCATATGTTTTTAATCAATTGATTAAAAAAAATAATGTTATCTCTAAAGTTCAGGCGATGGAGCCTTATGTTGCGAAAACGCCAGTCTACCTAGGATTAACCAAAGCTAGGGCGGATTCGAAAGAAATAAAAGAAACACTAGGACAACTCATCAAAAAATTTAAAGCAGCACCTTATTATCAAGTCCTTTTAAATAAATACCAACTCAATTTTAAATAACACACGTTAATTCGGTGAAGTGGTTTACTGGCACAGTAATGTCATGCCGCTAATATATTTCTAACTGATTTATAATGTTTATTACTCAATATTGGTGTGCAAGGGCTAGTTTTTTATAAACACTTACTAGCGCCTAACCTCATCCATACTTTTATTTTTTCTGCGTCTGACAATACTGATCGCCATAGTAATTATTTGAGTAGTTACAATTAACCACAGCTTTTTTATCTGTTGGTGTATTAAAAATTGTCTTGATGTTATTAATAATATTTTTCATCTGAGTTACCTGATTTATTTTCGATAAAACGATTGTCACCTAACATTATCATTCAGTAAATTTCATAAAATTAAATATATAATTCTATAAAATGAAACGATTATTTAAGATAATGATCACTGCACTTTTCAGTAAGTTGTGCGGTAAAAATATTTTTGAGGATAGTCAGCTCATCGGTCCTTACATAATTAGGTCTAATGATTAACGCGATTGTTCTGTGTGGCCCCGGTTCATTTAAATGAATAGCCCGAAGTTCAGATTCGTTATAAGTCAATTGATCTAAGGCCATTTGTGGTACGAGCGTTGTTCCTAGTTTACCGGCAACCATTTGGATCAGTGTATGCAAACTAGCAGAGCCAAAATCAGCACTTTGTTTTGGGTTTTGTAATTGACAAGCCGCTAGTGCATGTTCCTTGAGGCAATGGCCATCTTTTAACAACATTAGTTTTTCTGTCGCTAACTCTTCACTGGTAATTTCTTGGGTTTTCTGTGGACATTCATCCTTATGGCAGACTAAATAGAAGTCTTCTTGCCAAAAACTGAAACTCATTAAACCCTCTATAGGATAGGGTAACGCCAATATCGCTGCATCAATCGCTCCGGTTCGCACCATATCAACTAAGGTATGTGATTGTTCTTCTAGTATCTTCAATTTGAAATTTGGATATTGATGCCTAACTTCGGGCAACACCTTAGGCAAAAGGTATGGACCTATAGTTGGGATGACACCTATCGACATCGAACTAGAAAAAGGTTGATTGTCGCTTTTCGCAATTTGCAATAATTCATCTAGTTCTAGTTTTACTTGGCGAGCCTTATTAAGGATCAGCTGCCCCTTTTGAGTGACTAAGACTTGTTTGTTATTGCGCTCAAATATCATCATTCCCAACTGCTTTTCAAGCTCATTAATGGCCGTACTTAGCGCTGATTGAGAAACATTACATGCCTCTGCAGCTTTTTTAAAGTGTAAAGTCTTTTCGATAGCGAGTGCGTAATGAAGCTGTTTTATTGAAATCATATTTATAACGATAATTTATATTGAACATAGATGTCATCCTAATCGAATTTATTGAATTAGTCATCTTGTTCGCAGGTAACTTATTTTGATATTGATATTCTCGATGGATAATGTGAAACCGACATTCGCATAATCTCTTGTTTAGTTATCATAATAAATATTTGGTAATTCTGTTTTTTAGAATATTAAAATCTATTTAATCAAATTTATTTATCGTTCAACAGAATCTACTATACCCACATCGAAAGCAAACATGCTTTTAAAACAAAACCATTTAACTAAACATTTTTAAATAACAGAGGTAATACCCATGGCTCAAATAGGCAAAACTATCCCAGAATTTAAAGCTCAAGCATTTCATAACGATGAGTTTGTTGAAGTAACATCTGAGAGTACTAAAGGCAAATGGTCAATCTTTTTGTTCTACCCTGCAGATTTTACATTCGTTTGTCCAACTGAATTAGAAGACATGGCAAACCAGTATGAAGAGTTGCAAGGTCTTGGTGTTGAAGTTTACTCGGTATCAACCGATACACATTTTTCACATAAAGCATGGCACGATTCTTCAGAAGCGATTGGTAAAATTAAATTTCCGATGATTGGTGACCAAACTGGCACAATTACTCGTGGTTTTGATGTGATGATTGAAGAAGATCATATGGCACACCGTGGAACATTTTTAGTCGACCCAGATGGTGTTATTCAAGTTGCCCATATTCATGCGGGTGGTATCGGTCGAAGTGCAAAAGATATGGTGCGTAATGTAAAAGCTGCACAATATGTGCGTGAAAATGACGGTGAAGTATGTCCAGCAGCTTGGGAACAAGGTGAAGCAACCTTAACACCAAGTTTAGACTTAGTTGGTAAAATCTAAGGCAGCAGTCTCGTTATGGGTGGAAGTCGTTATTCTGGTTAACCAGACTTCTTCCTCCTTATTTCAACCAACAAAATGACAGCTCTTATGTCAAATTCAACAAGATAAATAATGAGGTAGCCCCATGTTAAGTGAAGATATTTTAAATGCAGTAAAAGCTTATACCCAAAATATGACCAACAAAGTATCACTAGTTTTACAGACGGGTGAACATCAAAAACGCAATGAATTAAAAGAATTTTTAACACAGTTAACATCAGTATCAGACAATCTACTACTTGTTGAACGCGATGATGGTTTACGCAGCCCTATTACGTTCTACTTAGAAATTGACGGTAACAATAATGGCATCCACTTTTCTGGTATTCCCAGTGGACATGAATTTAATTCGTTGATATTAGCTATTTTACAGTCATCTGGTACCGAACTGAAATTAGACAGCACCTTGACTAAAATGGTGCAAAAAATCAAAGAAGATTTGCACTTTGAAGTATTTATTTCCTTAAGTTGCCATAACTGTCCTGATGTTGTGCAATCGTTGAATCAGTTTGCCTTATTAAACGAAGGTATCAGCAGTGAAATGATTGATGGTGGCTTATTTAAGCACTTAATAGACGAACGTAATATCCAAGGTGTACCGAGTGTTTACCTTAATGGCGAATTATTTGCGAATGGAAAAATAGACACCGGTCAATTAGTCGATAAACTTATCGAACGTTTCCCTTATATTGTCGGTGGCGATGACAACGAGCAGTTACCGTTACAAGATATTACCGTTATAGGCGCAGGTCCTGCCGGTGTTGCTGCTGCTATTTATGCCGCTCGTAAAGGTTTGAAAGTGACTATTATTGCTGACCGTTTTGGTGGTCAGGTCAAAGATACCGTAGGTATTGAGAACTTAATTTCAGTCTCTAAAACGACCGGCACACAACTAACGGGTAATATGCAAGCGCACTTAAATGATTACGAGATAACGACAAGAGAGTTTGTACGTGTTGAAAAAATAGATAAAGGTGAGCCCGAGAGCAAAGTACCGAAAAAGCTACATCTTTCTAGCGGCGAAGTTATCGAATCTAAAACGGTGATCATTGCTACTGGGGCTAAATGGCGTGAACTTGGTATACCAGGAGAAAAAGAAAATATTGGTTCTGGTGTCGCTTATTGTCCGCATTGTGATGGCCCATTTTTCAAAGGTAAAGATGTTGCTGTGGTTGGTGGTGGTAACTCAGGAATAGAAGCGGCATTAGATTTAGCAAGTATGGTTAATCATGTTACCGTCTTCGAATTCTTACCTGGCTTGAAAGCAGATAAAATATTGGTAGAAAAAGCAGAAGCGCATAAAAAGATCACCATCATTAAAAATGTTGCTACTAAAGAAGTAATTGCTGAAGGTGGTAAAGTTGTTGCTCTGGCTTATGAAGATAGAGCAACAGGGGAGATGAAGCAACAAAGCTTGTCGGGAATATTTATCCAAATAGGCTTATTACCCAACAGTGATTTTTTACAGGGTGTTGTTGAATGTACTAAATATGGCGAAGTCATCATTGACGAAAAATGTCAGACCTCTGAGCCGGGTATATTTGCTGCTGGAGATGTTTCTACCGTGCCTTATAAGCAAATTGTTATTGCGATGGGTGAGGGTTCAAAAGCATCCTTGTCAGCATTCGATTATCTTATTAGAGAAAGTTAATCAACATCAACCACACATCTGAACTTATAGTATAGCTATTCGTTTAGATGTGTCTTATCAAAAGCCGTATACATAAACCTTATACGGCTTTATAGTTTTTAATATTTAAAGCGACTAAATCAATTAATCGCTGCTGCGACTCGATACTGGCCCAAGCAATATGGGCAGTTATCGACAAGTTATCGATTTCTTTTTTCATTAATGCACTAATTAACGGGTGACTCACTGTTGGCGGCTCATGTTCTAATACATCGAGCACGGCGTGAGATATGATTTTATTCTTTAATGCCTGCAGTAAATCCGTACTATTAACCAGTGCACCTCGCGCCGTGTTAATCAGTAACGCCGAGGGTTTCATAAGCGCTAAAGTTTCACTATTTATTAAGTTTATCGTCTCCTCGGTTTGTGGGCAGTGTAAGCTGATAACATCGGCTTTATTTAATACTTCAGTAAAGCTATGACGGTTTTCTCTTATTTTTATCGCATTAGGACGTTCAGCAATCATGACGTGCATATCAAAAGCTTGAGCAATTTTCGCTACCGCTTTACCTAAGTTGCCAAAACCAATGATGCCGATGGTTTTTCCTGCTAATTCTTGACTTCCTTTGCCATGAAAACAAAAAGTAGCACTGTTTTGCCAATGTCCTTGTTGAGTATTGATGTTGTGGTGTGCGGTATTACTGAAATATTCAAGCATTTGCGCAAAGACATATTGACTGACTGAGGCTTGTGAGTAACCACTGACGTTTTTAACCGCAATGTTAAGTGCTTTAGCAGCAACTAGGTCAACATTATTCATACCTGTTGCGGCAATGCACACTAATTTTAGTTGGGGTAATTGCTCGAGTATATTTTTAGATAACAACACTTTGTTGGTGATAATAATCTCAGCCGTTTTACAACGTTCAATAATTTGACTGTCAGTGGTGGTGGCATAACAGCTTAATGTACTGACCTCAGACTTTATACGGGTCAAAGAAATGCTGGCACTAAAGGTTTGTTGATCTAAAAAAACGGTTTGCATAGCGAGTAGTCAAAAAGAAATTATGTTGTTAGCTTAATAGAAATCAAGATAAAAAAAAACGGCAATCAGCGTATATTTCTGTTTACCGTTTTATCATGTGATATTTATTTTATGGCATGAGTGTTACTTAGTTTAACCAGGACGACCATCTTCTCGTGCTTTTAGCAACATTGGCCCGTAGTAAAAAGTAAAGAGTCCAAAAGCAACCAACCAGAAAAAACCACTTATATCGACAAAGAGTAAAGTTTTCTCTGGTACTAACCAAGGCCCAAATACCCGAACCATAGCCGAGAGGGTAATAGATGCAAAAGCGACTGACATCATTTTAGGTGGGGTTAATGGTCGACCAGAATGCCCTAAAGAAACACGAGAAATCATTGCTAAAATAATCCCCCCCATGCCACCAATGGTTAATAGATGCCAAACATGATTACTGGGGATTTCATCAATAATGTAGCTAAATCCTAATAAGATAAGACCAAACCAAATAAATTTAATAGCGAAATGTAATGACCATAAAAGTGGTACGCCCAGTGTTATCCAAGGTCGCCATCTCAACCAACGAATTAACTGAAATAAACCAGCAAAAATTAAGATAATGCCAAAAAACATCGGCACAAAACCCACCAATGGATGTAACAACAACATCAGCATAGCAAGCAGTAAACTGCCATTAGCAAGTTTATCAAGTAAAGGAGCAGGGGTTGTTTTTGTGGTTTGTGTTCCATTAGCGGTGAACATTGGCACAACACGTCCAGACATAACGGACATTAAAAATACCACTAATAAAACACCGGCATAACCTGAGTAGCTCAACGAAAAACTTTGTGGGTAAAGGGTTGCTAAGTGCATTTCTCCATTGGCGATGGTAAACATCACCAATAGTGGTACAAAAAATAAATTTCGATACTGCTTTATCGCTAATATAGGTTTGGCGAGTGTATAAGCGATAGCTAATAAGAAACTTAAATCTATCAAAGCGCTTAATGTTGCCCCTAATAAGTCGGGCATTAACATGACCACTCGGCCTAATAACCATAGCAAGAATAAAGCGGCGAGGGGTTTGCCTTTAACACTGGCAATACCTGTCCAATTTTGCACTGCGGTGAGTAAAAAACCAACAATGATGGCACTGCCGAAACCAAAAATCATTTCATGAATATGCCACCAATATCCACCACCGTAAGGTGAAAAGCTAATGGTCCCTTTATAGATTAACAACCATAAAGTAATGGCAATTAAACTAAAAACAGCGCCACCTAAAAAAAAGGGTCGAAAGCCTAAGCGAAATATTGGCAGAATTTTCTGCTCTTCATTTAAATCAGTAATTTGCATTATAGTTTGTATTTCAAATAATCAGTAAAGCCATATTAGCGTATTTATCAGAATAATCGTTGTGATAAATCAACTCTTATTATAATTGCCGCTTGATAATACAATTTAAAATTAATCTTGCAGATAAAGGGTAGAGAATATTGTTAAGGCTCAAGTTAATTAATCTATTTTTGCTCAGTGGTCATTAGTTGGCTGGTTTTTCTAATTGATACATTTCATCAGAAATATAATCAAGTTTTTCTGTTAATAATTGCTGGGCATCATAAATACCTTGATTATAATAATGATTGCCCATTTCCTTAGTAAAAAAATCAAGCAAAAAGTCAGCGTCAAACTGAGCGAGCTCTTGATCAAGTTCGCTTGCAAAATAATGCTGTAGTTTTTGAACCAGTAACTCTTTTTGTGCGGATGAAAACTTAATTTCACTCATATTATTCTCTGCTCTTTTAATAAAAATTCTTGACGAGATTATAACCATAATATTTCAATCAATTCTATCTTAAGGGATTATATTTCCTGCTGAAGTAGCGCCTTTGATGTATCATAGGTATATACTTATGACCAAGCGTTAAGGTGGGTGGTTTAAGTGAAAGAGACATTGAAAAAATGGTGGCAAACTGATTGTCAATTTTGCCTTAAATACCGAAGAATGTTTATTTGGTTAATTATCATGATTGCAATAGATGCATTGTGGTTTAATCTTTTATTTTAAAAGTTGGAGTTATATATGGGATATCGTTGGACAGACTCATTAGAGTTAGCATTAGACTTAATGGAAGAGCATCCGGATGCTGATCCACTTAAATTACATTTTCCAGAATTGATGCAATGGGTGATAGCCCTCGATAATTTTGATGATGATCCTAAGCATTGTGGTGAAAGAGTGCTTGAGGCCATTCAATTAGCGTGGATTTCTGAAGTCGATTAGCGGCAGATAAATTTAAGGGTAATTTTTAGTCTTGTTTAGGTAATTGATTGTTTTATAAACCTCATCTGGCTTATACTACCGCATATATCACTACCATGAATTTTGACTATTCATCAACCATATGGTCTACATCAAAAATTATTATGACAATAAATATTAAACGTCCGTTATATATCCACTATGCTGGTCCAAGTCTTTTAGAAACCCCCCTATTAAATAAAGGTAGCGCTTTTGACGAAGAGGAGCGCACTAATTTTAACTTAATGGGCTTATTGCCGCCCCGTTATGAAACAATAGACGAGCAAGTTGAACGTGCTTTTATGCAATATAATAAGTTTCGAACCAACTTAAATAAGCATATTTATTTACGTACAATTCATGATAACAACGAAACTTTATTTTTCAGGCTCGTTCAGGCGCACTTAGCTGAGATGATGCCGATTATTTATACGCCGACAGTAGGTGATGCGTGTGAGCAATTTTCAGATATTTATCGTAGCTCGCGTGGATTATTTATTTCTTATGAAGATAGACATCACATGGATGATATTCTTCGTAATGCGACAAAAAATAAAATAAAAGTCATTGTTGTTACCGATGGCGAGCGTATTCTTGGTCTGGGTGACCAAGGCATAGGTGGAATGGGTATTCCGATCGGCAAGCTTTCACTTTATACCGCTTGTGGCGGCATTAGCCCCGCGTATACTTTACCGGTAATGCTCGATGTTGGTACCAATAACGAAAAGTTATTGAATGACCCTATGTATATGGGGCGTCGTCATAAACGTATTAATCAAGAAGAATACAACGAGTTCGTTGACATGTTTATTCAAGCAGTGAAACGTCGTTGGCCACATGTATTATTGCAATTTGAAGATTTTGCTCAACCCAATGCCACACCATTACTTAATAAGTATCGTGATGAAATTTGTTGTTTCAATGATGATATTCAAGGAACCGCCTCAGTGACTGTCGGTACTTTACTAGCAGCATGCCGCATTAAAGGGCGTAAGCTTGCTAAAGAAACCACATTATCACAGCAAAAAGTTGTCTTTGTTGGCAGTGGCTCTGCCGGTTGCGGTATTGCCGAACAAATTATTGCGCAAATGGTCAGTGAAGGTATTTCTGCAAAACAAGCACGCAGTCAAATTTTTATGGTCGACCGTTTTGGTTTATTAACCGATGGTATGGCTGATTTACGAGACTTTCAGCAAAAACTGGTGCAATCACCTCGTACAATTTCTACGTGGGCTGTTTCAGGGCGATATGCGACATTATTAGAAGTGATGAATAATGCTCAGCCAGATATTTTAATCGGCGTGTCAGGTGTGCCGGGTTTATTTACCGAACCTGTGATTAGAGCAATGAAATCACACTGCCCAATGCCGATTATTTTCCCGCTTAGTAATCCTATTAAACAAGTAGAAGCTACGCCAACACAAGTCATTAATTGGACGCAAGGCGAGGTCATTGTTGCAACCGGCAGTCCCTTTAAACCCGTTGAATATCAAGGTAAAACTTTTCCTATCGTGCAATGTAATAATAGTTATATTTTTCCTGGTTTAGGTTTGGGTATTGTTTCAGCCAATATTAACCGTGTTACCGATGAAATGTTAATGGTTGCCAGCGAAACTCTTGCTAAAGCTTCACCATTAGCCAACACCGGGCTGGGTGAACTCTTACCTCCACTCACTGAGATTGCCAGTTTAAGTCGTAAAATAGCCTTTGCTGTCGCGAAAGTAGCTTTTGATCAAAACTTAGCTTTACGCATCGATGATGAAAGCTTACTCGCAAAAATAGAACAGAACTTTTGGCAACCAGAATATCGACAGTATCGTCGAAGCAGTGTGTAGTTAGTATTTTGTTACTCATATAAAAAAACTGACTCAATGTCAGTTTTTTTATATCTGCTTATTTTACACCTTAAAGTATGATTAAAATCGATGATGTTTTACTCAATGAGATGAAAAACGCTAAGGTCGGTATGATCGCTTTTGCTTTAGAGAGTAAAAAGCAACTTACGTTACCCATATCTCTAGAAGGATTCGAGGCTGGGTTCAAGACATTAAAATCAAAAAGAGTACTAAGTGAATAATATTAGTTTTTTTGTTCAAATTCGTCTATAATCGCGCCAAAATTTATACACCTATTTTATCTAAAATATATATAAGGGCTTATCATGGCTATCGAACGTACTTTTTCTATCGTAAAACCAGACGCAGTTGCTAAAAACTTCATTGGTCAAATTTATAACCGTTTTGAAACTGCTGGTTTAAAAATTGTTGCTTCTAAAATGATTCACTTAAGCCAAGAAAAAGCTGAAGGCTTTTACGCTGAACATAGCGAACGTCCTTTCTTTGGCGCTTTAGTTTCATTCATGACTTCTGGTCCAGTTATGGTTCAAGTTTTAGAAGGCGAAAACGCTGTTCTTAAAAACCGTGAAATCATGGGTGCTACTAACCCAGCTGAAGCACTTGCTGGTACTATCCGTGCTGATCTTGCTGATAGCATCGACGAAAATGCTGCTCACGGTTCTGACGCTTTAGAATCTGCTGCACGTGAAATTGCTTACTTCTTCTCAGATGACGAAATTTGCCCACGCACTCGTTAATCTGATATTAAACGTTGTTAATGGCGAAACTTCTGTAAGAAAAGTGCTCACTTACTAACGTAAGCTCCGCGCTATCCTTTTTGAATTTTCATCATTAACTTAGTTTAATCTAGAAATAGAATATTAAAGGGTTTTACTGTTTCCAGTAAAATCCTTTTGTTATTTTTAGAGTTATAATAAACCTTAAGCTTTTTAATTTACTAACTCTCTGTTTTACAAAAAGAGAAATTTAATTAAAAACGTTAAGGTTTGATATAATTTGATCTGTAAATTGTCATGTTTTGTATGAAAGCTGTACAATTGTTTTTTGTAATTTTGTTGTTTGAGAAGTAGTGAATCATGAGTGAAGTGACTGAAGTTGTAAGCCCGACCGTATCTGCGGTAAAGAAGAAAGTAAATCTATTAAACTTGGACCATCAAGGGATGCGTGAATACTTTGCTTCAATTGGCGAAAAGCCATTTCGTGCCGATCAAATGATGAAATGGATATATCATTTTGGTTACTCTGATTTTGAATTAATGACTAATTTGAACAAAAAATTACGTGAAAAATTACAACGTGAAACAGAAATTAGCGCACCAGAAATATCTGAAAAGCAAGTATCAACTGACGGCACGATAAAATACTCTTTACGCCTCGAAGGTGGTCAAGAAGTTGAAACAGTGTGGATCCCTGAAAACGATCGCGCAACATTATGTGTATCCTCGCAAGTCGGTTGTGCACTTGAATGTACGTTTTGTGCCACGGCGCAACAAGGCTTTAATCGCAATTTGTCTATGAGCGAAATTATTGGTCAAGTATGGCGTGTTGCTAATGATATTGGCGCGACACGTATCGCTGGAAAACGTCCCATTACTAATATTGTTATGATGGGAATGGGCGAGCCGCTTTTAAATATGAAAAATTTAATTCCAGCGCTTGATACTATGTTAAATGATTTAGGCTACGGCCTCTCAAAACGTCGAGTAACAGTGAGTACTTCTGGTGTAGTACCGGCGCTTGATATGTTAAAAGAAAAAATAGATTGTGCATTAGCTATTTCAATTCACGCGGGTAACAACGAGCTTCGTGATGTATTGGTCCCGATAAACAAAAAGTATCCTTTAGAAGAGTTTATTGCGGCAGCTGGACGTTATATTGATGGTTCAAAAGCTAATAAGCAGGCAACGATTGAATATGTGATGTTAGATCATGTTAATGACAGTACTGACCAAGCACATGAACTTGCTATCGCTTTGAAAGATTTACCGAGTAAAATCAATCTGATCCCGTTTAATCCTTACCCTGGATCGCCTTATAAACGTTCAAGTAATTCACGTATTGACCGTTTTGATAAAGTACTGCAGTCATATGGTTTAACCGTTATTACTCGCCGTACCCGTGGTGATGATATTGATGCAGCTTGTGGCCAATTAGCCGGTGATGTTTTTGATAGAACAAAGCGAACAGCAATGAACTCTTCAAAAAATGACGAGTCTAAAGCCCAAGAGATTTCAGTTAAACTGGTCTAACACTTTATTCTCGAGGTATTTATACCCGTTCGACAGCATGCTAGTTCAACAAGCATCTTGAAGTAGATCGGGTATAGGTATAATCTGTAATTATTACATTACGATAAGTGACATTCTGCCATATGATTAAATTTCTGCCGCGGTTATTTATAACGAGCGTTATCGCTTTGTTAATTGTCCTTTCTGGGTGTGTAACACAAAATTATGAGAACGACAGTACAATACCTGTAGTAGAAAGTGACTCAAGTAATAATGAAATGGCGATGACTCGAATTTCATTAGGCCTTGGCTATTTAAAAATGGGAAATACTAGCCAAGCGAAATTAAACTTGGAGAAAGCAAAGCGCTTTTCACCGAACTTATCCCAAGTTTATACGGCCTTTGCTCATTATTATGATGTGGTTGGCGAATCACAGCTTGCTACCAATGCTTATGAACAAGCGTTATCAATCGATGAAAAAAATCCAGATACCTTAAATAATTATGGGGTTTTTCTTTGTCGACATGAAAAGTATGCTGACGCTGAAAAATACACTTTAAAAGCGATAGCAATCCCAACGTACTTAATGGTCTCGCAAAGCTACGAAAACCTGGCGCTTTGTCAACTAAAAGCCGGTGAATTTGTTAAGGCTGAAAAATACTTTACAAAATCTATTCAGCATAGTCCTAATCGTGCATCAGCTTTATTACAAATGGTTCGCTTACAGTACGCTATTGGCGATTATAAATCCGCGCAACGTTATTTGAAACGTTATGAAAAAGCAACTCGTCGCTTTAGTCCTGAAGCACTTTCATTGGCTTATAAGGTTTTTGAAAAGCAGCGCAATTATCGTACAGCTAAAAATTATGCCAGTATGTTGGTAAAAATGTTCCCAACTTCTTACCAAGCTAAGCAATATATTTTAAATGCGCTTGAGCATACTGAAGCGGATGACTTAGCAAAGATTTATCAAGCATCGATATTAACAACTAGTGACGCTTTACCACCGAAACGTGTCGTTGTTTTGTCACCGAATAAGCCCCAAAAAAAACGGCTAAAACAACAGGCTAAAAAAGCAACAGTTGCTAAAAGTACTAACGTAGAGACGATGAGTATCAAGGATACCCAAGAACAGTTAAAGGATGACCTTGAAGCAAAAATACATATTATTGTCAAAGGCGACAGTTTATTTAGCCTCTCAAAAAAATACAATATTCATATGAAGACACTAGAGCGCTGGAATAATATTACTCGTAGCGATATTTTAAAGCTAGGCCAAACGTTCTATGTTTATTTACCAGAGCATACTGATACTATGCCAACCAACAATGCTACTAATAAAGTTGAACAAGAGAAAACCCAATGACCCATGTTGAAACGCCTAATAATATCAAAAAGGCACAAGCTACTGCATCATCAGAACCCTTGCATAACAGTTCCGAAGACGACCTTTCTGACAATAGTAAAATCATTGGGCCGGGACAAATTCTTAGTGATGCTAGAAAAAAAGCAGGCTTAACTCAGCAAGAGGTTGCGAGTAAACTCAATTTTCGTCTTACTTTAGTTAATGAGATAGAAAGTGAGCTGTTTAATAGTAATTTGCCGGAAACTTATAATCGCGGCTATTTACGTAGCTATGCAAAATTAGTTAATGTTTCTCAAGATGATGTATTGGTAAGCTATGAACAATTAAATATAGCTAAAGCACAAGTTTCTAAACTACAAAGTTTTTCTAAAGGCACGGAAAAGTTAGCAGAAAGTAATCGTATTATGTGGATAAGCTATATCATTTTAGCCATTCTCATTGGTTCTACTATGATGTGGTGGTTGCAAAATAATAAAGAACAAGCTCAAACGCTGGCTGAAGATATTGAGATAATTACTCAAAGTGCTGACGATGTTAACGAAAATCAAACGAGTGATCTTTCGACAGTTAACATTGATAACGTGACTAAAACTATTACTGAGGCACCTTTAGCTACTGCCGTGTTAGAGCCGCAAAGTAATGATATTACACCCGCAGCGGTTAATGTAGAAAATAGTCAAGTGAGCGAAGCTGACATCATTGCAGTTGAAAATACCCCAACAGCAGAGGAAGCATTGACTGAAGTGCCTTTAACTGAAGTCATTTTTACTTTTTCTGGTGACTGTTGGGTAAATATTTCAGATTCAACAGGTGAGCGCATTGCTTGGGGTGTGAAAAAATTGGGTTACGTTATGACAATATCTGGGCAAGCACCTTTTGATGTTACCCTAGGAAGACCTGAATTAGTGGCAATAAACTTTGCCGATGAAGTCATTGATATGAGTCAGTTTAACAGTGGTAATATCGCTAAATTTACTTTGCCTGTTACCAATTAGTCATTAGCATTTTGTATAAATAACGTTTGTTGCGCTTAAGTGACAAACCACCAAAGTTGTGAATTATTATGTTTAAAGAATCTCCAATCATCCGCCGTAAATCTCGTCAAATAATGGTGGGTAATGTTCCTGTTGGTGGCGATGCACCGATAACTGTGCAGTCAATGACCAATACGTTGACGACTGATGTGGCAGCAACCGTTGCACAAATTAAAGCATTAGAAGGTGTGGGTGCTGATATTGTTCGGGTGAGCGTACCGACGATGGATGCAGCCGAAGCCTTTCGCGAAATTAAAAAACTAGTGAAAGTTCCACTGGTTGCTGATATCCATTTTGATTATCGAATCGCCTTAAAAGTTGCTGAGTATGGCGCAGATTGTTTACGTATTAATCCTGGCAATATCGGCCGCGAAGACCGAGTGCGTAGTGTTGTTGAATGTGCACGTGACTTAAATATTCCTATTCGTATTGGTGTAAATGGTGGTTCATTAGAAAAGGATATCCAAGAGAAATATACTGAACCAACGCCAGAAGCACTTTTTGAATCGGCAATGCGCCATGTTGATATTCTAGATAGGCTTAATTTCGATCAGTTTAAGGTTAGTGTTAAAGCCTCAGATGTATTTCTTGCGGTCGAATCTTACCGTTTATTAGCAAAGCAGATTGATAACCCACTTCACCTTGGTATTACCGAAGCAGGTGGCTTGCGCTCTGGCTCAGTAAAGTCTTCTGTAGGTTTAGGCTTGTTATTAGCTGAAGGAATTGGCGACACGTTACGCATTTCTTTGGCAGCAGATCCCATAGAAGAAATTAAAGTCGGTTTTGATATTTTAAAGTCACTAAAATTACGTAGTCGAGGTATCAATCTTATTGCTTGTCCAAGCTGTTCTCGCCAAGAGTTTGATGTTATCGCCACCGTTAATGCGTTAGAACAACGTATTGAAGATATATTAACGCCAATGGATGTTTCTATTATTGGTTGTATCGTTAATGGTCCGGGTGAAGCGATTATTTCTGATTTGGGCTTAACGGGTAGTAGCCGAAAAAGTGGTTATTATTTAGATGGCATCCGCCAAAAAGATCGCTTTGATAATAATAACTTAGTAGACCAGCTCGAAGAGCGAATTCGTGCTAAAGCGAAACTTCTTGATGCGGCTTACAAAATAAAATTTAAAGAAATAGAGTAATAAAATAACTTTAAAAAGAGCGAAACGTTATAGCGGTGACAGTTCAGTTGAAACCTGCATTTTGAGGTATCACAGCTGTACTATTTACGTTTCGTCTCAAACTGCCTATAATGCGCGCTGCACTTAATTTTTCCCGTTTTATATAAATATCTATTTTATACAATAGATGAAAGAGAGCCTTACTTTGAGCAAAACATTACAAGCCGTCAGAGGGATGAACGACTGTTTACCCACTGAAACTCCTATTTGGCAAATGGTTGAATCAGTTTTACGCCGAGTTGCTAGTAGCTATGGTTTTGCTGAAATACGTATGCCGATTGTCGAGTCTACTGGACTTTTTAAACGATCTATTGGTGAAGTTACTGATATCGTTGAAAAAGAGATGTACACTTTTGATGACCGTAACGGTGATAGCTTAACACTGCGACCAGAAGGTACAGCATCATGTGTGCGTGCAGGCAATCAGCATGGTTTATTATATAACCAAGAACAACGTTTATGGTACATGGGGCCGATGTTTAGGCATGAACGCCCACAAAAAGGTCGTTATCGTCAGTTCCACCAATTCGGCTTAGAAGCCTTTGGAATTGGAACACCTGACATAGACGCAGAAATTATTATGCTAACTTCTCGTCTTTGGCGGGAACTTGGCATCAATGAGTTTGTCACACTAGAGCTAAACTCGTTAGGTTCAAATGAAGAGCGTGCAAATTATCGCGATGCTTTAGTTGTTTTCTTAACAGAAAAAGAAGATCAGCTTGATGAAGACTCTAAACGCAGAATGCATACCAATCCATTACGCGTTTTAGACAGTAAAAATAAAGATGTACAAGCCGCTTTAGTGGGCGCACCAAAATTAAGTGATTATTTTGATGATGAATCTAAAGCTCACTTTGCGGGTGTTTGTCAGCGTTTAGATGCTGCGGGTATTAACTATATTATTAATGACCGCTTAGTTCGCGGTTTAGATTATTACAATCGTACGGTATTTGAATGGGTGACTGACAGCTTAGGCGCACAAGGTACTATTTGTGCGGGTGGTCGTTATGATGGCTTAGTCGAACAACTTGGTGGCAAAGCAACACCAGCATTTGGTTTTGCCTTAGGTATTGAACGCTTGGTACTCATGTTAACGAGCTTAGAAAAAGCTAACAATATTCGTGCACAAGTTGATGTTTATGTTATTGGTTTAGGTGAGGGGGTTGATATTCAAGCAGCGCTACTCAGTGAACAATGGCGTGACCAAGTTAAAGATATTCGCATACAAAACCACTGCGGTGGTGGTAATATGAAAAAACAAATGAAACGGGCAGATAAATCGAGTGCGCAAGTAGCAATTATCATCGGTGAAGATGAACTTGCTGAGCAAAGCGTGACGATAAAATATTTGCGTGGACAACAAGAACAACAGAAGGTGTCGCTTGAACAAGTGCCAGCTTTATTAAACAGTTTAATTTAAGGTGAAGTAGTGGACGTTTATCAAACAGAAGAACAACAAGTCGAAGCCATCAAAGGTTTTTGGAAAGAAAATGGTACTGCAGTTATTGCCGGTTTAGTTTTAGGTTTTGCTGGTTTTATTGGCTTTAACGTATATAAAGATACCCAACTTGAGAATGAAGTTTTAACGTCTGATGCTTATCAAACAGTGATGGAAAGTGCTGGTGTAGACGGAAAGGCTTTTTCAGCAAGTGCAAGTAAATTTATTGCTGAAAATAAAGACTCTAGCTACGCATCATTAACGGCGCTTGCGCTAGCAAAAGAAGCGGCTACTCATAAAGATTGGCCACAAGTTGCTATTCACTTGGCAAGTGCTATTGAAAGCTCTACCAATCAAGGTATTAAAGCTATCGCAAGTGTTCGATTAGCGCGTGTGCAAATTCAACTTGAGCAATACACTGAAGCATTGGCAACCCTATCGGTTACACTGCCAGAGTCATTTAAAAGTGCGATTGAAGAAACTAAAGGCGATGCATATTTCAAGCAAGGTAAAGTAGAACTTGCTCGTAATGCTTATCAAGCAGCACTTGACGTTGAAGGTCAAACAAATAATGGTGCCTTACAAATGAAATTAAATGATTTAGCCCAATTATCATCGATTGCTAAATAAAGAGGCTAATCATTCATATGTTAAAAAAATTACGCTTTAATAGAAAGTTATTAGTGATAGCGCTAGTGTCCTTAGGGCTTGTCGCTTGTTCTTCAACTGACGAAGAAGATGAAGCGACTAAAGTTGCTGAATTAACAGAAATCAAACAAGCTTTTGATGCTGATGTGCTCTGGGAAACCAGTGTCGGTAATGGTGTTAGCGATTATTTTTCACGTATTAAACCTAATGTTGCTTACGGCAAACTTTACAGTGCTAGTCGTTACGGTGATGTTGTTGCTTTGGAACTAGAAAATGGTGAAGAAATTTGGTCAACAGATTTAAGTGATGTAAAAGGCGAACGCGGCTTTTTTGAACGTCGACAATCTGCTTTATTAAATGGCGGCCCAATTTTAGGTATTCAAAAAGTCTTTATTGGCAGTGAAAATGGCGAAGTATTCGCATTAGATGCTGATACAGGTAAGCTTGATTGGCAAGGAAAAGTAAAAGGCGAAGTTATTGCAGCTCCTGCCATTGATGCTGGTATTTTAGTTGTCAATACTGCTTCAGGTGTCATCAAGGCTTTTAACGCTTCGAACGGTCAAGATGAATGGCAAATCGAACAAGAAGTACCAGCATTAACGTTACGTGGTGTTAGTTCGCCAGCGATTTCTTCTGGTGGTGTGATGGTTGGTTCAGCTAATGGAACCATGAGCGTCTATATTCTTGAAACTGGTCAACAAGGTTGGACAGTAGAAGTTGGTGAAGCCGGTGGCTCGACACAATTAGAGCGAGTCATAGATGTTGACTCTGCGCCACTTATTTATGGCGATAAAGTTTATAGTATTTCTGTAAAGGGTAATTTGACCGCTATAGATTTACGTACCGGTCGGATGATTTGGGAACGTCAGTATTCGTCATATCATGATATGGCTATTAGTGGTAACAGCCTATTTTTAACTGATATTAAAGGCCATATTTATGCGGTTGACCGTTTAAACGGTTTTGAAAAGTGGAGCCAACTTGCACTGACTAATCGTGGTGTTACCGGTCCTGCTATTATTGGTGATTATATTGTTGTTGGCGACTTTGAAGGCTATCTTCATTTTATCGACCAAACAACAGGTGATATCGTTGCACGTCATGAAGTTGACAGTAGCGGTTTAAATATAGCACCCACGGTACACGAAAATATTATTTACGCACAATCACGTAATGGTGATTTGCAAGCGATAAAAATTCCATAAGTCTTTTTATCAGCTAGAATTAAACGGCTCCATTGCAGAATGCATTGGAGCCGTTGTTTGTTATTAAATAGAGTAAAAGTTTTGCATTTTGCATGACGTTGTTTACTCTACAAATGAATTTATAGAGGTAAACATGCTTCCAGTTGTTGCACTTGTCGGACGTCCTAATGTTGGCAAATCGACGTTATTTAACCGATTAACCCGAAGCCGAGATGCTCTCGTAGCAGATTATCCTGGCTTAACGCGTGACCGTCAATATGGTCAAGCGAAAGTAGAAGATCACCCATTTATTGTTATTGATACCGGCGGTATTAATGGTAATGAACAAGGTATTGACGCATTAATGGCCGAACAGTCATTAATGGCGATAGCAGAAGCCGATGCTGTTTTATTTATGGTTGATGCTCGTGATGGTTTAACATCAGCGGATATCGGTATCGCTGACTACCTTCGTAAACAAAATAAGAAAATATTTTTGGTTGCGAATAAAGTTGATGGTATTGATGCTGATTCTGCCGTTGCTGAATTTTATGAATTATCACTGGGTGATACCGTTCATAAAATTGCCGCCGCGCATGGTCGTGGTGTTACACAATTATTAACACTGGCATTAACACCTCATATAGAAGCACTTGGTGAAGCACGTGAAAATGATGAGTTTGATGGTTCACAAGAATTCTCAGCTAAAACTGATGAAGAAAAAATTGCCGAAGCACCGTTTGAAAATGATAAAATCAAACTTGCTATCATTGGTAAACCTAATGTGGGTAAGTCAACACTGACTAACCGTATCTTAGGTGAAGACCGCGTTGTTGTTTTTGATGCGCCAGGTACCACTCGCGATAGTGTCTATATCCCGATGGAACATGATGGCCGTGAATATACATTAATTGATACTGCAGGTATTCGTCGTCGTAAAAACGTGACTGATGTTGTAGAAAAGTATTCTGTTATTAAAACACTACGTGCCATAGAAGATGCCAATGTTTGTTTGTTAATTATTGATGCTCGTGAAGGTATTACCGATCAAGATTTAAGTTTACTGGGCTTTATTTTAGAAGCAGGTCGTTCTTTGGTACTTGCGGTTAATAAATGGGATGGTTTAGAAGAGCATGTTAAAGATCGTATTAAAACCGAACTAGATCGTCGTTTAGGTTTTATTGATTTTGCACGTATCCACTTTATCTCTGCTTTACACGGTACCGGTGTTGGCCATTTATATGAGTCAGTTGAAGAAGCTTTCATTTCAGCAACTAAACGTATATCTACCTCAATGGTTACCAAAATATTAGATATGGCCACATTTGATCATCAACCACCGATGAGTCAAGGACGCCGCATTAAGCTTAAATATGCGCATGCCGGTGGTTATAATCCACCTATCATTGTTATTCATGGTAATTTAGCCAAAAAGCTTCCTGTTTCATATAAACGCTATTTAATGAATTATTACCGTAAATCATTAAAAATAATGGGTACGCCGATTAGAATTGAGTTTAGAGAAACAAGTAACCCGTTTGCTGGCAAGAAAAAGTTAACTTATACCGAGCAAAAGAAAATGGCCAGAGCTACTGAAGGTTATAAGAAAGACTAAAAACTTACGTTTTTTTTGATAATAATTTAACATTACTGAAGCCAATCATTTGATTGGCTTTTTGCTAAGTGCTACATTTAAAATACTTATTCTTAAATGTTAACATTATGGCAGCCACTCCTAAAAAAATTGCATTGGTTAACCGCTTAGACAGAAACCTTGGCTTATTGCAGTCAGGCTCAACGATTACTATCGATATAGCCACACCAGCCGGACAAAAAGCAAAGTTTCGTAGCACCTTCATTGGCTACCTCCCCAAGCATTATGTTTTAGTGCAATTTCCTGATGCAAATAAATTAGGGAATTTTTCCCAATATATTACCCAAGGTGCTGGTATTACGGTGCGAGGTTTAATTGAAGGGCATGAGGGCGCGGTGGTTGCTTTTATCAGTAATGTTAAACAAACCTTACAAATACCCTCGAGACTAATTGTTCTTGATTTTCCACGTTCTGTTAGCTTACAAAGCTTACGTTCAGCGATGCGCATTGATACCGATATTGTTGCTAAGATAAATATTGCTAAAGAATATTGGCAAGCGACCATTATAGATATTTCTGTTAATGGCTGCCAAGTATTGATCACTAACGGCGAGTCGTTAGTGATGGAAAAAAATAAATCTGTCGAATTAATTGTCGAAGACTTTCAAGGATTAGGAAATTTAAAGTTTTCTGCAGAAACCTGTAGCTACAAATCACAAGCTAATGGCCTTTGTATCGGTTTAAAGTTTGAAGAAAAAAGTAAAGCATCAGTGATAAAGTTACTTCAGCATGCCGTTATTGCTGAAAATTAAATCTTATCAATAACTTGGCTTAAAATACGACCATCACTGACTTGAATAGATATTTCGTCGCCAATACTCACTTGATCTTTTGTGCGAACAATTTGCTGATGACTATTTCGACTGACACTATAACCACGGGCAATAGTCGCGAGCGGACTGACAATATGGAGCTGCTCAATAATGCTAACAAAGTGCTCAGATTTATTTTTTACGCTAACGTCTAATGCCCGTTGTAATCTGTCATCTAAGTGGCGCAAGGTACTTTGATGTTGAATGATCACTTTTGTTGGATCTACGTGTTGTAAATCGCGTACTAACTTTTCGGGTTTTTGTTTGAAACGTGCCAATTCACGTTTTATTGCTTTATCTAAACGAATATTCAATTCATCTGATTTTTGTTGATGCTGCTGAAGTTTTCTTTCTGGATGAACTTGCGTTAAGCGATGATTAAGGTTTTGTAGGTCTGAGTTTTCTTGTTTTACTTTTTGAGTAAATAACTGCTGAGCCCGCTTTGATAATTCTTGTAAGCGACTTTGTAACTCACTATTGTCTTGTGAAACCAGTTCTGCTGCCGCTGAAGGTGTTGGCGCTCTTAAATCAGCAACGAGATCACTTAATGTTGTGTCTACCTCATGACCGACAGCGCTGATAATTGGAATGCGGCTATGAAAAATAGCATTGACTACGTCTTCTTCATTAAAGCTCCATAAGTCTTCTAGAGAGCCTCCTCCACGACCAACAATTAATACTTGGCATTCTTCACGTTGATTAGCGATATCGATGGCATGAACAATGTCATTCTTAGCATGCTCGCCTTGCACAAGTGCAGGGTATATAACGATAGTAATTGCTGGATTACGTCTTTGCAAAACAGATATGATATCTTTAACTGCAGCACCCGTTGGCGAGGTAACTATGCCAACCGTGTTAATATTTTTAGGAATGGCTTGCTTGAACTGCTGAGCAAACAAACCTTGTGCATTGAGCTTACTTTTTAATTGCTCAAATTGTTGTCGCAATAAACCTTCACCCGCATCCTCCATCATTTCAATAATTAATTGAAAATCACCTCGTGGCTCATACAAAGAAACCTTGGCGCGTACTAACACCTGTTGGCCGTTGCGAGGCGTTGAACCACCCGCTAACCTTACTCGTCGATTGTTGCCCTTAAACATTGCGCAACGCACTTGCGATTTACTGTCTTTGAGTGACAAATACCAATGACCCGAGCTAGCAGCAATGAAATTTGAGATTTCACCACACAACCATACTGTATTAAGTTCACTTTCTAGCATGAACTTAACTTTTCTCGTCAGTTCACTTATCTGTAAAATGTGCTGCGTAGCCATAAAATACTTACTTTATCTAATGTTAAGGCGATTTGAGTCGATATATCTGCTTTGCTTGAATATGAATGTTTCAGCAAACCTAAGCGAATCATAATCTAAGCACATATTTTTGTTAAAGGTTATTCCCTTAAATAAAATGTAACGACGCGTATTACTTATTCCGATTCCCGAAGGGGGGCTTATGAACACTTTATTTTACGTTATTGATTTCAATAATAGAATAACTATTATTTTCAATCAATATCTTGCTTAAAGGCGTTTATAATTCCCTTTGGATCTTACCTATTAAAGTGGAACCAGTAAATTATATATTCCTTTAAACTCCTCAGAGATAATTATTTCAGTTTATCGTTAAATTTAAGTTGTTCTTAAACCACAAAACGGTTAAAATTCTGCCGCAATATTCACTCCCTAACCAACCTTTTTAGAGAGATGTTGCGATGCTAAGAATTGCCCAAGAAGCACTAACTTTTGATGATGTATTACTTGTACCTGCTCATTCAGAAGTACTCCCACATACGGCCGATTTAAAAACTAAATTAACCCGTAAAATTAATTTAAATATACCTATGGTATCTGCATCTATGGATACAGTTACTGAAGCACCTTTAGCTATTACACTAGCGCAAGAAGGTGGTTTAGGTTTTATTCATAAAAACATGACCATCGCTGAGCAAGCGGCTAACGTATTAAAAGTTAAAAAATACGAAAGTGGTATTGTTTCCGATCCCGTGACCGTCAATGCTAACTTTACTATTGAAGAAGTCATGCATAAAGCTGATGATCTTGGCTTTTCAGGTTTCCCTGTTGTTGATGAAAATGGCAATCTTACCGGTATAATTACTGGCCGTGATTTACGCTTTGAAACAGACTTAACTAAGCCTGTCTCAGCGTTAATGACGACTAAAGAAAAATTAGTCACGGTTAAAGAAGGTGCCGCGCGTGAAGAAATACTTGGCTTAATGCACAGTAACCGTATTGAGAAAATTTTAGTGGTTGATGATGCCTTTAAATTAGTGGGTTTGATCACAGCTAAAGATTATCAAAAAGCTGAAAGTAAACCTAATGCTTGTAAAGATAAATTAGGTCGTTTACGAGTGGGCGCCGCTGTCGGTGTCGGCGCGGGTACTGATGAACGTATTGACGCGTTAGTTGCCGCAGGTGTTGACGTCTTATTAATTGATACTTCACATGGTCATTCCCAAGGTGTTCTTGATCGAGTAAAAGAAACCCGTCAAAAATATCCTGACTTACAAATTGTTGCTGGCAATGTGGCGACAGGGGCTGGTGCAAAAGCATTAGCCGATGTTGGCGTAGATGCGGTTAAAGTTGGTATAGGCCCAGGTTCAATATGTACTACGCGTATTGTAACTGGCGTTGGAGTACCACAATTAACGGCTATCTCAAATGCAGTAGAAGCGCTTAAAGGTACTGGCATTCCTGTTATTGCCGATGGTGGTATTCGATTCTCTGGTGATATTGCTAAAGCACTGGTTGCTGGCGCGCATTGTGTGATGGTTGGTAGTATGTTTGCTGGAACCGAAGAAGCACCTGGCGAAGTAGAACTTTATCAAGGTCGCTATTACAAATCATATCGCGGTATGGGCTCTTTAGGCGCAATGAGCCAGAAAGAAGGTTCAAGTGATCGTTATTTCCAGAAATCTGATGGCGAAGCTGACAAGTTGGTACCGGAAGGTATTGAAGGTCGTGTTGCTTATAAAGGGCCTGTTTCTGCAATTATCCACCAGCAGATGGGCGGATTACGCTCATCAATGGGTTTAACCGGCAGTAAAGATATTGAGACCATGCGAACTAAACCCGAGTTTATGAAAATTACCTCGGCAGGTATGGGTGAGTCGCATGTCCATGACGTAACCATCACCAAAGAAGCACCAAACTATCGTATGGGGTAGTAATATTGGTTGAGTTATTTAAGCTCGATTTCTGCGTTGCAAGTGCTCATTGACTATCGTCAACTCCGCGCTAGCGCCTTGAACTAGAGCTAAAATATTCTCAACTTGATGCATTGAAAATATTCTTAGTTACTTTTAGTTAACTGGAAAACAAAAGATTCTACAGGCTGAGTTATCAATAAATAACTCAGCCTGTTCATTTTATAAATCCGCTCTAAATGAATGAGCTTTAGGCAAGGCTGTTGAGTAATTAAACAAATGACTTATCTTATTATAAATAAGGTTTTATAAATGATTTTGTTTCATTACGAATACAACGCAGTATAAAGTTTAGACATAACGAGCGTTAAAGTAGGAAAACAACATGAGTAAAGACATTCATGATCACCGAATACTAATTTTAGATTTTGGTTCACAATATACTCAGCTAATTGCTCGTCGCGTACGTGAAATAGGTGTTTATTGTGAACTTTGGTCTTGGGATGTAACCGAAGAGCAAATTAAAGGTTTTAACCCGACAGGTATCATTCTAGCTGGCGGCCCTGAGTCGGTCACTGCAGAAAATTCACCTCGTGCACCTGAATATGTTTATAACGCTGGCGTTCCTGTTCTAGGTATTTGCTATGGCATGCAAACAATGGCTGAACAACTTGGTGGTGGTGTTGAAAGTTCAACGCACAAAGAGTTTGGTTATGCCGCGGTTGAACTTATTGCTAAATCTGCGTTATTCAACAATGTTGAAGACAGTATTGGTACTAACGGTAATGCTTTACTAGATGTCTGGATGAGCCACGGCGACAAAGTGTCAGCTATACCAACAGGCTTTGTTACGGTTGCACAAACAGCAAGTTGTGCTTATGCAGCAATGGCAAACGAAGAAAAGCAATTCTATGGTGTGCAGTTTCACCCTGAAGTGACCCACACTAAACAAGGTTTACGCATTTTAGAAAACTTTGTTGTTGAAATTTGCCAGTGTGAAAAATTATGGACTTCATCATCAATCATCGATGATGCTATTGCAAAAATGAAAGCTCAAGTCGGCGACGACGAAGTTATCTTAGGTCTTTCAGGCGGTGTTGATTCATCAGTAGTTGCTATGTTATTACATCGAGCGATTGGCGATAAATTGACCTGTGTATTTGTTGATAATGGTTTACTTCGTTTAGATGAAGGCCAGCAAGTCATGGATATGTTTGGCGATCACTTTGGTTTAAATATTATAAAAATTGAAGCCGAAGATAGATTTTTAGACCGCTTAGCGGGTGAAAGTGAGCCAGAAGCAAAACGTAAAATTATTGGTAATGTTTTTATTGATGTTTTCGAAGAAGAGTCGAATAAGTTAGATAATGCCAAATGGTTAGCACAGGGCACTATTTACCCTGACGTCATTGAATCGGCCGCCTCAGCGACCGGTAAAGCGCATGTTATTAAATCACATCATAATGTTGGCGGCTTACCTGATTACATGAAACTAGGCTTAGTTGAACCATTACGTGAGTTATTTAAAGATGAAGTACGTAAAATAGGCTTAGAGCTTGGCTTACCGTACGATATGCTTTACCGCCATCCGTTTCCTGGCCCTGGGTTGGGTGTACGTATTCTAGGTGAAGTTAAAAAAGAATATGCTGATTTATTACGTCGTGCCGATGCTATTTTCATTGAAGAATTACACAAGCATGATTTATACACCAAAGTAAGCCAAGCGTTTACCGTATTTTTACCGGTAAAATCAGTAGGAGTTATGGGCGATGCCCGTAAATATGATTGGGTTGTATCATTACGTTGTGTTGAAACCATCGACTTTATGACAGCACGTTGGTCACATTTGCCTTATGATTTCTTAGGTTTAGTGTCTAATCGGATCATTAACGAAATTGATGGTATTTCACGTGTCGTTTATGATATTTCAGGTAAACCACCCGCGACGATTGAGTGGGAATAAACAGCACTTTTATTACTTATAAATAATAATGGCCTTAGCATTTAAATGTTAGGGCTTTTTTTTATTATTTTTTTATAGATGGTTCTAACAAGTAAAAATAAAGTAGGTGATGAGATCTGTGTTGAGAGAGAGTCGGGATGAAAAGGAAATATATTTAGCCTTCAAAAGAGTTGAAGGCTAAATAAAGCATCTTAGTTTAGGTCAACTAGAAGCTATAAACGAGCGTTAACGCCGTTTGAGTATTGGTGTTTTCTTTGCCTTCTTCAACATCAGTATTATAATCAATCTTAAAACTAACTTTTAATTGTAACGTTGAAATAAGCTTAGTAGTTATTGAGCTTTCTGCTTGATAATTACTGTTTTCACCACTTTTAGTCGCATACTTAGCAACAAATCGCTGCTTAAATTTAACATGTTCGTTTAAATTACGCGTATACAAAGCTTGTGCTTGTATAATGAAAGCAGACTTGTTTTCAGTATACTCATTACCATTTTCATCTTCTAAACGTACAACGTCTTTTTTATAACCGGGTCCGATATCAGCATCAAATGTGCCTGTTTTACTTTCAAACCAACGACGACCCCAACCAGCAGATATAGAGCTTTGAGTCTCAAATCCGCCAAAACGATTATCGTCGTGAGATACATTAGCGTATACGTAGTTAGTTTTTTTAGCGCCAATGGTATAGTTAGTTTGACCGACTATTTTCCATTGCTGATCTGTTGTTTGAGATTGTTGAACACCCTCTTCATCTTCAATCTCTGCTTTACTTGCAAGCAAGTCAAAGCGAACAGTACTTCGCCATAAACCTAATTCATGATCTAAATCGAAGCCAGCTTTTATATCTGTGCTTTTATTGTCACCCGTTTTAAATAGTGCGCCTAATTCAGCAGACATACTTAATGGATCTTTTGGAGCGACTGCTTCTTCGGCAAAAGCATTAAGTGATAAGCTGCTACATAAAGCAACCATTGCTAATTTATTGTTCATTTTTGGTCTCTTGATTAACATGTACAGAAAGTTGTGGAAAAGGTATTTCGATACCAGCTTTGTCTAATTCTATTTTAATCGCTTCTAGCAAATCAAAATGCACAGGCCAATAGTCTGCTGTTTTTACCCATGGACGAACGACAAAATTCACTGAACTATCAGCTAAGGCACTAACACCAACAGTAATAGCTTGGTCTTTTAATACTAAATCATGATTACTCACAACATCTTTTAGTATTTGCTTTGTTTGTTTTAAATCTGCGCTATAACCAACACCAATGACTAAATCTATTCTTCTGGTTGCTTTAGCTGAATAATTTGTAATGGTGCCACTTGTAATGCCACCATTAGGAATAATAACTGTTTTGTTATCACCTGTTCTTAACTGTGTTGAAAATACATGAACCTCTTCAACAATACCTGCGGTACCTGAAATCTCAACAAAATCACCGGCTTTAAAAGGCTTTAATGAAATTAACAAAATACCTGAGGCAAAGTTTGATAATGAACCCTGTAATGCTAAGCCTATTGCAAGACCTGCAGCACCAACAATAGCCACTAATGAGGTGGTATTAAAACCTAAGTGAGAAATCGCAGCAATAAAGGCAACCATCACAACTAAGCCATAAATTAAGCTAGCGATAAAAGAAGTTACGGTATTATCGAATTTTTTGTGAGTAAGGATTTTTTTTGTTGCAGAACTGATCAGTTTTGCGACAAATTTACCAATCACAAAGATAGCGATCGCGATGATAAATTTTATTAGATTTTCTTGTAACATAGCCTGGTTTTCAACTAACCAATTAGTAATATTGTCCATTTTTTGTACTCCGTTTAAAAATTGTGGAATATTATAGTGAATTTGACAACATATTTCTAATAATATTACATTTTTCTAATAATATAACGAAAAATTTACAAAAAAAGGAGCCGAAGCTCCTTAATCTTAATGGCTAGCTGATGTTATTTTATAATAGCGTTCAGTTTGCCAGCATCATATAAATCAAACATAGTATCTAATGAAATGGGTTTGATTTTATCTGCATTACCCGATGCGCCAAATGAATCATAGCGAGCTATACAAATTTCAGTCATGGCTTTAGTGGTTTCAGCTAAAAATTTACGTGGATCAAATTCGCTTGGGTTGTGTGCTAAGAAGCGACGAGTTGCCCCCGTTGATGCTAAACGTAAATCAGTATCAATATTAATTTTACGAACACCATTTTTAATGCCTTCTTGAATTTGCTCTACCGGCACGCCGTAAGTTTCAGGAATATTACCACCATATTCATTGATGATAGCAAGCCACTCTTGTGGCACTGATGATGAACCGTGCATAACTAAATGGGTATTTGGGATACGGTTATGTATCGCTTTAATACGGTCAATCGCTAAGATGTCACCTGTTGGTGGACGCGTAAATTTGTAAGCGCCATGAGAAGTTCCACAAGCAATCGCTAAAGCATCAACTTGAGTTTTCTTAACAAAGTCAGCGGCTTCTTCTGGGTCAGTTAACATTTGTTCTTTTGTTAATATCCCTACTGCACCAATACCGTCTTCTTCACCCGCTTCACCTGTCTCTAATGAACCAAGACAACCTAATTCACCTTCAACAGAAACACCACAAGCATGTGCCATTTCAACGGTTCTGCGTGTTACATCAACGTTGTATTCATAGCTTGAAGGCGTTTTACCATCAGACATTAAAGAACCATCCATCATAACTGATGAAAAACCCATTTGAATTGAACGCTGACAAACACTCGGCGAAGTGCCGTGATCTTGATGCATTACCACGGGAATATGAGGGAATTCTTCAATTGCTGCAAGAATTAAATGACGAAGAAAAGGAGCGCCAGCATACTTACGAGCACCTGCAGAGCCTTGTAAAATAACCGGGCTATTGGTTTTGTCTGCAGCGATCATTATTGCTCTAACTTGCTCTAAGTTGTTAACGTTAAAAGCGGGAATACCGTATCCGTATTCTGCAGCGTGATCTAACATTTGGCGCATAGAAATTAAAGCCATTGAATTACTCCTAAGTGTTTAAGATGTCATATATTATTTGCCCAATCTCAAAAAAAACAAGTTTCATTGTGAAATTTAAGCTTTCGTAACGTAAGTATATCAGATAAGAAATTGACATGGCAAAAGAAAAAATAATGCCATTAATGGTTTTTATCTGTTTATTTATAACGATTTTAAATAATGTTCTATAATTACTATCAAGAAGGTCGATAAACTCGATTTATAGCGAATATTTGTGCTTTTGTTTTGTAAGTTTACAACGAAAGAGTGAAATGTAATGAAAGCGCCGTTGATAGTTTTTATGAAGTTTTTTAGAAATAATAAAGAAAGCTAAAAAAAACCGCCTTTTATAAAATAAAGAGCGGTTTGACGTTGATGATTTAATTAACGTGTTTTACGTTTTAGCGCGTTCTTCTAAGATAGCGACAGCGGGTAACACTTTCCCTTCTAAAAATTCTAAGAAAGCACCACCACCGGTTGAAATATAGGAGATTCTATCGGCTATATCATATTTATCAACAGCAGCTAAGGTATCGCCACCACCAGCAATTGAAAAGGCTGAGCTTTCGGCAATTGCTCTTGCAATAGTTTCTGTACCACTACCGAATTGATCAAATTCAAAAACGCCAACAGGTCCATTCCAAACAATAGTGCCAGCATTTTTAATTATTTCTACGAGTGCCTGCGCTGAATCTGGTCCGATATCAAAAATCATATCTTCATCGCTAACATCGTTAACTGACTTTAACGTTGCGACAGCCGTTTCTGAAAACTCTGTACCAGTAATAACATCTGTTGGCACCGGAATATCGCCATCATTTGCTCTTGCCTGCTGCGTCAAACGGTTAGCTTCATCAAGTAAATCGGCTTCGTATAATGATTTACCCACATTATGTCCGCTTGCTGCTATAAAAGTATTTGCAATGCCGCCGCCAACCACTAATTGGTCAACAATTTTCGCTAATGACTCTAACACGGTTAATTTTGTAGAAACTTTAGAACCACCAACGATCGCCACTAATGGGCGTGCAGGATTGTCTAGTGCTTTACCAAGTGCTGCTAATTCACCGGACAATAGTGGACCCGCACAAGCAATAGGTGCAAACTTTGCTACGCCGTGTGTACTAGATTGCGCGCGGTGCGCAGTACCAAAGGCATCCATGACAAATACATCACATAATGCAGCTAATTTTTTTGATAAAATATCATCATTATTTTTTTCGCCGACATTAAAGCGAATGTTTTCAAAAACAACTAATTCACCTACTTTTGCATCAACGCCATCTAAGTAATCTTTTGCTAGATGCACGGGGACATTTAATGCGGCAGCTAAATAGTCAACGACAGGTTTTAATGAAAATTCTTCGTTGAACTCACCTTCAGTTGGACGACCAAGGTGAGACATTATCATCACTTTTGCGCCCGCTTCTAAAGCAAGTTTAAGGGTAGGTAAAGCCGCTCTTAATCGAGCATCAGAGGTTATTTTTCCGTCTTTAAGAGGTACATTGAGATCTTCTCGGATCAAAACTCTTTGATTGGCTAGCGCCAAGTCGGTCATTTTAATTACTGACATTTGCTGTTTCCTATTCGATAAATTTTAAAGTTATGGGTGTTTTTTACTGTTATTATTTTTTAAGCTGAATATCTTTTGCCATGGTTTTTGCCGTATCTATCATACGATTTGCAAAGCCCCACTCGTTATCGCACCAGACTAGCATTTTCACTAAACGCTTGTGGCTAACACGCGTTTGGTTGCCGTCAACAATACAAGAATGTGGGTCATGATTAAAATCTACAGAAACCAGTGGTTCTTCTGTATAGCCTAAAATTCCTTGTAGTCCATTGTTTTGTGCACGAATAATGGCTTGGTTAATCGCGTTAATATCAACATCTGTCGACAAGGTTAGGCTTAAATCCATCGCGGTAACATTAATCGTTGGTACTCGCACGGCAATCGCTTCGAAGCGTCCAGCAAATTTAGGCAGTATTCTTTCAATACCTGCTGCTAACTTGGTGTCAACCGGGATGATAGATTGGCTTGCTGCTCTACTAAGACGAAGATCTGGATGGTAAGCGTCGATAACTTGTTGATCATGCATAGAGGAATGAATAGTGGTAATACTGCCACTTTCAACGCCAAAAGCTTCATCAATGACTTTTATGACAGGCACAACGCAATTCGTGGTGCATGAGCCGTTCGAGACTATTTTATCTTTTTCACTGAGTTGCTGATGATTAATACCATAAATAATGGTGGCATCAACGTCTTGTTCACCAGGATAAGAGTAAAGTACTTTACTGGCTCCTTGGCTCAAGTGAATATTTCCATCGTGTTGATTGGCAAATTTACCGGTGCAATCAAGAACGATATCTATGTTATGTTTTTTCCATGGCATGTCTTCGAGGGACTTTTCATGGCTAAGTTGTATGACATCGCCAGCGATAACTAACTGATTGTCAGCTAACTCAACTGAAAAAGGGAAACGACCATGGGTGGTGTCATATTTTAATAAATGCGCAATACCTTTAGGCTCGGCAAGCTCATTAATTGCGACAAGCTTTAAATATTGGTTATCAGCATTCTCATAGAGGGCACGAGCAACACTTCGACCAATTCGGCCAAAGCCATTAATAGCAATGTTTACAGACATAAGTTTATCGGCATAGGTTGATGGTATTAATTTAGGGTGTTTATAAAAGTCAAAGTCCTTCAAACGAGTATACATTTCGCTTGAAGGCTTTAACTTATAGGCTTTAGTTAATGATTAAAGCTGGTTTACAGTCTTAACAACATTTGCCACGGTGAAACCAAAATGTTCAAGTAACACGTTACCTGGTGCAGATTCACCAAAAGTTGTCATACCGACAACAGCGCCAGAAAAACCAACATACTTGTACCAAAAATCAGTGTGAGCAGCTTCGATAGCGACACGTTTTATCACAGATGAAGGTAATACTGATTCTTTGTATTCGCTTGATTGTACATCAAAAGTATTGGTTGACGGCATAGAAACTACACGTACTTTTTTACCATCAGCGGTTAATTGTTTTGCAGAATCAAGGGCTAATGATACTTCAGAACCCGTTGCAATGAGTATAACGTCAGCAGTACCCTCACAGTCTTGCAATACATAAGCGCCTTTGGCAATGTCTGTTACTTGTGAACTGTTACGCGCTACTGCCGGTAAACCTTGGCGAGAAAATATTAATGACGTAGGGCCATTTTTACGTTCAATCGCTGATTTCCAAGCAACAACAGATTCTGTTGCATCACATGGGCGCCAAGTATCCATATTCGGGGTAGTACGTAAATTCGTTAACTGTTCGATTGGCTGATGTGTTGGACCATCTTCACCTTGGCCAATAGAATCGTGAGTGTAAACAAATATATTTTGAATACCCATTAAAGCCGACATACGAACTGCGTTACGCGCATACTCCATAAACATCATGAACGTTGCACCGTAATTAATGAAACCACCGTGCAATGAAACACCATTCATAATGCCGCTCATACCAAATTCACGTACGCCGTAATAAATGTAGTTACCGGCAGCGTCTTTTTCAATACCTTTAGAGCCTGACCATAACGTTAAGTTAGAACCCGCTAAATCAGCAGAACCACCCAATAACTCAGGTAATATAGCGCCAAAAGCTTCAATAGTATTTTGTGAGGCTTTACGCGAAGCAATATTTTCGCCTTTATCTTGGCAAGCTTGCACTAAGGCATTGGCTTTTTCTTCGAAATCGCTCGGTAAATCACCTTTAATAACTCGACGCTCGTATTCGGCAGCAAGTGCTGGGTGAGCTTGTTGGTATGCTGAAAATTGGTCATTCCAAGAAACTTGGCTCGATTGGCCTTTTTCTTTTTGATCCCATTCAGCATAAACATCGCTTGGAATTTCAAAAGGGGCATGTGGCCAGTTTAACGCTTTACGTGTCGCTGCAATCTCATCATCACCTAATGGTGCGCCATGACAATCATGTGTGCCTTCTTTATTTGGTGAACCAAAACCAATAATTGTTTTACAACAAATCATTGATGGTTTATCCGTTACTGCTTTAGCTGCAGTAATTGCCGCCGCTATAGCCGCTGAGTCGTGACCGTCAACGCTTATTACGTGCCAGCCATAAGCTTCAAAACGAGCAGGTGTATCATCTGTAAACCAACCTTCAACTTTACCATCAATTGAAATACCGTTGTCATCCCAAAAGGCGACTAATTTACCTAATCCTAAAGTGCCGGCTAATGAACATACTTCGTGAGAAATACCTTCCATCAAACAACCATCACCTAAGAAACAATAAGTAAAGTGATCAACGATGTCGTGACCTGGACGGTTAAATTGTGCAGCAAGTGTTCTTTCAGCAATGGCCATACCAACGGCATTAGAAATACCAGCACCTAATGGTCCTGTCGTTGTTTCTACACCTGGGGTGTAACCGTATTCTGGGTGGCCTGGTGTTTTAGAATGTAATTGACGGAAATTCTTTAATTCTTCAATCGGTAATTCATAACCGGTTAAATGTAATAAAGAATATATAAGCATTGAGCCATGACCGTTCGACAAAACAAAACGATCGCGGTCGGTCCAATTTGGATCTGTTGGATTATGTTTTAGAAAATCGCGCCATAGTACTTCGGCAATATCTGCCATGCCCATTGGGGCTCCAGGGTGTCCGGATTTCGCTTTCTGTACGGCATCCATACTTAAAGCTCTAATTGCATTGGCCAGTTCTTGACGAGACGGCATATTGACTCCAAATCTTTATTATATTTATACTTAAAATGAACTAAGTATATGAGGGGTGAAAGTGCCACCATTTTCACCTAGACCACCACTAAACTGCAAACGATATTATGCAAATAAGTGTTTTTTTTGGTATTACTTAGACCAAATGGCTAAAAAGACCATTAATATAACATTCTCTCACTGGTCAATTGTTTATAATTTATCTGTTTTATTAATTTTAAATGGTTGAATTACCAATGTTAATCGTATAGATTGGTTGAGTTTTGTACAGATGTCAAAATAACAACTATAAAACCTGACACAGGAACATTTATGAACAGGTCATCTTCACGAGGATTTAAGCTGACAACAGTGATTTTTGCGGTAATCGTATTGGCTGTTTCAGCGGCATTGAGTAATATCTCAATCGTAGGTGACAAGGAAGTTACAATAGAAAAATCTACCAGTGAGTAGTCGTTGGTAATAAATTATATGAATTTTAAAGGCCTCGTTTACGGGGCTTTTTTATCTCTACGCTGCATTAGTGCATTCTGCACGTTATTTTTTTACGAAAAATTATAGACCCTTATCCATGGAGGCAATAGTACGGTGCTGTGACCGTATTGATGCAGGAAGTAGAGTAAAGCAGTAGCGGTTACCGAGGTGGCAAGGAGTGTCTATGTTCCGAATCAACCAGCGATCAAGCTAGTTCTTTCTGTAGCCATTTAAGTGCTTGCTGGCGACCGAGCTCTAAACCATTAAACTGCTTAACGTTTAACTTATCATTACTACGTTTATTGATAATATCTTCAGTGTTAGCAACACCTTCTTTAGAATAGTTGATTGAGGCTATTGATTTCATATGAATTAGAGAACCCATCGTTAACTGCGCCTCAAGTGAATAGGTGTAAGGATAAATTTTATTGACGATAACACCAAAATCAGTTTTAAAAAAAGTACAAAAAAAAGTTTCAATTTCTTCCATCATTTCAATTGAGATATAAACGCCTTTATCAAAAATCACTTCGGCAATTTTTTCATTTAAAAGGTTTATTTGAACAAAACTTAATCTGTGTTTTTCCATTTGGGGACTCATAGTGAAATGTATTTGATGAAGCAACAATTGTAGTCTGTTTTTGGAATTACTAGTAGGCTGATCTACGGATAAATGTATCGAGGAGCTAGTTAATAATAAAATAGCGGGTTTTAGGTTAATAGCTGATGTTTAACGATAAAATTACTTATTGGACATGGACTATTAAAAGTGGGGCGCAATCCTATGATGTTATCTATAAAGTAGATTATGTGATGGTAGAGCAATGCAGAGTATTCCCTATATTATATGCTTTATAGGTTCTTATGTGCTTGCTATAGAGGCCGATTACGAGCTTTGGCTAATAATTAAAGATGCTGTTTTTCAGGTTTTTCTTTAATCCTTTCTCTTTTAAAAGATCTATAAATGGTATTTTTAACTAAAGAAAAATTAACAAAACAGGTGAATATTTCATTTAGTGCCAGGTTAATTTTTATTAACCAAGAGCTATTTCTTTGATTGTGACTTTATTATAGCAATGATAAGTGTGAGGGCTGTTATAAGTGGGTTACTTAGCGGTAAAAGGCTAGTTGTCTGTTTTTAAATTATGACTTAGTTTAGTGATTATGGTGTCCCTGAGAGACGTCGTTTTCAATGCTTAACTAACTGTTAAGTATCTTGTTTGTGCTTTAGTCTTGTCTCTAGTGTTACTTGGAGTGTTACCATAATAAAAAGTCACTTTAAATTATTCTATTTATGACCTAGGAAAAACCTTAACAAATCTTAACAGTCAGGCATAAAATTATGACCAAACATAGCTTTCATTTGAACATCAACCATAGGCCAGTATTTATTTTCTAACTCGGTTATCTTATCTCGTTTTAGATTAAAAGTTTTCCAGCGCATCCATTTAGGTTTAGGCCAATAAGCGATTGGTTCAAACATATTGTTTACATTAGGCCAATCATAACCCCATAGTTCTTTTCTAAGCTTTCTAATGCGCCTCATTAGCCGTTCGTTCGGTCGTTCACTTTGGCAGGCATAATGTAATCCGATACATTGCCGACAACCATAAGCGTATTTGATCGCGTAAAGGCTTTGTCGCTGTTTTTGGCAGTAGGGGCAAGTGATGTATAGTTTATTGCTGGCGCTTCGATTATCTCGCTTTAAGGCTATTTTGTGAGGTTTATCGTTTATGGTGAATGTCATCAAACGAACACCACATTCTAATGCTGTTAATTTAAATTTTTGATGTTCATTACTAAGAAAGTCAGCATTAAGTGAGTAGTTACCGAATGGGACAGTTAATAAGTTTTTAAATGTCTTAGCAGATATACGATGATACTCACCAGTGTAAGCCCTTTTTTGTGTTCTCCCGTAATGATGACCTTTAGGCATAGCTATTTACTCCGAAAAACTAAAGTGAAAAAACATCATCTTCACCTGTTTCTCTACGAGCAGTCATAACGCCAACTTGCTTAATGGGGGCGCATACAAAAGGCATAAGTTTTGTTAAAAAGTTCAATCTTTGGATAGGGTCTTTAATCTCTGAAAGTGTCGCTGGTAACTTGGTTAATTCATTTTGAATGGCTTGATTGATTAAATGTCTTATACCGCCAGCCATGTATTTATTGGTAGATGTTTTGTTGTCTGCCGCCATTTTAAAAACCTAGTTTGTAATAATATTATTACAGTATATCATTTTTATCTTGTACGAAAAATAGGCTTTAATGCCGATCTCAATATTAAATATTTCTTATTTATTGGATCGTGTGAGTTTGAATAGATAGAAATGCGTGCGTTATTTATCGTGTAATAATTTCTAAGTGTAAATAACATTTAATTTTACAGATAATTTATTACATAATCTTTTTCATTCATCGATTTCATATAGCTTATAGGCCTTTATTGTTTATACTGGGTAGGTTGGATGAATCTTTAAAGATATTTGGAATATTTATGGAAATATACATATTAGAAACAGGGACACCACAGTTAGCTATCATAAAAGAATCATTTGATAATGGGCCATTATTATTGAATGAACAAAGGCTAGACTTACTTGAAAATGTCGAAGTTCTGCTTAATTCAAGCACTATGACAACCTATGGAACAGGTGATGCTGTAAGTAAATCCAGTAGTGGTAGTATGATTGGTAGAGGTGTTTTAGGGGCTGTAATAGCTGGTCCCACATTTGGGCTCGTAGCCGCGCTTTCAGGTGAGAAGAAGACAACAATCCAAAACGTTTCAACAGAAGTTGTTAACCTTGAGGTAACAATTAAACTAACTTTCAGTAATAACTTTATTTTGAATGCGTTAATTAAAGATCAAGAAACGTATCAATTCCTCTTAAGTATGATAACGACTCAACCGATGAAAGAAGAAGACTACTTTCATGGTTACGAATTAGAAAAACAAAAACTATTAAGACTAAAGGCTGAAGAATCAGAAAAAAAGCTTATTTGGGAAGAAGTTGATAAAACTATGAAGCTTTATGACGCCAGTAATAGTTATACGCCTACATGTATTATGTTTAGCATAGTAGGTTGCTTAATAGGTTTATATTATGAGTATATAATTATTGGAGTCATTTTGGGCTTCCTCTTTGGTCACTTGTATGAAGATATTAAAAAAAATAAAAATCAAGATAAGCGTTTGGCTCTTTTTAACCAACTAAAATCTGAAAAGAAAACTTAATATAAATTGTTTACAGATGGTCATACTCGATGATGATTTTTGATTTTTCCTTGGTATCTAACAGCCAAATTTTTCTTGATAAGTAGCGTACCCAAACGTGTACCATCAATATAAACATTAGCTAGCTGAGTGAAACGATTTAGAGTCATACATTTAATGCTTTAATTACCATTTATCGTATTTAATTTAGCTTCAATTTTTAGTTTTATTTGATTAGGTTTTTTCAAAAAAGGTAGACGAACCCACGAACCATGAGCATACAAATAAATGGTGCTGTATTTGAATAATCTTCCTCCCAATGTTGTTACTACCTCAATATTCTCGACTGTTTTGAGATTAAGTTTATCTAAGCGTTGAGTTAGAATCCCCGTTCTTGATTCAACTTCTATTCCTGATATTTTAACTTGTACAAAATATGGTGAAACAATAACGTGGGCAGTCTTCAGAACGTACAATGCTGGTAGCATCAATAAACTAAACAATGTATCGGAGTTGAAATCACCTTCGAATAGAAATTCACCGCAAAAATTAAATGCTAGATAGGTAATATAAACACCCGCTAATTTAAATCCAATTTCCAGAAAAGCTTCAACACTTCGTATTACTTTACTTGTCGAGTATTCTTCCATTAACTACTATCCTTTTTATAGTCCGAAAAACTGTCTGTAACTAAGCAAAAAATTTGTTTTCCCGTCTTTTTCACGTTATTACCTACTTATCAGTAAAAAACTTAATAATTTAGAGCCCTTAAATAGCCCTTAAATAGCCCTTAAATAGCCCTTAAATAGCC
>NZ_JACGVN010000041.1:0-13816 GCF_014077245.1 Colwellia sp. BRX8-9
CGCTTCGCTATCCGTGAAGGTGGTCGTACTGTTGGTGCTGGTGTTGTATCTAAAATCATCGCATAATTGCAGATTTTAGTTCTCACGAGAACTTAAAGAAAAGACGCTTAGGCGTCTTTTTTTATATCTAAAATTTAGTAAAACTGTAAAATCGCTAACACAGGGAAGGTGTTGTATCGCTGTACCTGAAAGAGGCATCACATAATTGCAGATTTTAGTTCTCACGAGAACTTAAAAAAAAGACGCTTAGGCGTCTTTTTTTATCACTAAATTTTAGTGAAATTGTCAAAGAGTCAAACAGTCAAAACTATCAAAGCTGCCAACACAGAGCAGGTGTTGTATCGCTGTACCTAAAAGAAGCATCGCATAATTGCAGATTTTAGTTCTCACGATAATTCAAGAAAAGACGCTTAGGCGTCTTTTTTTATATCTGAATTTTAGCAAAACTGTAAAATCGCTAACACAGAGCAGGTATTGTATCGCTGTACCTGTAAGAGGTATTTCACAATTGCTGATTTTAGTACTCACGAGAATTTAACAAAAGACGCTTAGGCGTCTTTTTTATGTCTTATTTCAGTGATCAAAAGAATAGAATGAAATTAATTACGAATGATAACTATTATTGTTTGCAATAATCATTAGAGCTAATTACAATACATCCAAATGAAAGTGATTCGTATTTGTATTGGTGCAGTAAGATGAAAAACAAAATTTCTGTTTTATCAACATTGGCAATGGTCAGTTTTTGTAACCTTGCTCAGGCTGATGATCAACCCTCTGTTATTAACTTTAACAAACAACAGCAACAAATTGAAAAGCTTCAAAGTGAACTTAGACAATTAAGTCTAGCCGTATCCTCAACAAGTCATAAAGATCAGCTAAATTATTCAGCCATCAAAAATTGGCACATTACCTCTTATGGCAGTGTACTTTATAAAACGGAAGATGTTTTTCGTAACACGCAAGACACACAACCACAAAAGCGCAGCATAACTGATGTCGAACGCGTTGTTTTAGAATTTGGTTATCGGTTTGATCCCCAATGGCAAGTTGAAATAGAGTTAGAGTACGAACATGGTGGTACGGGCGCAGCATTAGAATATGATGGCTTCGAAGAATTCGGAGAATTTGAAACTGAGATAGAAGCGGGTGGTGAAGTTCTGGTTGAAAAATTAGAACTCAAATATGCTTACAATGACTACTTTGCTATTAAACTTGGCAGAATATTTGTCCCTGTGGGTTTAGGGACTGAGTTACACAAACCTGATCAATATTTTACTACCCAGCGTCATTGGAGTGAATCAACACTTATCCCCCAAGTTTGGCATGAAACCGGGATTAACTTCACTGCAAATTGGCAAGGACTTAAGGCGCAAGCTTTGCTGACGACAGGCCTTAATTCTGAATACTTTCGTACTTATCGCTGGGTAGCCAGTGGTCACCAAAAAAGATTCGAAACGATCAATGCCGACGACTTAGCGTTAACGCTTCGAGTAGATTATGGCGACCTTAAAAAAGGTTCAGGGATAGGCGCTAGTTTTTACAGCGGTAACACCAGTGGTAATCGCAATAATACCAATAATATTTCAGCGGATGGCCATTTATCGATTATCGGGCTCAATGGCGTTTATCGTTATCAAGATTGGACGCTACGAGGTCAGTATTTATTCGGCAAATTAGATGACAGCTTAGCCATTACTGCCGCTAATAAAACAACGCCAGGATTAAAACCAGGTAACTTTGCTCAATTAGGTAGTGAAGCTGAGTCAGCATTTCTAGAAGTCGCCTATAACAGTCAATTTTTGCTTGGCCTTAGCAAACCTTTGTATCTATTTACTTCATATGATTATGCCAACCCTATTAAAGAAGTAGCAGGGGGCTTAGCTACCTCTCGTTTTGATATTAAAGAAATTGCCATCGGTGTGAACTACATACCAATAAAAAATGTGGTACTTAAAGCTCAGTTTGCTGAAAAAACTTATGCACAAAACAACCTTGATAATACCCAAAGTTTTAGCCTATCGATGGGCTATTATTTTTCAATATAACCATCAGTTTAAAAGACGACTGTAAATTTAAAGGAATTAAAAATGTCATTGAAAACTTCGCTCTTCGCAACGACCACAGCAATATTAATGTTATCTGCATGTGGTGGTAGCAGTTCTTCACAGTCAATACCTGTTATAGAAGAACCATCAGGCTTCGCGTTTGATGCAACCGCTATGATAAGTAATATAACAAACGATATTATTGTTGAAGGTTATAACGACCTGAACACCAAAGCAGAGATCTTTCACTTAGCGACCTTGTCATTATTAAATTCTCCGAGCCAAGAAACATTATTGGCAACTCAACAAGCATGGCAAACAGTTCGCCAACCTTGGGAGCAAGGAGAAGCTCATATTTTTGGACCAGTAGATGCCTTATCTATAGATCCTCACTTAGATACTTGGCCATTAAATACCAGTGACCTGCAAAGTTTATTAGCAACACAAAGTGGTTTTAATGCCGAGGTTATCAAGTTATTTAACGACGATGTTCAGGGTTTTCATACCATGGAGTTTCTACTTTTTGGCGATGGCTTAACCGATAATGCTAAAGCGATAGATGAAATGACAGCGTTAGAGCGTGAATATTTAGTTGCTACTGCAGAAGTGTTTCGTGAATATACCCAATCGCTTTTTGATGCGTGGACGGTTAGACATGATGCTAATGATACAAACTCATTACCCTACCAAGAATTTTTGCTGATACCAGGTAATGACATTTATGCGTCTGAACTAGGCGTCGTAGAAGAATTAATTAATGGCATGATAGGTATTGTTGATGAAGTCGCTAACGGAAAAATTGCTGAACCCTTTGGTAGTGATATTAACTCAACGGATACCTCGTTAGTTGAATCACAATACAGTTGGAATTCACTGGCTGATTTCACAAATAATATTCAAGGGGTTAAAAATGTTTACCTAGGGACCACAAATTCACAAGCTGTGACCGATGTAGGAATTATTAATTTCGTTCAAGCCGCGGATAGTGCTTTAGCTATTCGCATCGATACAGAAATAACGACAGCAATAACAGCAATTAAAGCGATTTCAGGTGAAAATGATATGCCGTTCAGGCAAGCAATTAATGATGTAGAAGCACGTGTTCGTATTCAAGCCGCTATTGATGCTTTAAGTATCTTACAAACATCATTAGAGAGTGATGTGCTTATATTGTTGAATAACTGGAATAACTAACAGTGATTTAGTTGCTAACCGACCCCTAAAGGATGTAAGCCGTGCAAGGATGCACTTCCCTTTAATTTATAAATAGAACAAAACTTATGTTAAATATGAATAATATAAACAAGGGTTTAATAATTACGATTAATCTTTTACTGGCAACATTATTTCTTAGTGCCTGTAATAGTGATAGTCAGTCAAATGATAATGCTGTTGTTGAACCTGATTACCCTGATTATACTTTTGTTGAAAACCTAGGTGATAAAGCGACAGCATTTGATGCTAGTGATTCAGGGCATGGCTTTTCAACTCCAATAACGACCTTAACTGACGCTGAACTAAACCAACACCTGACTGGCGATGCTAATTTTGAAATGGCGTTTACAACAGCGCCAAATATGGAACACCCTGAATTAGATGGTTTGGGACCGGTTTTTAATAATCAAAATTGTAACTCATGCCACCAGCGTGATGGTCGTCCATCTACATTAACCATTCCACAAGACCAAAATCGTATTTTATTAGGCGCTAATGCCGGTATTTTTTTGAGAATGAGTATTGAAGACGGTGAATGCACAGCACCGTCAATTAATAATAACTATTGTCAAAATAAGCCTGTGCAAGGTTTTGGTACCCAGCTATTTCATCGAGGTGTGTTAAAAGCACGGGCTGATTGGCAAGATCACCCTTTTGTTGGTCAAGCCGATGTTTATTTAGCTTATGAATTTAAAACAATAATGTATGCCAATGGTGATACGGTTGAATTAAAGAAACCGGTATTTACTATTGAAAACGCTTACGATGTTGGCGACGGTCAACAACGCGATAGTGCGATTATGCAGGTTGATGTGCGTTATAGCCCACGTAATGGCATGCCAATCTTTGGTTTAGGTTTGTTAGAACTCATCGCCGAAGCGGATATATTAGCGTTAAGTGATGAGCTAGACACCAATAACGATGGTATTTCAGGTCGTCCTAATTGGGTTTTCGACCCAATTAAAGCGAAAAACAAAGATCTTATACCTGTATCACTTGGACGCTTTGGCTGGAAAGCAAGCACACCCAGTGTTCGTGTTCAGTCTCTGGGCGCATTACGGGGTGATATGGGGATTACCAATCCGTTATTTCCACAGGAGAGTATCGCTAATTCACCTTTGCATGAAAGCTATTTAACGCGGACAGGTTTTATTGATACCGGTGTTGATGAACAAGGAGGTAGTGAAGCAAGCCAAGAGTTCTCAGATGATGTTGTTTTTTATGCGGAAACATTAGCTGTGCCATCAAGACGCAATGTAAATAATGAAATGGTAATTGCCGGCGCACAATTATTTGAAGAGGTCGGTTGTGTGTCTTGCCATCAACCAGACTTTACTACGATGAGTGGTGATATTTTGGTGGGGGGAGTACCTGCACCTGAGTCATTAAAAGGACAACATATTTATCCCTTCACAGACATGTTATTACACGATTTAGGCGCAGAATTAGCAGATAATCGTCGTGATTTTATGGCAACAGGCAATGAGTGGAAAACTCGACCACTGTGGGGAATAGGGTTAACTAAAACAGTGAATCCTGCCGCTGGTTTTTTACATGATGGTCGAGCGAGTACGGTAGAAGAAGCAATACTTTGGCATGGCGGTGAAGCGCAACAAGCTACCGACAAGTTTATGGCATTAAGTGTTAATGAACGTGAGCAACTAGTCTCTTTTGTTATGTCTTTATAAGTCAGCGCCGCGCCGACAATGTTATTATTTCTCCAGAAGAAGTGGGCTTTGCGCAAAGCATCACTTATTCAAGGCGTTAAAGAGTTACTTTAACGCCTTATTTTTTAAAAAACGGGATGGTGATGCAACAGGATCAGCCTTTAATCGTAAGTTATAGTCTAAACGATGCGTGTCTTATTAACCGTCTTCCTTTAAATGATATTATTTTTTTAAAAAGCGGGGTAGTAAATCGTAAGTTATAGTCTAAAAACGCTGTAGATCTTTACTTATGCACCACTTATTAATTCTTTTTTCAAAATACTGCTCGACGACAATGCTGAGTTTTCAGGTAACTGTGTGTGTCCTGCTAAGAGATAAATGACTTTCTGTCCATTCTCTGCGAGTTCAAGTGCATGTTGAAAATTAATAAGTATTGATGAAGTAATACTTTGTGGATACTTTTCAGCATCACGGCGTATATATTCAATTAGGTCGATATTAACGTCATCGTCATAAAATACCGCTTCAGCAAATTGCATTTCTCGGTGAGTCTGTAGGGTTAATTTATCTGGATTACCATCTAATGTATGAACAAAGACAATTTCACCTACCGGCGGTGTAATTTCTTTCTTTATGCTGGCAATAAGCTGTTGTTCAGCTTCGGGTATATTACCTTGTAAAATCTGCTCACCGATAGGCCCTCTTAATACGCTTTCCCAGAAGGTCCTACGGTTGCGCAGCCCTCTTACTCTTGCTTTAACATGATCTCGAAATTTAAAAGAGAAATCTGCAAGCCTACCGTAGCCATTAGGCAGGGTTTTTTCAATTTGTTCTCTAAGCATCCTTAACAGTATAGGGGCACTTCCAGAGCTAGACATAGCGATAATCATCGGTGCGCGATCTATGATTGCTGGCGTGATGTAAGTACAGAGTTCAGGTTGGTCAACAACATTGGTGAGAATGTTGAGCGGTTGTGATTCACCAGCAACCGCTTTATTGACTTCGCCATCGTCGGTAGCTGCAATCACTAAGTTCATGCCAATTAAATGGCCGCTTTGGTAATTGTGAGCGAGCCAATGTAGATCATGGCCATCGACTAATCGTTTCACACTTTCAGATAAGCTTGCAGCCATAACCGTAATGTTAGTGGTACTTTTTAGCAGTAATTCAATTTTACGTGCCGCGACATCACCACCACCAATGATCATTGCCGATATGTTTTTACCCTCAAGAAAAATGGGGAAATATTTCATTTAAATAACCTATATTGTCTTTAATCTGTGTATGAGCCTAAACAATTGCGTTAAGACGGTAATGATAAAAGTTTTTCACTGATGGCTAAACCATTACTATCGCCGTAGATGAACTGTCCGGGAATAAAATGAATGCCGGCAAAAGTAATGGGAATATTTACTTCACCAATACCTAGTTTCTCAGTTTTAATTGGGCAACAACCCAATGCTTTTACACCTAGTTTTAGCGTGGCAATCGTACCCGCATCACGAATACAGCCATTAATGACTATTCCTTGCCAACCATTTTTAACCGCTTTTTCAGCAAGCATGTCACCTAACAGTGCACGTGTGGTACTTGCTTTACCATCAATAACCATGACTTTACCTGTGCCGTCAGTATCTACCAAAGCTTTAACTTTTGAATTGTCATTAAAACAAGACACGGTGACTATTTCCCCATAAAAAATGTTATTTTTGCCATAGTCAGTAAATAGCGGTTGTGCCAGTGTTAATGCGTTAGGGTAAATGTCATATAAATCAGGGAGAAGATCGAGCATCGTAGAGTTCCTTATTAGGCCAGAGGGAATAATTATCCTAGCAATACTCTAGCAGAAGTCTTTGTAGGTATTAACTAACAAATGCTAAACTAGTGAAAAATTTATAGTGAGCACCTCCCATGCCTTGGATACAACTTCGCTTGAGTGCGAATGAAGACACATCAGAAAAATATAGTGATTGGTTAAGTGCTTGTGGCGCACAAGCCGTAACGTTTATCGACGCCCAAGATACCCCTATTTATGAGCCGCTTCCGGGTGATGAAGTTATCTATTGGCACAATACCGTGGTAATGGGCTTATTCGATGCCAGCCATGACATGGATAAAACCATTACTTATTTGAAAAGTATCCATCCAGATAAAAACAATATGGCTTACAAGTTAGAGCAACTTGAAGATAAAGATTGGGAAAGAGAGTGGATGGACAACTTCCATCCAATGAAATTCGGTGAGCGTTTATGGATTTGTCCAAGCTGGCGCGAAGTTCCTGATCCAACCGCGGTTAATGTTATGCTTGATCCAGGTTTAGCGTTTGGCACAGGCACCCATCCAACCACGGCATTATGTTTAACCTGGTTAGACGGATTAGATTTAGTCGGTAAAACTGTAGTTGATTTTGGTTGTGGTTCAGGAATTTTATCGCTGGCGGCACTTAAGCTAGGCGCGAAAAAAGTCATTGGTATTGATATTGATCCACAAGCATTACAAGCAAGTAAAGCAAATGCTGAGCGCAACGGTATTGCAGACCGTTTAGAACTTTTCTTACCAAAAGATCAGCCAAGTTTTAAAGCTGATGTGGTTGTCGCTAATATTTTAGCCGGACCATTACGTGAATTAGCGCCAACGATTATTGAATTTGTTGCACCAAATGGTCACCTTGCACTGTCAGGTGTTTTAGAAGAACAGGCCAATGAACTGCAAAATATTTATAGTCAGTGGTGTGAAATGGATGCCATTGCTGTTCAAGATGAATGGGTTCGTCTTTCAGGTAAAAAAAATTAGTCAAAAACCCTGTTATTAATTGAGCAGTATTCGTTAGCTATTTGTACAAATTCTGCTCACATCAATAGTTTGCAAAAAGTCAATATTAAAAACGCAAAAAAAAGCAAGAATTGTTCAATTTATATGCTTTTCAATTCCCTTAAAAACACGTAAACTTAGCGCCCTTTTGAATAGTAGCTCAAAAAAACAGCAACATGAATATAGGTTCGTATACTTTATCAAGTAATGTAATGCTTGCTCCAATGGCCGGAATAACCGACCAACCTTTTCGACAACTGTGTTGTCAAATGGGAGCAGGGTTAGCCGTGTCAGAAATGATTTCGTCTAATCCCAAAGTATGGCATACCGAAAAATCTAAGCGACGAAGTATTCATAGTGAATTTGCAGGTATTCGTTCGGTACAAATTGCCGGTTCAGATCCTGAAGAGTTAGCGTTTGCTGCTAAAGTTAATGTTGAAAATGGCGCACAAATTATAGATATTAATATGGGCTGTCCTGCTAAAAAGGTCAATAAAAAGCTCGCGGGTTCTGCATTATTAAAAGAACCTAAATTAGTTGAAGAAATAGTGCGAAGTGTTGTTGATGCGGTAAACGTGCCAGTAACACTTAAAATTCGTACCGGCTGGTGTGAGAACACTCGCAACGGCATTGAAATTGCTAAAATTGCTGAGCACAACGGTATTCAGTCTTTAGTCGTTCATGGTCGCACCCGTAATGATTTTTATAAAGGGGATGCGGAATACGAAACGATAAAAGCCATCAAGCAAGCGGTTAGTATTCCCGTTGTGGCTAATGGCGATATTACCAGCGCAATCAAAGCGGCGCAGGTATTAAATTTTACTGGGGCTGATGCCGTAATGGTGGGTCGTGGTGCCCAAGGGAAACCTTGGATTTTTCGAGAGATTAATCATTTCTTGAAAACGGGTGAACATTTGTCTGCCCCCTCATTGGAAGAGATTTGTCCGATAGTTATTGGGCATGTAAAGGACTTACACAACTTTTACGGTGACTTTATGGGTGTTCGTTTTGCTCGTAAGCACGTTGCTTGGTATATGCTCGCGTATGATCAAGAGAAAAAATTTCGTTCTGTTTTTAATGCGTTAGAGTCATCTACCGATCAACTTGATGCATTAGAACTGTATTTTGATAATTTAAATTAACTAGAAAGAGTCTGAACTTTATGTTTGAACAAAATATTTCATCACCATTCGTTACTGGCAAGATCCAAACTCAAGCTGAGTATTCTCCATTACGTACTCAAGCTAAACAAGCTATCAGTAACTACTTATCGCAATTAAATGGTAATGATGTAGATGATATGTACGACCTTGTACTTTCTGAAATCGAAGCGCCAATGTTAGAAGAAGTTATGAAGTATACGCGCGGTAACCAAACACGTGCAGCTAACTTGTTAGGTATCAACCGTGGTACTTTACGTAAGAAGCTTAAAAAATACGGCATGAACTAAAAAATAGACAGGTTGTCCCTGTCAATCGAAAGCACCCTAGGGTGCTTTCTTTATTTCTAGCTAAGGGGTTTTCTTCAGCTAGCTACTCATTACTGAGTAAAGGATTTATTTTAAAAAATCACTGCCAAGGACAAATGTCAACGGCCAGACAATTAAACTAACTTTAAGGTTAACAATAAAGCAATGGATACTCCACGCCCAATCAAACGTGCATTATTAAGTGTTTCTGATAAAACAGGTATTGTCGATTTCGCTCGTAGTTTAGCGCAAAAAGGTGTTGATATTTTATCAACCGGCGGCACAGCAAAATTATTAGCTGATAATGGTATACAAGTTACTGAAGTTTCTAAATACACAGGTCACCCTGAAATTATGGACGGTCGTGTTAAAACACTTCATCCAAAAGTTCATGGCGGAATTTTAGCGCGCCGTGGTATGGATGAAGCCGTTATGGCTGAAAACGATATTAGCGCGATTGATCTTGTTGTCGTTAACCTTTACCCATTTGCTAACGCAGTTAGTGATGAAAACTGTAGCTTAGAAAACGCGATTGAGAATATTGATATCGGTGGACCCACTATGGTTCGTGCAGCGGCAAAAAATCATAAAGATGTGACGATTATTGTTAATGCTCACGATTATGAGCGCGTATTAGCAGAAATGAATAGTAACGATGATTCATTAACGTATAACACACGCTTTGACTTAGCTATTGCTGCCTATGAACATACTGCAGCTTACGACGGTATGATCGCAAATTACTTTGGCAAAATGCTTAGTGCGCGAAGTGGTGAAAAAAGCGAAGTTAACTTTAAAGAAAAAAACAAATTTCCACGCACCTTTAACAGTCAGTTTATTAAAACTGAAGATTTACGTTACGGTGAAAACTCGCATCAGGATGCTGCTTTTTATGTCGAAGCAAATCCTGAAGAAGCATCGGTTTCAACGGCTAAGCAATTACAAGGTAAAGCGCTTTCTTATAACAATATAGCTGACACGGATGCCGCTTTAGAATGTGTTAAAGAATTTGATGAGCCGGCGTGTGTTATCGTTAAACATGCTAACCCTTGTGGTGTTTCTATTGGTGACAATATCTTAGCCGCTTACGAAGGTGCTTATCGTACAGATCCTACCTCAGCATTTGGTGGCATTATCGCCTTCAACCGTGAATTAGATGCCGACACAGCAGAAGCTATTGTTTCTCGCCAGTTTGTCGAAGTTATTATCGCGCCAAGTGTTTCAGAAGCTGCGGCACAAATTGTTGCTGCTAAACCTAACTTACGTTTATTAGCCTGTGGTGAATGGTCGACCAAAACTACCGGTTTTGATCTTAAACGTGTTAATGGTGGCTTATTGGTTCAAGACAGAGACCAAGGCAAAGTGACCAGCGATGATTTGAAAGTTGTTACTAAACGCCAACCCACTGCTGATGAAATGCGTGACTTACAATTCTGTTGGAAAGTAGCGAAATACGTGAAATCTAATGCGATTGTTTACGTTAAAAATAGCATGACTATTGGTGTCGGTGCCGGTCAAATGAGCCGAGTTTACTCAGCTAAAGTTGCTGGTATCAAAGCTGCAGATGAAAACTTAGAAGTTAAAGGTTCAGTCATGGCATCTGATGCATTCTTTCCATTTCGTGATGGCTTAGATGCTGCCGCTGAAGCGGGCATTACTGCTGTTATTCAACCGGGCGGTTCTATGCGTGATAATGAAGTTATTGCCGCTGCCGATGAACATAACATAGCTATGGTGTTCACTGGAATGCGTCACTTCCGCCATTAAGTAGGTTTGCTTATCGTTGGTTAAATAAAATTATTCGTTGGAAGTGCTCAAGTAGATAAACTACGCTCCGCGCTTCCGCTTTTAATTTTCACTAACCAGCTTAAAGCATTTCCAAATAACGGCTTTATTAGCCTTGTTGATAAAATGTTACACTTCAACAAGGTTAAATACTTTTCTTTTATCCCCCTTATCTGTTTCTTCTTTTAAAATCTGCTATAACATGTCGAGTTAACCTTTATTCTTGATATGGAAAAGCAAATGAAAACAATAAAAACTTTATTATCAGCTTCAATCATTAGCCTGTCATTAGCCAGCGTTTCTTACGCTGATCAAGCCATGCAACCTATGGCTAATACACAGTTAGCCCAAGCGGTTGCTAGTGAACATAGATCAGCGGCTAATAAAATACGTGATGAATACCGTCATCCACAACAAACCTTAGAATTTTTTGGTTTTAATTCATCAATGACTGTTGTTGAGATAACACCTGGTGGTGGTTGGTACACTGAGATTTTAGCCCCTGCGTTAAAAGGCAAAGGAAAGTTAATTGGTGCTCATTATCCTGATACCGGTGAAGACAACTATTACAGTAATTCCCGTAAAAATTTAGTAAAAAAATTGGCTAGTCATGAGATGTTTAGTGAAGTTGAACTCTCTAACTTTGTGCCTAAGAAAGCCAGTGAATTAGCCCCCGCTGGTTCTGCGGATATGGTACTTACTTTTCGTAATTTACATAACTGGGGAGAAGAAGGTGTTAGCCAAGTATTTATTGATGCCTTTAAGGCATTAAAAACTGGTGGTATTTTAGGTGTCGTAGAGCATCGTTTACCAAAAGGCGCAACAGCTAACGATATGAATAGCGGCTATGTTTCTGTGGAGAAGACAATTGCACAAGCTGAAGCTGCTGGATTTACTTTTATTGCCAGTAGTGAAGTAAATGCTAATGCTAAAGACAAAGCAAGTTATGAAAAAGGTGTCTGGACATTACCCCCGTCACTTGCATTAAAAGATAAAGATAGAGAAAAATATCTGGCTATCGGTGAAAGTGATCGAATGACTTTAAAATTTGCAAAAGTAGCTAAATAATCTTAAGACTTGCGCCATAACTTCCCTTATAATGGCGCAAGTTTTTTAGCATATTTTCTAGCAAATAAAGTAGGGTTAAGATAAATGAATGTTTTAGTAATAGGTAGTGGTGGTCGTGAACATGCACTCGCATGGAAAGCTGCACAATCATCACAAGTAGAAAAAGTATTTGTTGCACCAGGTAATGCCGGTTCAGCAACAGAAAATAAAGTAGAAAATGTTGCCATATCCGCTGGCGATACTGCTGCACTAGTCGACTTTGCTAAAACTCAAAACATTACCCTAACGATTGTTGGCCCAGAGCAGCCACTTGTTGACGGCGTTGTTGATGCCTTTCAAGCCGAGGGGTTAACTATTTTTGGTCCAAGTGCTAAAGCGTCACAACTTGAAGGTTCAAAAGCATTTACTAAAGACTTCTTAGCTCGTCACAACATTCCTACTGGCTGGTACCAAAATTTTACTGAAATAGAAGCTGCGTTAGCTTATGTTCGTGAAAAAGGCGCACCTATTGTTATTAAAGCTGATGGCTTAGCAGCTGGTAAAGGCGTTATTGTCGCAATGACATTGCCAGAAGCTGAAGACGCTATTAAAGATATGCTTGCTGGTAATGCTTTTGGAGATGCCGGGCATCGTGTTGTCATCGAAGAATTTTTAGATGGTGAAGAAGCGAGCTTTATTGTTATGGTTGATGGCAAAAATGTTTTAGCCATGGCAACAAGTCAAGATCATAAGCGTGCTTATAATAATGACGAAGGACCAAATACAGGTGGTATGGGCGCTTATTCACCAGCGCCAGTAGTTACCGCTGAACTTCATCAACGTATTATGGATGAAGTCATATATCCTACAGTGCAGGGTATGGCTAAAGAAGATGCCCCTTATACTGGTTTCTTATATGCTGGCTTAATGATAGATGCGACAGGTACGCCAAAAGTGATTGAATACAACTGTCGATTTGGTGATCCAGAAACACAACCTATTATGATGCGTTTAAAGTCTGATATCGTTGAGTTATGTTTACTAGCCTGTGCTGGTAAGTTAGATACAGCGACTATTGATTTTGATCCACGTCCAGCTGTCGGTGTAGTATTAGCGGCCGGCGGTTATCCAGGCACTTACGCCAAAGGTAAAGTGATTTCAGGTTTAGAAACTAACCAGCATCCCGACAGAAAAACATTCCATGCGGGCACCACTGAAATTAATGGTGAGATAGTGACGGCTGGCGGTCGAGTGCTTTGTGCTACTGCATTAGGCGAAACGGTTACACAAGCGCAAAAATCTGCCTATGCTTTATTACACGAAATAAGCTGGGAAGAAGTACAATTCAGAACAGATATTGCCTATCGTGCAATCGCTAGAGAACAAAGTTAACTTATACTTTTTAAGTGTTGAAATGAAAGCCTCTTTTAAGAGGCTTTTTTATTAGCTAAAATCCACGAATATCTCAAGATCCCCTACAGTAAACTGAAATGATCATTGTTAGGTTTTGTTTAGTTATAACTGATAAAAAATTAATAATTACTGTAGTAGCTTTAATAAAGCTCAATAACAACGCGGTATGTATGTTAATTGACCGAACGATCGATTATTTCAAATTTATGACAAAAAAGGGTTGACGCCCAGCGAGAAATGTCTAGAATGCGCTCCAGTTCCAAGGGGTAACCCAAACGAACGTTTTGATAAGTTATCTACATCACTTTAGAGTAAAGTAGTTAACTTAACGTTTTATAGATAAGGTTTGAATCTTCGAAAAG